>JBDTEH010000011.1:0-29034 GCA_039922635.1 Kofleriaceae bacterium | reverse complement strand
GAGCAGCACCACGAGCACGGCGTCGTACCAGAAGCTCATCGCATACGCATCGGGGTCGACGACCTCGCCGTGCGAGCTACCGGGCTCCTTGGTCGCGAGCGTGCGCCGCGCGAGGAACTGCCAGCGCGACGACTCCTGGTCGTCGGGCGCACGCGCCGCGGCGATCAGCGCGGTGCCGCGGGTGACGAACGCGTTGGACGCGCGATCGATGCCGGCGAGCGCCTTGAGGTACTTCTCGATCGTGACGATCACCCGGCCGTGGTCGGGCTCGACGCTGCCGGGCGCGATCGCGATCTCGGGCAAGCGCGCGACCTCGTAGCGGCGGCGTACGGTGCGGAGCTGGCGGGTGGCGCGCTCGAACGCGGCCTCGACATCGGTGTTCGCGGTGCGGGTCGGCAACTCGACGCTGAGGAACTCACCGCCGCCGAGGGCGAGCGTGCGCGCGGGGACGCCGGTGCGAGGTTGGGTATCCTCGCCGAGGATCCGCGCGGAGGTCGCGCCGATCTCCGCGATCAGCTCGCGCAGGATCTCGCGGACCTCGTCGTCGATCATCGCCCCTGCCCGGTCATCCGATCACGCAGGTGGTGATCATCGTCGTCGGCTGCGGATAGAACAAGTAGTTCGCGATCGAGGGCGCACCGCCGAACAGCTGGCTCCAGCCACCGGCGTGAAACCCGGGCGGCGCGTGCGCGATCTCGCCGAAATCGACGTGCAGGAGATCGTACGCCGGCAGGATCGCGACGAGCTTCTGCATGCGTGCGAGCAACGGCGCGTCGTAGACGCCCGCGCGCGGCGTCTCGCGCACCAGCCAGTGGTCGCCATCGCGCACCGCCGAGACCGCGACCTGCTGGACCGCGGCGACCCGCGCCCGCTGGCTGACCACGACGCGCAGGTAGAGCTCGTCGATCGCGCCGGGGCCATCGCCCCACTCCTGGGGGACGTCGACGCCGTGATCGCGGACCTGCACGATGCACGGAGCGCGACCGAGCGCGAGCACGTAGATGAAGTCGCACGGCTCGTCGTCGCCGCCGGGGCGCACGAACGTCGCGGCGCGCAGCTCGGCCGCGAGCTCCTCGGCGAGCGCCGCGAGCTCCTCGGGGGGCATGCCGGCGTGGTCCGGATCATGCGGCTCCTCGGCCTCGCCCCACGTATGCGATGGATACAGCTGGTCGAGCGCGTCGTCGACGGACTGCATCATCGAGCCCTTGCGATCGTCGCAGCCGGACTTGCCCTTGCAGTTCGTGCACCCACCCATCGCCGTTATAGCCCCGCGCGCTCGGCCGGCGGCAGCGACAGCCCGAAGCCGTCGTGCAACGTGCGCACCGCGAGCTCGGCGTACTTGCGCGCGATCACGCAGCTGATCTTGATCTCGGAGGTCGAGATCAGCTGGATGTTGATGCGCTCCTTCGAGAGCAGCTCGAACATCGTCTTGGCGACGCCGGCGTGCGAACGCATGCCGACGCCGACCACCGAGACCTTGCAGATCTCGTCGTCGAACGAGACCCGCTCGCCGTCCTTGCCGACCAGGTCGGGCACCTTCTCGACCAGCATCGCGATCGAGCGCTTGCGATCGCCCTTGGGCACCGTGAACGTCAGGTCGGTCGTACCGTCGTACGCCTGGTTCTGGACGATCATGTCGACCGAGACGCTGGCCTCGGCGAGCGGCGCGAACACGCGCGCCGCGATGCCGGGCGAGTCCGGGAGATCCTCGAGCGTGATCTTGGCTTCGTCGCGCGAAGCGGTGACACCCGAGACAACGACTTTCTCCATGCTGATCTCCTCGGGGACGACCCAGGTCCCCTCGACCTCGGAAAAGCTCGAGCGCACGTGGATGCGCACGCCGTATTTCATGCCCAGCTCGACCGAGCGGATCTGCAGGACCTTCGCGCCGAGCGACGCGAGCTCGAGCATCTCCTCGTACGAGATCCGATCGATCTTGCGCGCGTCCGGCACCACGTTCGGATCGCTCGTGTAGACCCCGTCGACGTCGGTGTAGATCTCGCATGCATCGGCGCCGAGCGCGGCCGCGATCGCGACGCCGGTGGTGTCGCTGCCGCCGCGACCGAGCGTCGTGATGTTGCCCTTGTCGTCGACGCCCTGGAACCCGGCGATCACCGCGATCTCGCCGGCCGCGAGCGCGTCCTTGATCGGCTGGCTCTCGATCGACACGATCCGCGCGCGCGCGAACGCGCTGTCCGTCACGATCTTGCACTGGTGACCGAGGAACGAGCGCGCCTTGCCGCCCGCGGCGCGGATCGCGAGCGCGACCAGGCCGACCGAGACCTGCTCGCCGGTCGAGATGATCACGTCGACCTCGCGGTCGTTCGGATCGTCCTGGAGCTGGCGGGTGAGCTCGAGCAGCCGGTTGGTCTCGCCCGACATCGCGGACACGACCACGGCGACCTGGTGGCCCTGGCGCTGCGATGCGAGGCAACGCGCCGCGACGTTCTTCATGCGGTCGATGGACCCCACAGAGGTCCCACCGTATTTCTGGACGATCAGCACGAGGGCTCGATCTACCATGCCCTCGATATGTCTGTCGTGGTCGTGATTTCGACGTTTCCCAGCTCCGAGCAGGCCGCCGAGGTCGCCCGCGTGCTGGTCGCCGAGCACCTGGCGGCGTGCGTGAACCTCGTGCCCGCCGTGCGGTCGATTTATCGCTGGCAGGGTGAGGTCCACGACGACGCCGAGGTGCTCGCGATCGTGAAGACCACCGCCGAGCGCGCACCAGCGTTATGCGAGCGGTTGGTCGCGCTGCACCCGTATGAGGTTCCCGAAGCGATCGTGCTGCCGGTGACCGCTGGCCATGCGGCCTACCTCGCGTGGATCACCGGCGAAGTGAGCTGATCAAAATCCGCAGGCGGCGCAGCTGTTGGCATCGACCCCGGTGCACACCATGGTCAGCGAGCACAGACCACACGCGATGATCGTGCTGGGGTCAGTGCAATCGAGTGTACCCGAGCCCGAGCCGCCGCCGGTGCAATCCGAGGGACACGACTGCGCGGTCTCGCCCGGATCGCAGACGTTGTTGCCGCAGATCGCCTGGACGTTCGAGCCGCTGCCGCTGCCGCTGCCACTGCCACTGCCGTGACCGCCGCTGCCGCAGTCCTGCGGGCAGTTATTGATCTCGGTGGCCGAGCAGGTCCCATCACCGCAGACGGCCCCGGCGGTGCCGCCGGCATCTGGATGACTGTTCGGATCCGAGGCTCCGCCCCAGCTACAGGCGACCGCGAACGACAACGCGCCTGCGACGGCCCAAACGATCCCCGAAGAAGTCCTCATCATCTCGGCATCCTACTAATGCCGTTTTCTCGATCAACTACAAAGTACGAGCTGTGTTCAGATCAGCCGCTCTCAGCGCCGTACACGGATTGAGCGAGCCTGCGAGCCAGCGCCGCGCGGAGCGATGTGTGTTCGGGTCGTACCAGGTCCGGATCCTCGTCGAGAACCCTGGTCGCATGGCACCTTGCCTCGATCAGCAGCTCGAAGTGCTCGCCGAGATCGCCGTAGCGCAATCTTGGGACACCTGCTTGGCGCGGTCCGCAGAGCTCACCTGGCCCGCGCAGCGCTAGATCGGTCTCGGCGATCTCGAAACCGTCCGTGGTCCGGACCATCGCGGCGAGCCGCTCCCTGCCCTCCTCGGTCAGGCCGCCGTGGGTGATCAAGACGCAGTGCGCCACGCCGCCGCCGCGCCCGACCCGGCCGCGGAGCTGGTGGAGCTGGGCGAGCCCGAACCGGTCGGCGTCGTGGATCACCATCACGGTCGCGGCCGGCACATCGACGCCGACCTCGATCACGGTGGTCGCGACCAGGACGTCGAGCTCGCCCTGCTTGAACGCGCGCATCACGCGATCGCGCGCCGCGACCTCGAGCCGGCCGTGGACGAGCCCGACCCGCACGTGCGGCAGCACCGCCGCGAGCTCGGTCGCGACCGTGGTCGCGTCCTTCCAGTCACTGTCCTCGTTGTCGTCCTCGACCTTCGGGCACACGACGTACGCACGCTCGTGCTGCGCGACGCGCTCGGCGATCAGCTTGTACGCCGCGGTCTCGCCGCGCTTGCCCTGCACCAACTTCGTCGTCACCGGCGTGCGTCCGGGCGGGAGCTCGTCGAGCACCGAGACATCGAGGTCACCGTACGCGGTCAGCGCGAGCGTGCGCGGGATCGGCGTCGCCGTCATCACGAGCAGGTGCGGCGCGCCCTGGCCGTCGCCCTTGTCGCGCAGCTTCGCCCGTTGCGCGACGCCGAACCGATGTTGCTCGTCGATCACGACGAGCCCGAGCGCGCCGAACCCGACGGCCTCGGCGAGCAGCGCATGGGTCCCGATCACGACGTCGATCTGCTGCTGCCCGAGCAGCGCGAGCAGCGACTGGCGCACCGCCTTCGGCGTCGACGCGGTCAACAGCGCGAGCCTCAGCCCGGCGACCGCGGCCCACGCCTTCCAGGTCTCGTGGTGCTGCTCGGCGAGGATCTCGGTCGGCGCCATCACCGCGGTCTGGCGCCCCGCCCGTGCGACCTGCACGGCCGCGGCGAACGCGACGGCGGTCTTGCCGCTGCCGACATCGCCCTGGAGCAAGCGGTTCATCGGCTCGGACTTCGCGAGGTCGTCCGCGATCTCGCCGATCGCGCGGGTCTGCGCCCCGGTCGGGGCGAACGGCAGGGCCTGGGTCACGACCGCGTCGACGCTCGCGGCGCGCGCGCACGGCATCGCGGCATCCGCGCACCGCTCGCGCCGCTTCAACGCGACCGCGACGCCGAGCGCGAACAGCTCGCCGAACACCAGCCGGCGCTGCCAGATGCTCGTGTGGTGGTTGAGCGCCGCGAGCTCGGCCGGCGCGATGTCGTCGGGCGGCTCGTGCAGCATCGCGAGCGTTGCGGACAGCGCCGGCAACCCGGCCGCTGTCTCCACGCTCGCCGGCACGCCGTCATCCGCGCTCGCGCCGACCCGCGCGCACGCAGTGCGACACGCCGCGCGCAGCTTGCTCGCCGGCACGCCCGCGACTTCCGGATAGCGGGCGATCAACTTCGGCATCGGCTTCGCCGCCGCTCTCGAGACACCGGGCTCGGGCCCGGGACCGCGCTCGGGGCCGGGCTCGGGGCCGGGCTCGGGCGCGGTCTCGGGCTCGGGGCGGGGGTCGACCGGCAGGTCGATCGCGAGGATGTCGGGGTTCGCGAATTCGAGCCGGCCCTCGCGCTTGCGCACGACACCCGAGATCGTGACGGTGCTGCCCGGCGGCATCCGCTTGTCGATCCCCGCCCACACGTTGAACCAGCGCACGACCGCGTTCGCGCGCAGCTCCAGATCCGCGAGCCGGACCTCCGCCCACCGCCGCCGCCGCACGAAGATCATCCGCGCGGTCGTGACCTTCGCGACGAACGTCGCGCGCTCGCCCTCTTCCATCGCCGCGACGTCGCCGAGCTGCTTCGCGTCGCGGACGTCGTCGTACCTGCGCGGCAGGCACCACAACAGATCCTCGACGGTCTCGAGGCCCTTTTCGGCGAGCCGCTGGGCGAACGCCGGCCCGATCCCGGGCAGCGTGTGCGTCGGCTGCGCGAGCGGATCGATCGACTCGTCGACCTTCGGTTTCCTCACCGTCTTGGCCGCGACCGTCTTGGCCGCGACCGTCTTCGCGGCACCCGCCGTCGACGACCTCGTGCTCGTGCTCGCCGGCGTCATGGTCGCCGCGGTCGGCATCGGCGCCGCCACCGCCGGCAACAAGCTCGCGATCGTCGGGCCCTGCCTCACCACCGCCCGCTGGCGCTGCGGATACCTCGCCATCAACCTCATCCCGCGTGCCACTTCCACCTGCTGCAGCGTCTCGTCGAGCTGCTCCCACCCCGCCAGCCGCTCCCTCCACGCCACCAGCGCCTCGTTCGCCGGCTCCTTCGCGATCAAGCCATCGCACGCCGCGCGAAGCGCGATGCCGAGCCCCGCGATCCGCCGTACGCCCGCGAAGTTATCTTTGGCCGCGAGATCGAGCGGCATCCGCACCGCTTCGATCCTGCGCATGAGCTCGGCGTCCACGACGCCACCAAGCTAGCACCGCGCTCTGTCAGTCGGCGCAGATCGTCGGAAGCCGCCACGACGATTCAACGCCGAGCTCGGACCGTGATCGGTCGCGCAACCCGCGAGGGCCGCGGCGATCAACCATCCGCGCGATACGTGAAGCGCAGCTCGTAGTCGCACAGGTGAAACACGTCGCCTTCATCGATCCGCTTGTTGTCGATCCGCATGCCCTTGTAGTCGATGCCGTTGGTCGACCCGAGGTCCTTGATGTAGAACGTGCCGTTGCGGCGGATCACCGCCGCGTGCTTGCGCGAGATGTTGCCGTCTTTGATCGGCAGGTCCGAGGTCTTCGAGCCGCGGCCGATGATGAACTGGTCCTTGGTCACCGGGTAACGCTGGCCGTTGTAGATCAGGAACAAGGTCGGGACGGCCCCGACCTGCGGACCGGCGGGCAGCGGCGCGGGCGCCGGCGAGTGCCCCAGGTTGTGGTTGCCGGGCGGTGGCGCAGAGGTGGTGGGCTGCGCGCGCTGGGCACCCGCACCGGCGAAGCCGGGGGTCGGAGGCGCGGGCCGCCGGGCCGACGAGGCCGCGGTCGCCGGGCCTCCGCCCATCGCGGACATCGGCTGCTGGGTCGGTTGGTTGCGCGGCATCGGCGGCTTCGCGCCGTTGTTCGGGAAGCCGGTCGGCCCGCTCGCGTTGGCGGGGTTGCCGTTGTTCTGGCTCGGCGGTGCGCCGGTGGGACCGCCCGGCGACTGGTAGTTCTTCGAGCGCGCGTAATAACGCATCGCTTCGTTGACGAGATAATCGATCGAGCAATCGAAGTCGTTCGCCATCTGTTCGAACGTCTCCCAAAGCACGTCGCGGCAATAGAAGTGCCGCATCGTCTTCTTGCTCTGATCCATTCGCGCAGTACTCCTAGCGGGTGCGCCCTTTTCCCTCGTCCTGGGCGCAAGTCACTGTACTACATCGCCGACAAAGACGCGAGGAAGCGAGCTATTTCAGCGGCGGTCCCAGCCGCGCCGCGAGCTCCTTCGCCCGCTGCCCGAGCGTGGGCTCAGGCTTACGATCTTTCGGGTCGATGGCGCTCTGATCCCCCCAATAACCAATCAGCTTGTCGCCGGAATTCACGGCCTGGAGCCGGGCGATATCCTCGGTCGACTTCATCGCGGCGAGGCCCTCGATCGCCACCCAGCGGGGGATCCGTCCGTTTTCGGCGAGCAGGTCGCGGAACGTCTGGAGGACCTGTGCCCGCGGCGTCATCAACGTGATGTCGACGACGACTCCGCCGACCAGCTCCTCTTGCTGGTAGGCCCCATCGGGGAGCGCATGGACGACGTCCTTGGCCGCCGGCAGCCCGCCGCACTTGAGCGCGGAGTCGGCGGCGACGTACTTGAACTTGGGGTTCGTATGCGGGTACCCGACCATCGCGACCAGCGGCGCGACGCATTGCGGCGGCCCGATCACCCGGAGCAGCCGGATCGCATCATCGGCGGCGTCGGCGGGCACCGCCTCGTTCTTCGCGATCGCGGCGATCGCCGCGATGTTCGGGACCAACGCCGTCGATGGCACGAGATCGAATAACCCGCCCGGATCGACGTAGGCCTTGTACAGCGCGGACATCGCGCGGACCGGCAAGGTCGCGTCATCGCCCTTCTGCGCCGACGCCGGCGTGGCCGCGAGCTCGAGCAGATACTTCACGGCCTCGGCATCGCCGGTCACCGCGAGCGCGAGCAGCAACTCGTCGCCGAGCCGGTTCTTCTTGGTGCCGGCGGCGACATTCACCGCGAGGATCCCTTCGGCGACGTGGAGCAGCTTCTTCGCGGCCGCTGGTCCGAGCAAGCGGATCACGGTCGCACCGGGAACCGCGCCGGACGTGGCGCGGCCCTCGTACGAGCCCACGCAGTACCAATCGACCAGGTAGCCGTCGATCTGTTTCTTGGTCGCGTCGTCGGCCGACTTGCGCACGAGCACGAGCGCGTCCTTGGCGCGGACCTGCGTGGGGTTCGGCAGCTGCATGTCACCCTCGATGCGCGCGAGCTCCCACAGCCGTGGCGCGAGCTGCTGCACGACGGTGGTCCGGCGGTTGGGCGACATCTGCTCGAGCCCGCTACGCACGTCCGGATCGAGCCCCAGCTTGATCAACACGGAGGCGGCGTGGGCCGACAGATCGGGATCGAGGTTTTCATTCTTGAACGCGCTCTCGAGCTTGCCGGTGCCCTTCTCCGTGTTCGCCCATTTCTCGATGTTCTCGTGGCTGGGTTTGTCACACGCCCCGAAACCGGTGAGGCAGACGATCGCGATCAGCAGCGCTCGCACGAACATGGCGCGAGCTTATCGTGGTGAAGGCGTCGGTGATACGTTCCGAGGCGATGTCTCGCGCTGCCCTGGTGATCGCGTGTTGCCTGTGCGGCGACGCCTTCGCCTCGCCGCGCAGCGACCCGACCTCGGGCCGGTCCGTGTTCACCGGCGCGACGGTCGCGACGGCGACGTCGCTCGATCTGAACCCGGCCGCGATCGGCCCCGGCGTCACCGACTACGCCTACCTCGCCGCGACCGCGGTCCTCGACCAGTACGGCGTGCGACTCGACTCGCTCGACCCCGACACGGGCAGGATCACGCCGGGCGTACCGATCCACGACGACGAGGCCGCGCCGGGAGCCATGGCGGCGTACGTCTGGCACATCCCGGGTGACCGCGCGACGCTCGGCTTCGAGGCGCGCAGCGCGCCCGCCGAGACCTTCATCGCGAACCGCACCGCGCTCGCGTATCACACGCTCGGCGGCGGCCAGCGCACGTATCGGCTGGGGCTCGGCGCGAGCGTGCGGATCGTCAACGAGGTCTACTTCGGGCTCTCGCTCAACAGCGACGCGACGGATCTCCACCTGCACTACGCGCGCGACACGGCGCTCGACCATGGCCGCGGACCCGACGGCATCGAGAGCGACTGCGGCGGCGCACCGTGCGGGCTGCAAAACCCGCTCGCGCAGGAGCACTACGACGTCAACGTGGCGACCTCGCTGCTGTCGACGCGAAACCTCGTCCTCAACCTGGGCCTGTTGATCGAGCTCTCGAACGATGTCTGGCTCGGCATCTCGTATCACGCGCCGCCCGGCCTCGAGGTCCAGACCGAGCTGACCGGGACGATGGACGTGCTCGAGGCCCCGCGCAACGGCGCCAACCTCCTGCACGGCGCGTCGTCGGTGTTCATCTCCCAGCCCGCGAGCGCGGACGCCGAGCTGCGCGCGCGGTTGCCGGGGAGGCTCGATCTCCACGTCGGAGCGCGCTGGGAGGATCTGTCGCGCCTGCAGGCCTACGACGTGCGCGGCTATGGATCCGCGTTCTTCGCCGCGAACATCCCGGAGTGGCAGCTTCGCGTGCGGGGGTTCCACGATCCGCTGGCGCTGTGGGCCGGCGTGGAGCAGGTCGAGCTCGATCAGAGTGAGGACTGGCTGCGGTTCGGCGCGCGGATCGGTTTCGAGACCTCGTCGCTGCGCGATCAGGAGACCTCGCCCCTGTCGATCTCGCCGTTCTCGTTCACCGCGGATGTCGGCGTGCAGGTGCGCTTGAAGCACCTGCTGCCGAGGGCCTTGATCCAGGTCGGGTACGGCGTGCAGTACTTTCCGACCGTGACGGTCACCGATAGCTCGTTCGATCCGCGCGCGCAGCTCGACTGCATCGCCTCGGACTACGATTACTCGACCGCGGCGTGCACGTCGGTGCGCAACGGCTATGGTATTCCGACCGCCGACGGCCGCTACGATCGCCTGGAGCATGCGATCCGGCTCGCGCTGACCTATGAGATCGGGCCCTGACATCGTCGTCTACGGCGCGACCGGGCTGACCGGCCGGCGCGCGTGTGCGGAGCTCGAGGCGACGGGCACCGCGTTCGCGATCGCCGGTCGCGATCCGGCCAAGCTCGCGGAGCTCGGCGCGCAGTTCCCGGCGGCAGCCGTGCGGGTCGCCACGATCGACGATGCCGCGGCGCTCGCGCGCACGTTCGGCGACGCGACCGTGGTGCTCAACTGCGCGGGGCCGGCGAGCGACACGAACGAACCGGTGCTCGCCGCCGCGCTCGCCGCCGGCGCGCACTACGTCGACCTCGGCGGCGATCAAGCGTTCGTGCACGGTGCGTACGAACGTCACGAATCGGCTGCACGGCGGGCCGGTCGCGTCGCGATCATCGGCGCCGGTGTCGATTGCGTGCTCGGCGATTGGGCGGCGGCGTGGGCGGCAGCCTACGTGTGTGGGCTCGCACGCGACGCCGACGCGGACGTGGTCCGGACCGTGCCGCTGCAGCGGGTCGCCGAGGACCGCCCGCTCGACGACGTTGCCGTCACCTACGTGTTCGACGACCTCGTGCTATCGCCCGCGGGGCAGCGCGCCGCCTTCGCGGGGTTGCACGCGCGCGGCCTCGTGTGGCACCGCGATCGCTGGGAGCGCGTCGCGCCGGCCGGCGAGCGCCGGCGGGTCAACGCCGGGATCGCCCTCGGCGGCGAACGTGAAGCGGTGTCGTTTCCCGGCGGCGACGTGATCACGATCCCGCGCCACCTCGCCGCGCATCACGTGCAGACGTTCGCGTCGACCTCGCGCAAGAGCGCGACGATGACCGCGCTGCGCCTGCTCGCACGCGCGGTGCCGTTCGTGCCCAAGCGCGCGACCGACCTGCTCGCGGCCTACGAGCCGAGCGACGCCGAGTACGCGCGCACGAGGTTCGCGGTGATCGCGCAGGCGCGGCGTGGCTTCTCCGCCGCACAGGTCGGCGTGCGCGGCCACGACCTCTACCGCACCTCCGCGATCGTCGCGACGTGGATCGCGCGCCAGCTGGTCGCGCGTAGCACGGGTCCGGTCGGCATGCGTGCACCGAGCGAGCTGTTTCGACCCGAGCCCGCGCTTCGCGAGGTTGCCGAGGCCGCGGGGCTCGTTGTCGAGCCGAGCTTCGCGTAGTATCGGCAGAGATGAAGTTGGCCGACGGCGCGCCTCGGCGAAGAGGCCAAGTAGCATGACCTGGCAGCTAGAGGCCGAGGCCCCGATCGGCCGTGGCGTCACCGCCCGGCGCTATCGCCTCGGCAACGGCCTCGGACTGATCGCCGCGATCGACAAGCGCGCGCCGATCGTCGCGCTCCAGACCTGGTTCCGGGTCGGGTCTCGCCACGAGCGCTCGGGCGCGACCGGCATGGCGCACCTGTTCGAGCACCTGATGTTCGGCCAGACCGAGAGCCTGCCGCCCGGCGAGTTCGATCGGCTCGTCGAGCGCACCGGCGGCGAATCCAACGCCGCGACCTGGGTGGACTGGACCTACTACAAGCTTTCGCTGCCCGCGCGCGATCTCGCGCTCGGCGTCCGGCTCGAGGCCGAGCGGATGCAACACCTCGTGCTCGAGCCAGCGCCGGTCGAGGCCGAGCGCGACGTCGTGACCAACGAGCGCCGCGAGCGCGTCGAGGACGATGTCGATGGCTGGCTCGACGAACAGCTGATGGCGCACGCGTTCACCGTCCACCCCTATCGCTGGCCGACGATCGGCTGGATGGAAGACATCCGCGCGCTCGCGCTCCCCGAGATCCGCGCGTTCTATCGCACGTGGTACGCGCCGAACAACGCGACGATCGTCTGCGTCGGCGACTTCGACGACGACCACCTGCGCGCGTTGATCGAGCAGCACTACGGTCACATCCCGGCGGCGCAGCTGCCGGCACCGGCCGAGCAACCGGAGCCGATGCAGCACAAGGAGCGCATGATCCGGGCGCCCAAGCCGATCGCGACCGATCGGTTGCTGGTCGGCTACAAGGCCCCCGGTCAGGATCACCCCGACTGGGCCGCCCTCGAGATCGTGGCGACGCTGCTCGCCGGCTGCCCCTCGGCCCGCCTGTATCGCAAGCTCGTGATCGAACAAGAGGCCGCGTCCTCGGTCGACGCACAGCTGACGCCGTTTCGCGATCCGTCGCTGCTGCGGCTCGCGGTGACCACGGCGCGCGGCCACCGCGCCGACGAGATCGTCGCGGCGATCGATCGCGAGATCGCGGGGCTGGGCGAGCAACCTCCGCCGCCCAACGAGGTCGAGAAGGCCAAGGCGCTCGCCGAGACCGACTTCTGGAGCGCGCTCACCGACGTCGACGGCAAGGCCGAGGCGCTCGGCCACTACGAGACCGCGCTCGGCGATTTCCGCCGGCTGTCCACGATCGCGGAGCGGCTCACCGCGGTGACCGAGGCCGATATCACGCGCGTGGTGCGCACCTACCTGGCGCCCGAACATCGCACCATCGTGATCGCCGAGCCCGAGGATCCCGACGCCGAGGGCGACGAGACCGAGGACGACGACGCGTGAAGGCGATCGTCGAGCCTTCGCCCGATACCCCGCTGGTGTGGTTCGAGGTCGCGATCCGCGGCGGCGCCTCCGCCGATCCGATCGGGGTCGAGGGCCTGCACCGCCACACCGGGTTGCTCGCGCGCCGCGGTGCGGGGCGCCGCCAGCGCGCGGAGCTCGACGACACGCTCGATTCGCTCGGCGCGGCCCTCGACGTCTCGCTATCGCGCGACTCGCTCGCGCTCTCGGGCCTGTCGCTGACGCGCCACCTCGACGAGGTGATCGATCTGGCCGCCGAGATCCTCGCCGAGCCGCGGTTCGACGACACCGAGCACGCTCGCCTGTTGCGCGAGACGCCGCAAGTGCTCGACGAGATCCGCGATGACGACAGTGCGCTCGCGACGCGCTGGTTCGACTGGTTGTGCAGCCCGGGTCACCCGTACGGCCGCACCTCGCTCGGGACCGAAGCCTCGCTCGCCCGGATCGGCGAGCTCGGCCGCGACGCGGCCCGCGAGCTGTGGCGGCGCGAAGTCGTCGCCGACAACCTCGTGATCGGCCTCGCCGGCGATGTCGACGAGGCGACCGCGGAGCGGCTCGTCCAGCGGCTGGTCGAGCGACTGCCCAAGGGCGTGCGCGTCGCGGACGCCCCGGAGCCCCGCTCGCCCCCGCCGGGCCGGCGCACGATCCTCGTCGATAAACCCGATCGCACGCAGGCGCAGATCCGGATCGGCCACCTCGCCTCGCGCTACGGCCACCCCGACACCGCGGCGCTCGCGATCGCCGAGGCCGTGTTCGGCGGCATGTTCAGCTCGCGCTTGATGCAGGAGATCCGGGTCAAGCGTGGCTGGAGCTACGGCGCCGGGTGCGCGCTGCGGCGGTCGCGGCTGCCGCACTGGTTCGAGATCTGGACCGCGGCCGCCATCGACGTCGCCGGTGCCGCGGTCGCGCTCGAGCTCGAGCTCTACGCCGACTACGCCGCCCGCGGCCCGACCGACGACGAAGTCGACTTCGCGCGCAGCTACCTGGTCGGCGCGATGCCGTTCCACGTCGCGACCGCGCGCCAGCGCATGCAGCTCGCGGTCCGCGACAGCCTGTTCGATCTGCCGGCCGGCTACACCGCCCGGCTGCCCGAGCTACTCGCTCAGCTCGGCGCCGCAGACGTCCGCGCGGCGTGCAGCCGCCACTTCCATCCGGACAACGCGGTCACCGTCGCGGTCACGACCGCCGAGCAGGCGCGGGCCGCGCTCGAGGCCGCCAACGCCGGCCCGATCACCGTCGTGCGTCACGACGAATACTGAGCTCCGCGCTACGGCGTGCAGGTATAGACGCTGTTGTGCCCGCCGAAGCCGTCGTCGACCACGTCAGGATCGTTCGGGTCGGCGAGGTACATCGTGCTGTCGACGATGAACTTGTACTGATACGTCCCGGGCGTGAACACGTGCGTGCCGGTCCACGCACCGTCCGTGCCCTTGGCGAGCACGATCGCACCGTGATCCGGATCGACACCCCACGCGATGAAGTCGCCGGTCACCCAGCACGTCATCGCGGCGCCGTGGCCGTCGAGCCGGAACATGTCACTGCACGCACCCGGCGTCGCGCTGTCGGGCGCGGCGGCATCGGTCGAGGTGCCGGCATCGCGCGCACCATCGGCGGTGGCCGCATCGGGGCTGCCACCCTTGTGGTAGCCGGGCGGTTCGCAGCCGGCCGAGCCGGCGACGACGATGCAAAAGACGACGAAGCGCATCCGAGCGGGAACTTAGTTCAATCCACGTGCCAGGGGGCGTCAAGCACGATCCGAGGCTGCGCGAACGCAGGGCCGGGAGACGTTTTGAAAGGCAGCGCCTGGACGTTTGGTTTCGCAACCCAGGGGCGAGATGACCACAAATGAAATTCACGACTTCGGCCGGCATACATCTTGGACACGCGCGACCCGATGCTTCGCCGGTTGATCCCAGCGCTCCTCGTGGTCGGGGCGGTCGCGCGCCCCGCGCTCGCGGTCGATCCCGTGGCGTCGTTCCGTTACCTGGTCACCGGCAACGGCTTCGGGTTTCAGGTCTACGACCAGAGCGCGAACGCGATCAAGCAGTTCCTCGAGCGGCCGTACCGCTACCTGCGCGCGAGCCCGGCGAACCCCGACGGCGAAGGCATCGTCCGCCGCAACCTGGCGTTCGATACCTACTTCGGGATCGAGGCCGGCGCGACCTCGCAGTGGCTCGGCAGCGTGACGCCGACCACGGTCGAGTACGAGGACCAGACCAACGTGATTCACACGGTCTCGACGGTCGGCCCGGTCAGCGCCGACACGTACCTCGTCGCGCCGTTCGGCTACGAGGGCAACGCGCTCGTGATGCTCGTGAAGGTCACCAACACCAGCGGCAGCGCGGTGCCGGTCACCGCATTTGCGATCCACAACTTCAAGCTCGGCTCGGCCTCGAACCCCGACGTGCCGGACGCGAACGGCGAGGTGATCCACTGGGACGGCACGGTCGCGACCGAGACCGGCCCGGGCGGCGGCGCGATGGTGTACGCCCCGATCGGCGGCGCCGACGTGTCGAGTTGCGATCCGAACGCGTACACGACGGTGCAAGGCGGCGGCACGCTGACGCTGACCGCGAGCTGCAGCGGCACCGACGAGAAGAACGCCGAGCAGAAGAGCCTCGGTTCGCTCGCGCCCGGCGCCTCGGCGTGGTGGGGCGTCGCGGTGTTGTTCGACAGCGCGGGCGACACCGCCGGCGCCGCGACCAAGTGGGCGGCGTTCTTGAACGGCCGCGCCGCCGACAAGCTCCACGACGACCTGCTCGCCGAATGGGACGCGTATCGCACGGCGCCACCCGCGGGCCTGACCGACACCGAGACTCAGGTGTGGCGCCAGGCCGAGGCGGTGCTGCGGATGGGTCAGATCCTCGAGCCGTATCAGGACACGCCGCGCCAGCACAACCACGGCATGATCCTCGCGAGCCTGCCGCCGGGTGCCTGGCACACCGCCTGGGTGCGCGACGCGACGTACGCGACGACCGCGTTCGCGCGGACCGGCCACGTCGATCGCGCGAAGGACTCGCTGAACTTCTTCCTCGACGCCGATGCGGGCAAGTACGGCAGCTACCTCAACAACGTCCCGTACCGGATCTCGACGGTGCGCTACTTCGGCGATGGCGAAGAAGAGGCCGACTACTCGGGCTCGACCACGCGCAACATCGAGATCGATGGCTGGGGCCTGTACCTGTGGGCGGCACGGCAGTACGTCGACGCGTCGAACGACGCGGGCTGGCTCGCCGAGACGACGAAGAAGGGCGACACGGTCTACGACGCGATCAAGAACGGCGTCGCCGAGCCGCTCGCGGCGAACATGGAGACCTCGGCGATCTCGATCGCGGACGCGTCGATCTGGGAGGTCCACTGGGGCAACCGCCAGCACTTCCTGTACACGACCGCGGCGACCGCGCGCGGGTTCTGCGACATGGCGACGCTCGCGCGCCGCGCGGGGCGGATGGACGACGTCACGCGCTACCGCGATCTCGCGACCAAGACCGCGAACGCGCTCGCGGGGGCGTTCGTCGACTCGAACAACGTGCTCGCCGGATCGCTCGAGAAGCTCCAGTCGGGGACGAACTATCACGACGGCTCGACGATCGAGGCGGTCACGTTCGGCGTACTCGCACCCGATAGCCCGATCGCGACCGCGACACTCGACGGGCTCTCGCACCTGGTGACGCCGGCGGGCGGCTACAAGCGGCTCGAGGGCTCGCAGGACACCTACGACATCAACGAGTGGATCTTGATCGACCTGCGCGCGAGCGATGCGTTCCGCCGCGCCGGTCAGACCGCGAAGGCCGACTCGCTGCTCGCGTGGGTGAGCAGCCAAGCGTCGGTGAACTACAACCTGCTGCCGGAGCTGTACAACACGGTGTCGTCGGGCGGCGCGATCGGCTCGTACGCCGGGTCGATCCCGATGGTCGGCTACGGCGCGGGCGCGTACATGCTGACGCTGCTCGATCGCGCTGGAGCGTACGAGCACTCCGATTGCGGTGACTACGACGCCGGCGACTATCCCGATGCCGGTACCGGCGGCGGGCTGGGCGGCGGCTCGGATAGCGGCAGCGTGCGCACCGGCGTGGCGTGCGCGTGCCAGGGCGGGCCGGGCTCGGCCGGCAGTGGGGTGATGTTGGCGATCGCGGGCTTGCTGGTGATGCGGCGGCGCACGTCCGGTGGTGTCCGAACTTGTGAAACTGTAGTACGTCCCCGTTTTGGACCGGGTGATTCCGGTGGGTTACGCGAACGAAGTTGTGAAACTGTAGTACGTCCCCGTCGGCGGGGGGGCGCGTGATCGAGCTGCGCAAGATCGGCAAGGCGTTCCCGGGGGTGCGCGCTTTGAACGGGGTCACGTTGACGATCGAGCCGGGCGAAGTGCTGGGATTGGTCGGCGAGAACGGCGCGGGCAAGTCGACGCTGATCAAGATCCTCGGCGGGGTGTACCCGGTGGGGAGCTTCACCGGCGAGGTGGTGATCGAGGGTGAGGTTCAGGCGCTGCGCTCGACGCTCGACGCTCGACGTGCGGGCGTCGCGATCGTCCATCAGGAGCTCGCGCTCGTGCCGGAGCTGTCGATCGCGGAAAATCTCATGCTGGGCCGCGAGCCGACGCGGTTCGGCATCGTCGATCAAGCGGAGCTCGAGGCCACGGCGCGCGCGTTGCTGGCACCTGTGTTGGGTGCAGAAGCAGACGCGCTCGATTTTCAGGCCCCGGTCGACGAGCTCGGGGTCGGCGTCCAGCAGTGCCTCGAGATCGCGCGTGCGCTCGCGGATCGCGCGAAGGTCGTGGTGCTCGACGAGCCGACGGCGGCGCTGAGCGAAGCCGAGAGCGACAAGCTGTTCGCGCTGCTCCGCGAGCGGAGGGCGCGAGGCGATTCGTTCGTCTACATCTCGCACCGCCTCGAGGAGATCGCGGCGCTGTGCGACCGGGTCGCGGTGCTACGCGATGGCGACCTGGTCGCCGTCGTGACGCCGAGCACCGACCTCGTCCCGCTGATGACCGGCGCGGCCGTCGAGGATCGTGCACGTGCGCGCGCACGTGACACCTCCACGAGGACGGTCCTCGACGTTCGACAGCTGCGCGTCGCGCACCCCACCCTGCCCGACCGTTTGGTCGTCGACGGGCTGTCGTTCACGGTCGGGGCCGGCGAGGTCGTCGCGCTCGCGGGGGCGATGGGCGCCGGGCGCACCGCGACGCTCGCGACCTTGTTCGGCACCGCGAAGGCGGGGTTCACCGGGCAGGTCTCGATCGATGGCACGCCCGTCGTGCTCGCGAACCCGCGCGCCGCGATCGCCGCCGGCTTCGCGTACGTCCCCGAGGACCGCAAGGCGATGGGCCTCGTCCTGGGCCTGTCGGTCGCCGACAACCTGGCGCTCTCGGCGCTCGGCCGGTGGTCGAAGCTCGGCATCATCGACGGCGCGCGTATCGAGCACTCGGCGCTCGCCCGGCTGCGCGAGCTATCGATCAAGGCGCCGAGCCTCGGCGCCGAGGTCGCGACGCTGTCGGGCGGCAACCAGCAGAAGGTCGTGATCGGCAAGTGGCTCGAGCTCGCGCCGCGCGTGCTCCTGCTCGACGAGCCGACCCGCGGCGTCGACGTCGGCGCGAAGGCGGAGATCTACGCGCTCGTCGAGGAGCTCACGTCGCGCGGCCACGCGGTCGTGCTCGCGTCGTCGGATCTGCCCGAGGTCGTGCGCCTCGCCGATCGCGTGATCGTGCTGCGCGAGGGCCAGGCGGCCGGCGAGCTCGCCGGTGCCGAGATCACCCCGCTCCGGATCATGGAGCTCGCAGTGGGCTCGCACCAGGTTCGAGCACGAGTCCCGAGCGAAGCGAGGCCCGACCTATGACGCGCGTGGCGAAGCTCGAACGGAGTGCGCGCGCCCCGCTGCGCGCGGGCGACTCCAGCATCTGGATCATGGCCGGCGTGCTCGTCCTGCTGTGGACGATCCTCGCGGTCCTGCCGCAGACGCGCGGCGTGTTCCTCACCCAGGGCAACCTCGCGACGCTGCTCGTCCAGAGCTCGGTGCTGCTCGTGATCTCCGTCGGCATGACCATGGTGATCCTGATCCGCGGCATCGACCTTTCGGTCGGTGCCGGGGTCGCGCTGACCGGCACGGTCGCCGCGATGATCCAGCTGAAGTGTCACGGCTCGGCGCCGCTCGCGATCGTCGCCGCGCTCGCCGTCGGCGCGACGCTCGGTGCGTGGCACGGCTGGTGGGCCGCGCGCGGCATCCCGGCGTTCGTCGTCACGCTCGCCGGCTTCAAGGCGTATCGTGGCGCCGCGCTGGTGCTCTCGGGGGCGAAAGGCCTGTCGCCGATGGGCGACGACTTCTCGCTGCTCGCGCGCACCGTCCCACTCGCACCGACGATCGCGATCATCGCGCTCGCGCTCGCCGCCGGCATCGCGCTGACCTTGCGCGATGCCCGCGGCCGCCGCCGTTTCCAGCTCGAACCGCTGACGTCCCGCCAGGTCGGGCTGCGGATCGCCGCGCAGGTCGTGCTCGCCGGGGCCGTGCTCTGGGTGTTCGCCGAGCGCGGCATGCCGGTGCAGGTGTTGATCGCCGGCACGGTCTCGCTGTGGGGCATCTTCGTCACCAAGCGCACGCGGTTCGGCCGTCACCTCTATGCGATCGGCGGCAACCCCGAGGCCGCGCGGCTCTCGGGGGTCGACGTCAAGCGCGCCACGATCGGCGCGTACGTGATCGTCGGGATCCTGACGGCGATCGCCGGTGTGATGCTCGCGGCGCGCGTCAACGGTGTCACGCCCGGCAGCCAGGGCAACCTGCTCGAGCTCGACTCGGTCACCGCGGTCGTGATCGGCGGCACCGCCCTCGCGGGCGGCCGCGGCTCGGTGGTCGGCACGGTGCTCGGCACGCTCGTGTTCGCGACGCTCGCGAACGGGATGAACCACCTGGGGATCGATTCCAACTTGCAACTGATCTTCACCGGCCTCGTCCTGCTCGCCGCGGTCCAGATCTCTCGAGGAAAACGCTCATGATTCGTACGGAAGTCGCCACCGCCTCGCCCGCTGCGGGTGCCTCTCCCGGTAAATCCCGGCTCGCCCGGATCACGGTGGTCCCGGTGGTCGCGGTGCTCGCCGCGCTCGCCCTCCCCGCGCCGACCGGCTGCGCCCGCAAGGACGGCCCCGAGGTCGCGTTCCTGCTGTCCTCGCTACAGGAGGAGCGCTACCAGAAGGACGTCAAGTACTTCGAGGCGCGCGCGCGCGAGCTCGGCCTCCGCGTGGTCACGCTCGCCGCCGACAACGACAACGCGAAGCAGATCTCGCAGGTCGAGGACGTGCTCGCGGAGGGCGTCAAGGTCCTCGTGATCCAGCCGACCGATTCGCAAGCGGCATCGTCGTACGTCCGCCTCGCGCACGAGCACGGCGCGAAGGTCATCGCGTACGACCGCGCGATCGTCTCCCCGGACCTCGACTTCTACGTCTCGCACGACTCCTACAAGGTCGGCGTGCTCCAGGCCAAGGCTGCGATCGCCGCGACCCACGGCAAGGGCAAGTACGTGATCCTGTCGGGTCAGGCCGGACACTCGGTCGCGATGGAGATCACGCGCGGCTACGACGACACGCTCGCGCCGTATCTCGCGAGGGGCGACATCGAGATCGTGGCGAGGCAGAACCATTCGTCGTGGTCGCCCGAGCAGGCGCTGCGCACGGTCGAGGACGCGCTGACGCGTACCGGCGGGCACGTCGATGCGATCCTCGCGAACAACTCCGGGATGGCGCGCGGCGCCGTCCAGGCCGTGCAAGAGGCCGGGCTCCAGCACGTGTTCATCGCCGGCGCCGATGCCGATGCCGCGAACATCAACTTCGTGTGTCAGGGCAAGCAGTCGATCGAGGTGTTGAAGGACATCGAGCCGCTCGCGCGCACGGCAGCCGAGGTCGCCCACGATCTGCTCCATCACGAGCCCGCGACGACCTCGACGACCGTCGAGATCGCCGGCAAGGCCGTCCCGGTCGCCGCGGTCCGCGTCGAGGTGATCACGGCCGAGACCGTCAAGCCGTTGCTCGTCGACACCGGGTTCCTCTCGGCCGACGAGCTGCCCGCGTGCAAGAGCCGACTCGCGGGGCTGCCGTGAAGTGGTCCCCCGCCATCGGCGGACTCTGGCTCGTCCCCGCGCTGGGCTCCGCTCTGGGCTCGGCGCTCGCGTTCGCCGACCCACCGCGCACGCCAGCGCCCGCTGCGACCACGCCGAGCGCGCCGGCCTCGCCGACCACACCGACCCCACCGACCCCACCGACCACACCGAGCGCACCGACCGCATCGAGCACGCCGGCCTCGCCGATCTCGCCGGCCACGCAGGGCCCGCCGACGCCGGCGGCCTCACCGGATCCGGGCGCCGCGGCCGTGGCGCCGAACCCGCCGCCCTCGCCTCCGACATCGGTGATCGTCCACAACCCCTCGACGACCGACTCGCTGACCGCGAGCCCCGGATCCGGCACC
The DNA here is from genome assembly GCA_039922635.1 of Kofleriaceae bacterium. Taxonomy (GTDB): domain Bacteria; phylum Myxococcota_A; class Polyangia; order Haliangiales; family Haliangiaceae; genus JABFXX01. Next base: position 8,244 of record JBDTEH010000011.1, on the reverse strand, counting down.
GGCGGCGGCGTCACCGCACCCGGCGTCGAGCTCCAGGGCGTCAAGCTCGAGCTCCACGGCTACGCGCGCATGCCGCTGATGACCCAGGGCACGCGCGAGCCCTACCTCGTCGACAACGACTACTACCTGTCGGGCTTCGCGTACACGCGGCTCTACGAACCGGACTGGTCCGAGCTGCACTTCTCCGCGAGCAAGGGCGACTACAAGGTCGAGTTCGGCATGTTCGCGTCGCTGTACTCCGACTACGCGCAGGCCGATGTCGCCGACCAGCTCGGCATCGCGCAGGCCTCCGTGACCGCGAACAACTTCCTCGACGTGAAGCACCTCTCGGTCCAGGTCGGCGTGTTCTGGGACCGCTACGGCTACTTCGAGCCGTACGACACGTACATCTTCGGCCGCACCCATCAGGGTGGGTTCAAGCTCGCGTACGCGCTCGCGACCGGCATGCGGATCCAGGGCGGCCTCGGGTTTCATCAGGCCGAGCTCCAGCAGAACCTCGGCCTCACGCCGATCGCGCACATCGCCGCGGTCCAGCCGGTCGGCCCCGTCGAGGTCGGTGCATACGTGCTGCGGACCTGGACCCGCGACCAGCGCCAGCTCTCGCCGATCCAGGACGGCACGATGTACGTCGCCGGGCTCGACGCGCGCTACAAGCTGCCGCACGACCGGGGCTCGTCGTACCTCGCGTTCGGCTACTACCACATGGACAAGGCGCTCTACCTCGCGCCCGCGCTCGAGGTCATGCACTCGACCGGCGGCCGTGGCATCACCGAGAACTTCCTCGGCCTCGACGGCAGCGACGACGGCACCGGCAAGATGTACACGCTCGCGAGCGACACCACGTTCAAGGTCGATCCGCGGACCGCGATCCGGCTGTTCGGCATGGGCACGTGGGTGCGCTCGCCACAGGTCGACGACACGGATCCGATGAAGAACAAGGACCGCCGGCTGTACTTCAAGTGGGGCGTCGAGCCGAGCTACCTGGTGCTGCCCAAGATCCGCGTGTCGGCGCGCTTCGATCGCGTGATCCTCGACGTCTACGACGCGCAGAACTCGTTCCGCGTGCTGTCGCCGAAGGTGTCGTTCCCGCTCGATGGCTGGGGCGAGCTGTTCGTGCAGTACTCGCACTACTGGTACGGCGACAAGGTCCAGCTCCGCTCGGGCCAGGTCCCGCTCGAGACGATGCCGGACTCCGACGTGTTCAAGATCCAGGCGCAGGCCGTCTGGTAGCTGCGCCACCTTTAGCTACGCGATCTACCGAGCCGTCGTGGGCGGTAATACGGGATACGATCGAGGCTTGAGGAGCTGGACGATCACGTGGTTCCTCGGGGTCGCGGCCTGCGGCTTCGCGCCACATGCGAATCCCACGGCGGGCGACCGTAGCGATGCTGCACCCATGCTCCACGACGCCGAGGATCCGATCCTCGACGGCCCGGCACGGCTCGACGGCATGGCGCAAGCGGTGCTGTTCTGCGACGCCACCGACGCCCAGCTGATCGGGTGTTACCAGTTCGAGAACAACCTCACCGACGAGTCGTCCCACCACAACAGCGGCACGACGACCGCGGTCAGCTACGCGGCCGGCAAGGTCGGCCAGGCGCTGTTCGTCGGCACGACGACCGGCATCGACATCGCGGACAGCCCGTCGTTCGACGTCGCGGACCTGACGATCGAAGCGTGGATCTCGCCGTCGGTGATCCCGGGCGTCGGCGACCGCGCCGGCATCCTCGACTGCGAGGGTCAATACGGCTTCTTCGTCTACCCCGGCGGCGATCTGATCTGCACCGCCGGCGGCAGCCTGACCGCGCAGGCGGACATCCAGCCGAACCGCTGGACCCATGTCGCGTGCACGCACGCGAACGGCACGATCTCGATCTACGCCGACGGCGTGCTGATCACCAGCGGAAGTGCCGGCGCGCTACCGACCGCCAACACCACCGGCATCACGCTCGGCGGCAACAACCCGCCCGGCGGCGGCAGCCCGCTGAACGGCCTGCTCGATCAGGTCCGTCTGTTCGGCGTCGGCCGCACGCCGCAGCAGATCTGCGCCGACGCCAGCAAGTCCGGTTGCTGAACCGCGGAGGTTGCTATGCTCCTACCATGGCTGATCTGGCCAAGGAGAATGCGATCCTCGAGGCCCAGCGCGCGTACTTCGCGAGCGACGAGCACATCAAGGAGCGGGGCTCCGCATACCGCACGATGACGCCCCAGGACTGTCTGGAGATCGTCGCGGGGATGTGCCGGGACAGCGCTTGGTTCATGAGCCTCAAGTCTCCGGACGAACTGGCGCGCCTCGAATCACTACGCGCACTTCCGGACTCCGTGATCGCGACGCTCGAGAGGCTTCAGAAGAGATGATGGAAGCGCTCGCGAGTGCGAGGCGTATCGGTGAGGGCCTCGACGAGGATCACCTTCCGTACGGTATCGGTGGCGCACTCGCGCTCGGTGTCTGGGGTGCCCCCCGGATGACGCTCGACGTAGACATCTCCGTGTTCGTCGGCCCCGGCGACGTCGTTCGCGTGCTCGACAGTCTCGAACGTATCGGGGTCATGGTGAAACGCGACCAGGCCGTTCGAGACATCGAGCGGGTCGGGTTCGCCAAAGGACGGCTGGGGATCGTCGTGGTCGATGTGTTCATCTCCCAGCACCCCCAGTTCGCGGCGATGGCCAAGCGCGTCCGACGCATCGTCGACGCGAGCGGGTGGTCCGCCGCGTTCATCTCGGCCGAGGATCTTTGCCTCTACAAGCTCGTCTACTACCGTGACAAGGACCTCGTCGACCTCCAGCACTTGTTCGCGGCACGCACCGACCTCGACACCGGCTACATCAGGGAATGGCTCGGCAACATGTTCCCGGCCGGCGACCCGCGCCTCGCGATGCTCGACGAGCTCGAGCGACGTTTTCTCGGCGCTTAGCTCGGGATCTCGTCCGCCGGCACGATCTCGTCGGTGTTCGGGCGCGGCACGATCTCGAAGCGCGCGTGCGCCGGCACCTTGTCGCGCTCGTCCTTGGTCATCAGCGCGAAGTCGAGCTGGCCGAGGCGCTCGATCTCGGCGAGCGCGTTGAAGCCGCCGATGAACTGGCCGCGCAGGTAGATGAACGGCACCGTGTGCTGCTTGGTCTCGTTGGTCAGCGGCACGAGCTTGGCCTCGTGCTCGGGCTCCTCGAGATCGACGTTGTCGAAGTCGACCTTCAGGCGCTCGAGGATCGTGATCGCGCGCCCGGTCCACGGGTCGCTCTTCTTGCCGAAGATCTGCGCCTTGATCGTGGCATCGCCGAACCCGACCTGGGTCGGCGACGGCTTCGCGGCGGGGGTCGGGGCGGCGACCGCGGCGCGCTTGGCCTCCGCGGCCTTGGCCCGCGCAGCGGTCTCGTCCTTGGACTCGAAGTCCTTGCCGACCAGCTTCGCCCACGCCCTGCGAGCGCGGATGTAGCGCGGGTCGGTGGCCATCTTGTCCTGGATGAAGTCGCGGAGCTCGCCACCGAGCTCGTCGGCGCGGTTGAGCGCCGACATCAACTTCTCGGCGGCGACCTTGGTGAGCTTCTCTTCCTTCTCGGTGTCCGGCATCGGCCGGTGCATACCACGCTCGTGCGAGCTACGCGCCGAAGACTTTCGTCTTCAGCTCGCCCGAGCTCGCCGCGTTGGTGAGCTGCTCGCGGCCACCGAGGCACTCGCCCGCGATGAACACGACCGGCAATCGTGCCCCATTCGAATCCCGGCGCACCGCGTACTGCGCGGCCGGATCCTCCTGGATGTTCGTCACCTTGTAGGTGACGCCGTTCGCGTCGAGGATGTCGGTCAGCTTCTGCGCGTCGCGCCGCGTCTTGTCCATGTGATAGACGATCACCGGCGCGGCCTCGCCTGCGGCCGCTGCTGGGGCCGCAGGCTTCGCGGCGTCGTTCGGCGCCGCGACCTTCGCCTCGAACGATCGCCGATCGACGAGCTCGTGCTCGTCGGCGAGTGGCCGGCCGAGCGCGTCATTCGCCTTGCGGACGGCGTCGCCGACCTTGCCGGGGAGCTTGGTCAGCGCGCCGTGAGCCTGCGCGCGCGCCTTGTCGAGCCAGCTCATCGCCGAGCCATCGCCTAGTTGACGACGACGCGGAGGCTCTTGCGGCCCGCCGGGATCGGCGGCGACGCCTGGTCGTCCGGATCGACCTCGGGAGCGATCGACACGACGCTGTTCTTCTTGCGGGTCTTCGCAGCCGCGCTCTTCGCGACGGCGAGCAGCTTGACGTGAGCCTCCTCGTGCTGCTTGTCAGCCTTGCCGGTCACCGCGGCCACGACCTTGCTCTTGAGGAACTGGAACCGGTGCTTGCGCGCGCCGACTTCGTAGACGAGGTCGGCCGAGGTGCAACCCGCCATGTGCGGCGAGCGGTGGAACGGATGCATCATCGACGGGTGCTTGTGGAGGTACGCGCGGACCTCCTCGATCGTCATGCCGACATCGGCGAGCGCCTTGTCGAGCTCTTTCTGCGCGAGCTGCTTGGCCTTGAACAGCTGCATCTGGACGCGGCTGTAGACATTGACCGCGCCGTCACCGTTGGTCTCGATCGGCAGGAAGATGCCCTGGGGATAGAGCTCGGTGATGAACGACTGGATGCCGTCGGAGACCGACGAGCTCGGCATGCAACCGAACGGCTTGACCGAGAGGGTCATGTTGACCTTCGAGTACGCGACGTTCTGGATCAACTTGCCGATCTCCATGTGGCCTTCGCCGCCACGGAGGTTGTTGTCGTAGAACGCGTGCGAGACCTCGGCGATCTGCTCCATGTCCGGCAGGTGGTAGTCGTTGAGGCCGAGCGCCTTCGCGAACGTCGTGAACAGGCCGCGCAGGACCTTCTCGCCGGCCCACAGCGTCGCGAGCCGCTTGCGGACATCGACGCCCTTCAAGCTGAACTTCGAGCCGCCGTGCTCGTCCTTGGCCTTGTCGACGCCGCGCAGGTTCGCGCGTTGCGCCGTGTCGTAGCGGCCCTGCCACACCATGTAGAGCAGCCAGGCGATCACGAGCTGGATGTCGGGCTCGGCGCCCTCGGCCTCGAGGAAGCGCTGCAGGCCGTAGTTACCATCGCCCTCGGTGGTCATCGCCCAGAACTCGCCGATGATGCCGACGCGCGGCTTGGGGCGGGTACGGTCGACCTGGACCTTGCCGAGCGCGCGGCGCGCCTTGTAGAGCGCGAGCGACAGCGAGGTGTTGTGCTCGAACGCATCCGAGATGATGCGCTTGGAGACCTCGAGGGCGCGGTCGGCCGAGCCCGGCACGACCTCGTACGGACGGATCCGGTAGCCGAGCGCGTTCAGGGAGTCGCCGATCAGGATCGCGCGGATCACGGCCCAGAAAAACGTCGGGTTCATCTCGAGGCCGACGCCGTCGCCGGTCGCCTGCTTGAGCCCGCCGGTCTGCTGGAACAACAGGACGCGGAAGCCATCGAAGCCGGAGTCACGGAGCGCCTTGCGGTACTCGGTGACGTACGTGCCGAACCGGCACGGGCCGCAGGCGCCGGCCGTGATGAACACGTGGTTCTTGACGATGTCTTCCTTGGACTTGCCCTGGTCGCGCAGGTTGTCGAGGTACTTCACGAGATTGCCGACGGTGAAGTAGGTCGGGTTGCACTGGCCGCGGTTGCCGTACTCGCGCCCGTACTGGAGCGCGTCGTTATCCGGCACGTCGAGCGCGAGGACCTTGTAGCCGATGCCGCGCAGCGCCGCCTGGATGAACAGGTCGTGCGCCATCGTCAGGCCGGACACGAGGATCGTGGTGTGCTCGCGCTGCTCGCGCGTGAACTCGCGCGGGACCGCGTCGAACCAGTGCTGCGCGGTCTCGACCGGCAGCCCCAGGCGCTTGCGCTCCTCGGTCTCGAACTTCTTCAGCTCGACCTCGATCGCTTCGAGGGACATCGCATCAAGATCGGTGGTGTTTTCGTTCGTCGTGCTCATCTGCTGTGTCTCCTCTTAGGTCCGCATGACATTCAGGGCGGTAGTGCGCTTGCCCTTGGGTTTGTTCGCTTCTTCCACAACCATCCACTCCGAGACCTGCGCCTCGAGCGTCTTGGCCTCGCGGTCCAGACGCTCGTCGATCTTTCCGACCGAGGCGAGCTTCTGCTGCAACGTCTTCATCAACTCGAGCTTCTTCACGGTCACCGACCGATCGAGCTCGACCTTCTTGACTCCGTTATCCTCGAGCTTCTCCTTCAACAACATCAGCGTGTACGCGTAGGTCTTGACCCGGATCTTGATCGACCCGCTCGGCTTGTTCGCGTCGATGTCGTGCAGCGCCGAGTAGGCCTTGCCCGCCGAGGCGATGATCGAATCGATCAGGCCGTAGGTCGGCGCGTCGTGGCCGCACTTGAAGCTCGACAGGTCGAGGCACGCGATGTTCGGGTGGCGCGACGCGTACTTCGCGGCCCACACCTTTTGCACCGAGTTGGTCGAGTAGTTCTCGGGCCACACGTCGGTGACGTCGAGGCCGTTCTCGATCACGCCCTTCGCGATGTCCTCCGCGAACAGCTTGTCCATCGTCGCCTTGTCGCGCGGCAAGGAGCGCATCGACAGGATCGGATAGCCGAGCGCCTGGAACTCCTCGAGCACCGAGTGGTTGAGGCCCGGATCGTTATGATACGGGCGGCCGAGCATCACGAGCGCGACGCGGTTCTCGCGCGTCACCTCGTCGAGGATCTCGCGACCCTTGCGCTCCATCTCGTCCTCGAACGCCTGGACGGCCTTGAACGCCTCGTCGATCGCGAAGTCGTTCTCGTCCTGGGTCAGGCCGAGCAGCGGCCCGAACTCGTCGAACATCTGCTTCTTGCACATCAGCGGCTCGTTGAGCGTCACCGCCGTGTCGAGGTAGCTGATGTTGCGCTCGGCGAAGAAGTCGGTCTCCTTCGTGAACGCCGCGCGGATCACCTTGGGCGTGCCCGACACGACCGGGCAGCTCGCCGTGTCCATCTGGTTCACGATGAACGTCGGGACGTGGGTGATCGCGGGGAAGAAGATGTAGTTGAGCGGCTTCTTCTCGTGGTGCTTGAACAGGAGGTTGTGGATGTGCGCCTGGCACACCTTGCTCGGGTAGCAAGGATCGACCGAGCCGTACTTGCAGCCGGCCTGCCACATCTCCTCGCTGGTCTCGTCGGAGAACACCACGTTGCGCGAGTCGAGACCGATGGTCTCGAGGTACGTGCGCCAGAACGGGCCTGTCGAGTAGAGGTTCAACACGCGCGGGATGCCGACGCGGACGTCGCGGCGCTTCGCCCACACCTCGGTCGACGCGCGCTGGAACGGGCGATCGACCTCCTTGTGGCGGACCGCGCCGAGCAGCGTGCGCTTGACGACGACATCCTTGACCTGCGTGCCGTGCTCCGGCATCGGCACGTGCTCGTAGAAGCTCTTGAACGCGAGCTTGGCCTCGTAGTCGACCAGGTTCGGGTACTGCTTCATGCGCTTCTGGCGCTCCTTGTTGAGCACCTTGAGCGCGTCCATGTTCTCGACCGTGCCCTTCTCGCACGAGAAGCCCGAGATGTAGCGCGCGGTCTTGCCGTCGAGGGTCTTGGTGTCGATGAACGTGCGCGAACAGTTGTTCGGGCAGAAGTTGCAGCGGGTCTTGTCGTCGTTGATCGAGACGTACTCGATGTCGACGGCCTGATCGAGACCGACGAACGTCGTCGTGCCCTGACGGCGGGTCTTGCGCAGTGCTTCGAACGCCGCGCCGATCGCGCCGGCCTCACCGCAGTGCGGGTGGAGATAGACCTCGGCGTTCGGAACGCGCTTCTCGATGTAGTCGACCTGCGCCTTGAGCGCCGCGACGTTCTTCTGGGTGCCGCCCTGGAGGACGAACACGCGGCCGAGCTCGGCCATACGCGGGATCTGGACGACGTACTGCCAGATGTTCTTCGGCAGCACGAGCGCGAGGCCCGCGAGCAGCTCTTCCTTCGCGTAACCCTCTTTCTGGAAGTTCACGCGATCGGAATCGAGGAACACGGCGCAGCCGTAGCTGAACTTCGGCGCGAGCCGCGCCTCGAACGCGACGTCCGCGTACTGGCGGACCGGGACGCCGAACTGATCGGCCATCGCCTGCAGCAACATGCCGTTACCGGCGGAGCAGCTATTCGACAGGCGGAAGTTTTTGACGTCGCCGTTCTGCATGAACATCACCTTGATGTCCTGCCCGCCGATGTCGCAGATCACGTCGACCGCCGGGAACCAGCGCTTCGCCGACATCATGTGCGCGACGGTCTCGACGATGTTCGCGT
>JBDTEH010000010.1:0-7775 GCA_039922635.1 Kofleriaceae bacterium | reverse complement strand
AGGTCGACGGCGAGCGCAAGACCGGCGAGGTCGTGATCGACGTCGGGCCGGGCGGCGAGCCGAAGTACCGCCTGGTGCCGGGATGCGCGTGGGAGCGGATCGCGTGCACCGATGATGTGATCGGGGCGCTCGGCGAAGCGAGCGTGGTGATCTACGGGACGCTCGCACAGCGCACCGCGGCAGGTCTGCAAGGCTGGCGCGGTCGAGATCGCCGGCACGCCCGCCGCGCCTGGTGGCGACAACGTCGGCTGCGGCGATGCATTTCTCGCGATCCTGGTCCACGGCATGACGCTCGGCTGGGACTTCGCCCAGTGTGGGCGCGCGGCGAGCCGGTGGGCCGCCGCGGTCGCCGAGGTCCGGGGCGCGACCCCGTGGTTCGACGACGCTCGCGTCGCCGATCTACTCGAGCTCGATCGTGAGGATGTTGCGTGAGCGAGAACGACGATACCCATCAGGAGGCCCCCGCAGCGCCAGCCCCGCCCGATGCGACCTCGGAGCCCGCCGCCGATGCCAAGCCCACCGGCGCGATAAAACCCGCGAAGTCGCCGCCGGCCGGCAAGCGGCCCGGCGATCGCGACGTGTGGGACGACGTCGGCCGCTGGGTCGCCAAGCACGGCGCGCTGCCCGCGCTCGCGTTGATCACGATCGCGATCGCCGCGATCCACTGGCACATCCTGTGGGGCGAGCCCGCCGGCGACGATCTGTCGTTCCACTTCGGCGAGAGCGCGCGGATCGCCGATTGCCTGCGCCACTTCGACTTCGATCTGTGGAACCCCAGCGCGAACGCCGGCTACGCGTCGGCGTACTACTATCAGGTCCTCCCGCAGCTCGCGTCGGCGTTGCCCGCGGCGATCTTCGGCCACCTGCCGTTCTTCTTCTCGCTCAGCGTGATCCTGCCGCTCGTGTTCGCGCCCGCGTGCGCGTACCGCGGCATGCGCCTGATGGGCGCGACCCCGTGGCAGGCCGCGATCGCCGCGTTCGTGATCGGCTTCATGAACGGCGAGTCGCGCTGGGGCGCGGGCAACGCCGGCACGTTCCAGGTCGGGCTCTACACCCAGACCTGGGCGCTGTGCATGTTCCCGCTCGCGCTCGGCCACGGCGCGCGCTGGCTGCGCGACGCCAAGGGCCTCGCACCCGCGATCGCGTGGGGCGGCGCCTCGTTCCTGTGCCATCCGTTCGCCGGCATCTCGCTCGGGGTCGCGCTCGTGGTCGCGTTCCTCGTGCGGTTGGTCGCCGAGTGGCGGATCTGGCGCTCGCCGACGATGATCGGCGTGATCGTACTGTACGTCGGCGGCGGCCCGCTGGTGCTGCTGAGCGCGCTCGCCGTGATGCCGATCGGTCCCGGCGCCCCGCTCGCCGCGATCGTCGTCGCGGCCGGCGTCGCCGCGATCGGCGCCGCGCTGGTGTGGAAGTTCCGCGCGACCGATCAGCACTGGCGCGATCCGCGCGTGCGCGGCGTCGAGGGCGAGCTCCACCGGCTCGCGATCCTCGGCGTGACGCTGATGATCACGACCGCGCCGGTGCTGCTGCCGCTCGTGTTCGATCGCGAGGGCTTCGGCGGCTTCCCGCACCGCGTCGGCGACGAGATCGGGCCCGGGTTCGGCGGCCTGTGGCACTGGTACACCTCGGGCTCGATCCTGGACTACATGCCCAGGGGCCTCGGCCGGCGCCTGCCGCTGCTCACGTTCGGCTTCCCGATCGTGTTCGTGTTCACGCTGATCAAGCGCAGCCCCGTGATGCGCTGGCTGTGGCCCGCCGGCATCCTCTACGCGCTCTGGCTCGGCCTGGGCCCGCACACCGGCAAGATCGGTGACGACCTGATCCCCGCGGTCCGCGCGCTCGGTGCGATGCAGACCGTGATCGGCATGGCCGTCGGCGCCGGCGCCGTGATGCTCGGCCAGGAGCTGTGGAACGCGCCGTGGGACCGCTGGTTCGGACGCGGCCGCGCGCAGCCCGCGCCCGGCGAGGTGTCCTCGCTGGTCTACAGCGTGCGCACGCTGCTCGCGGCGGTCGCCGCGTCGCTGCTCGTGTTCGTCGCGTACCCCGGCGGCCGCGCCCTGCTCAATCGCGTCCGCACGCTGCGCGACTACGCCGTCCGCAAGGACATGATGGAGATCGCGACGCTGCTTGGCCAGCAGCCCCAGGCCCGCCACCAACCCGGCCCCGGCGCCGAGAACCACTGGTGGAACCTGACGCCGTACATCTACGATCGGGTGCCGACCACGCTGCAGATGGGCGGCGGCGGCCTCCAGGCCAGCCCCAACTACGACGCGCTGTGGACCGTGCGCGACTTCGCGAAGAACGCGTGGATCTACGACGCGCCCTACCTCGTGTTCGACCGCTCCAAGGGCGCGAACCTGCCCGAGGGCGAGGTCGTCGCGCGCACCGAAAAGTACGAGATCCGCAAGCTCCACGCGCCCGGCCTGGTGTCGCCGGTCCAGGTCCTCGGCGTGTTGCCGCCGTACTATCGCACCGGCGAGCTCGGCCGGATCTTCGTGCTCGACTGGCTGCGTAGCGACATGCCGATCCACAACCAGGTCCTCGCGTACGTCGGCTCCGGCACCGCCGGCCCGCCGCCGCAGGGCAAGACGCTGCGCGCCTGGCGCCAGGACTCGCCCGGCGACGACGCCGACATCGTCGCCGAGGTCGAGACCACCGGCCCGACGACGTTCTGGGTCCACGAGAGCTGGCACCCGCGCTGGCACGCGTTCGTCGACGGCAACGAGGTCCGGGTCCGCCGCGTGACGCCCGACTTCCCCGCGGTCGACATCACGACCCCTGGCAAGCACACGATCGAGCTCCGGTTCCAGCGCCCGCTCTGGCTATTGCTGTCGTGGCTGCTGTGGCCCGGCACCGCGTTGGTCGCGTGGTGGATCCTGCGCCGCCGCCGCCGCCGCGACCAGGCCGCGCGCCTCGCGCCGGCCCGCGTGGTCGAGAGCTAGCGCAAGCGGCGGCGTCCGGGCCAAACTACGACGCGGCCCGGCGCGTCGCCGTGTTCGGCGCCTGGTCGGGCGGTTCGCCATCGGTCCACCTTGGTCTCGAGTGCCGCGCGTGACATCCGCGGGTGATCCCGACGGAGCCGCTGTCGCAACATGGCCTCGGCGAGCGAGTGCAGCTCGACCGCGATCTCCAGCTGCGTCCACGCGCACCCGAGCATAGCGCAAGCGAACCTACTCGATGATCTTGTCGAGGTTGAGGCCGCCCGGATACCAGTAGCTCGTGTACTGCCCGTAGCCATAGACCGTGATGCCGAACGCCATATCGCCCTGGATGTTGTGATTGCCATCGTTGCCGGGCCCGGCGGTGAGCCCCTGGACGCGCGAGAGGCCGAAGCCCGAGGTACCGATCGGCGTGAACGTCAGCGGTGCTCCACCGTCGAGCGACACGCTTGCGCCGGCGGGCGCGGTCACGTCGACGTAGTTCGACTCGTAGTTCGTCGGCGCGTGGAACAGATAGGACGTGCGGAACTGCTCGCTCGGTACCGCCAGGGCCATCGCGGGATCGCCCGTGTTGCCGCCCGCAGCCTGGCCTTCCATGTACTGCGCGACCAACACCTTCTGATCGGAGGTGATCTGGTAGCTCGTCGCGTTGCTCGGGATCTCGATGAACCCACCCGCGGTCGCGATCGTGGCCGGCGCGCCCGCGACCGGCGGGTCATACGTCAGGTTCGTGCCGTCGGCGGTCGCGATCACGCGGACGATCTCGGCCTTGCCGGCGGGGATCGAGGTGACGGCCGGTGCGTTGATGACGTAGTGGGTTCCAAGCGTGTCGACCGGGAACATCGACTCCTCGAGGTGATCGCACGCCTGCACACCCGCGGGCACGTCGGCACAGTAGTGGCCGCTGATCAGCTGGACCGGTGCGGTCGAATCGATCAAGGAGCCGGTCAGATCGCCCGTGATCGACGCGACCTCGAGGACATCGCCGGCGTTCAGCATCACGGTCTGCGCCGTGCCTGCCGTCAAGGCGGGCGCACCTTGGTCCGCCGGCGTGGCGGCCTTCGAGGTGACCGTCACCATCGTATTGTCGGCGCCGGCCGTCACGGCCATCTCGCTCGCATTCGTGCCCCCGAGTTGCTGCCAAGCGGCCGCGAAGTAGCGCGTGCGCCACACGTTGACCGGGAGCAGCAGCGACGCGTCGTTCGAGTACGAGTAGATGGAGCCCTTCACGTACTCGAGCGAGTTGAACTGATAAACTGTGACCGGCAAGGTCGAGCGCAGGTGGTAGCCGCCCTTGGCCGCGAGCGCGGCATAGTGGAAGGTACCCTCGCCCATGAGGCACCCGTCGGTGTCGGGCGTGTCGCACAACTTTAGCGAGGCGACCCACGGCAGGTTCTGCACGGTCACCGCGTTCGGCGCCACCATCACCGTCTGCGGCGTGGTCAGCGCACCGCCATCGATCGTCACCGTCGCCGGCGTCGACGTCGTATTCGCGATCGCGACGGCGAAGTCGAAGGTCGTCCCGGTCGTGTTGCCGGTGACCGTCGGGTAGTACTCGCAGCCGATGTAGCTGTTGCCGAGCGCCTTCGGCGCGCACGACCCGGAGCACGCGCCCGTCATCGCATCACACGTTTCGCCCTGGACCGGGTCACACGTCTCGTCGACGTAGGACATCCCGTCGTCGGCGCAGGCGTGCGAATCATTGCCGCTGCACGTGCCGGTGCCAGGCACGCACAGCGTGCAGCCGAGCTGGTCGGAGCAAGCGTTCGGACAGGCCATGCTGTCCTGAAACGCGTCGTTGACGCAGGTCTGCAGCTCGTTGCCGTTGCAGCGCAACGCTCCAGGCGTGCAGGCGCCTTCGTCTCGACGTCCAGGTCCACATGCGATCGTGAACGCGATCGCGCAAAGCGCGGCTAGGGTCCTCATCCCCCCGAGCTAATCAAGAAACCGGGCAGATCGGTGAATTCATTTCGGCAGGACCCGGCAAGACCGCGGCAGGACGGCCAGGACCGGCCCGGGGTCAGTTGGGGCAGGCCGGTCCGTGGCCAGCGGCGGCGTTCGGTTAAGTCGCAATGGACTGACGAGGATGAGTCGGGGTGGATGTATGAACAGAACAAGGGCCCAGAATAGAATGCGTAGACCCGCGATGGAACCGGTCGACATGGCCTTGGTTGAGCGGTATTCACATCGGCCGGACTGGGCAACATATGTATCCTTGATTCGAACTGCTTCTGCGGCTGGAAATGACTGGGCTACATATGTTCTGGCAACTTGGTTCTTGCGAGGTTTTCCAGACGGAGGGATTGCGGTCAACCGGCCACGTGCATTGGACTTGTTGAAGAAGTCCGCTCGCAGTTCGGCTCATGCGATGGTTGAACTGGCCCATTGCTACGAGGACGCAACTGGAATCACACGCAGCCCTGCGCGCGCGCGTGCACTCCTCGAAAAGGCGGCGCGCTTTGGTAGCGTGTTCGCGTTGTTTCACCTTGCTTGGATCTACGGGGAAGGAGTCGGGGTTCACGCGAACGCGCGCAAGGCGAATGGTCTTGTGAAGCGAGCAGCGAGACTCGGCTTCTCCATCGATAACAAGGGTGACCTCGCATTCGAGGCGGTATCTCCAGAAAACAAGGTGCGAAGGGTCGCCAAGAAAGGCTTCCGGCGACGAGCCAACTCACCGAAGTAGCGAATCCCGGCCGTCAGTCACTTCAGCTGCCTCGGCTTCGAGGCTTGGATGGCGAGCCCCAGTACCGCTACTACTTGTTGGTCGGTAGCGCTCCCTCGTCGGCGCGCGGCATCGGCAGCACGAGCTTGAAGCTGCGGAGCTGCCACGGCGCGGTCTTCGACTGGCGCTCGAAGCCGAACACGGTGCGCACGCCGCTGGAGCGCTCGAACTCGCTGACGGTGTCGAACGTCGCGGAGGTGCCGCCGATCACCTTGGCCTCGGTCACCCGCAGGATCCGCTTGTAGGCGCCGAGCGCCTCGCGGTGCTGGTCCTGGACGGTCGCGAACTGGATCCGGGTCTCGGCGGTGCGGAACACGGGGCTCGCGGCGTCCCAGACCTCGCCGGCCTTGCCGTCGCGGAGCTGCTCGAGGATCGTCTCGGCGGCGTCGCGGACGTCGCAGGTCTTGCGGTTGTCGGGGTCCTTGCACGCGGCGACGCGCTGCTCGCGCTGGGCCTGGGTGACCTTGAGATCCGGGGGCAGCTCGAGGCCGATGCCGAGCAGCTTCCAGCGGCCCTGATCGCGGTGGAAGCTGATCGAGCCCTTGCAGATGCCGCGCGCGTACGACGCGGTGAGCGAGACCCGGCCGACCCGGCCGGCGGGGCCGCTGGTGACGAGCGTGTCGTTGATCGCGGTGACCTCGTTGAACTTGCCGAGCGTGGTGGTGAGGTCGGTCATCTCGTCGATGAAGCGCTCCTTGCGGACCATCTCCTGGAACCGCGGCGACGACTTTTCGTAGACCTCGCCGATCGAGGCGGAGCCCTTGCCGATCGCGGAGAGGATCGCCTCCGCGCTCGGGCGAAAGTCGGGGACGTCGTTGCCGTGGAGCTGGAGCCCGACGATCGCCGCGATCCAGCCCGCGACGAGCACGAAGGCGACGAGCACGCTGCGCACGAGCAGGCGGCCGCGCCGGGTCTTGGTCGCGGCGGGCAGCGCGTGTACGGACTCGCCGGCCCGGGTGAGGCCCTCGCCGAGCCTGCCGCCGAGCTTGCCGATCGAGGCGCCGACCAGCGGGACCTTGTTGGTGAGGTCGCCGAGCTTGGTGACGCCCTCGCCGAGCATCGCGATGCCCTCGCCGAGCAACTCGACCCCGCCGCTCGCGGCCGCGGTCAGCGCCTCGCGCGCGCGGTGCGCACCGCTGTGCGGTTCGTTCGCGACGGCGTGGACCTTGCCGCTCGACACCGGCGCGGAGTCGGCATCGCTCAGCGTGCGCGGGATCGGTAACGACGGATCCGAGACCTGGACCTCGACCGATCCGGACTGGGCGACGCGCAGCGACGCATCGGAGACCGAGACCTCGACGGATCCGGATCCTTCCGGATCGCGCTTGTCGTCGGCATCGTCGGACTTCGGCGGCACGCTACGAGTATGACATCACGTCGGTGAAGAACCGCGCGACCAGGTTCTGCGCGACCCCGAGGCGATATGCAGCGGTCGAGCGGACGTCATCGATCGGGTGGAGCGCCGCGTGGACCGCCGCGCGCGCGGCCTCCGCGGCCTGCGCCGGCGCGAGCCCGCGTACGGCGCGCTCGGCCTCGAAGATCCGGATCGGCCGATCGGCGACGGCACCGAGCGCGAGGCGGGCCGACGTGACGACCCCGCCGTCGACCTCGATCACCGCGGCGCCCATCACCTTCGAGATCGATTGCGCGCGCCGCGTACCGACCTTCTTCCACACCTTGCGCGCCCCGGGCGCGAGCGGCGGCAGGTGGGCGGCGACGATCAGCTCGTCGGCGGCGAGCGCGGTCTTGCGGTAGCCGGTGCAGAACTCGCGATACGGCACGCGGCGATGACCGCGCACCGAGGCGAGCTCGAGCTCGGCGTCGAGCGCGAGCAGCGCGGGCAGGCTATCGCCGACCGGCGACGACGTGCCGACGTTGCCGCCGAGCGTCGCGCGGGCCTGGATCTGCAGCGCGCCGATCTCGCGGGCGGCGGCGATCAGCGGTGACCACGCGGCGAGCGCGGGCTCGCGCTGGACCTCGAGCCAGGTCGTGCCGGCGCCGACGTGCGCACCGGCGGCATCGACGGTGATGCCGCCGAGCCCGGGGCAGCGCCACAGGTCGAGGATGCCCTCGGGCGCGGCGCGATGGTTCGCGTTGACCATGAGGTCGGTGCA
>JBDTEH010000009.1:0-4592 GCA_039922635.1 Kofleriaceae bacterium | reverse complement strand
GGCGCGACGCGCGGGATCGAGGTGCTGACCTCGTTCGAGGGCATGTCCGTGCCGATCGGCCCGGACGACGACGAGCCCGTCGAGGAGCCGACGCACCCGGGCACCGGCGTGCACGATGTCCCGCAGGTGCCGAAGTGAAGTTGCGGTTCTGGGGGGTGCGCGGGTCGTTCGCGATGAGCGGCCGCGACTACCTGCGCTACGGCGGCAACACGACCTCGGTCGAGCTGGTCAGCGCCGGTGGCGATCGCTTGCTGATCGACCTCGGCACCGGCGCGACCGAGCTCGCGAAGCACTTGATGGGCGAGGGGTTCGGCAAGGGTGAGGGCAAGCTGCCGATCTTGCTCTCGCACACCCACCTCGATCATATCCAGGGCCTGCCGTTCTTCACCCCGTTCTTCATCAAGGGCAACGAGATCCGGATCATGGGCGCGGACCCGATCTCCGGCGTCTCGCTCGAGGCCACGTTGCAGAACCAGCTGGCGCCGCATTATTCGCCGCTCAATGGCCTCGAGAACCTCGCCGCCGGAGTGTCGATCGAGAGCTTCACGCCGGGCGCGACGTTCGCGCTGCCGGGCTTCGAGGTCGCGACCGCCGCGGTGCCGCACGGCGCGATGTGGACGACCGCGTTCCGGATCTCCGCCGATGGCAAGGTCGTGACGTTCTTGTCCGACGTCGAGTACCCCTCGCCCGAGGAACCGCTGCCGCAGGCGCTCGCGCTCGCGCACGAGTCCGACCTGCTCATTCACGACGCGATGCACGCCGATCGCGACTACGACGTCCGCCGCGGCTGGGGCCACTCGCCGGCGCGCGCGGGCGTGATCGTCGCCGAGCGCGCGCACGCGAAGAAGCTCGCGCTGTTCCATCACAGCCCCGACGCGACCGACGAGATGATCGACGAGGTCGTCGCGCGCACCGCGAGCCACACGGCGGTGCCGGTGTTCGCGGCCGCCGAGGGCGCCTATCTCGACGTGTAGGTCAGCGGTCAGCCCGTAGGTGGTGTGCCGCCGGGATCACCGGGCGGTGGGCCCGACGACGGCGGAGCTCCGGGCGGCGGTCCCGCGGGCGGGAAGCCTCCGGCGCCGCCGGTCGGATCATGCGGCGGAAGGTGGATCGACAGGTGATCCTCCTTCTTCTTCTTGCCGGTGATCCACTTGAAGAAGCCACCGATCGCCGCGATCACGACGATGAAGCCCTTCTTGAGGAACAACAGGAGCACGACCAGGAGCCCGGTCTTCTTCGCGATCAGCAGCGCGCCGCCGCCGACCACGAGCGCCTTGAGGCCCAGCCCCGAGCTCTTGTCGCCGCTGGCGTGATCGTCGTAGCGAGAGCCCGGCTTGAAGTGGGTCGCTTCGAGCACCGACAGCGCCTGGGCCTTCGACTGCTCGATCGTCGCCGCATCGTCGATCAGGTTGAGCGAGAGATATCCGGCGCGGCCCAGGAAGCGCGTGAAGAAGTTGATCACCTTGCCGCCCGTATCGTGCGCGTTGAGGCCCCATACGAGGTGGTGCTTGGCCTTGTCGTACGCGGGTGGGTTGCTCCAGCCGTCGATCTCGAGCGCGGGGATGCCCATCGCCACGCGCTTCTTGTTCTGCTCCGCCGTGCCGCGCTTGAAGTCCTCGAGCATCTCGTTGGCGTCGAGTTGATCGGCGTCGCTGTCGTCGACGTAGCCACCGTCGTTGGCCTCGACGATCACGACCCAGTTCGCGCCGCCGAACTCGGTCATCACGATCGCGATCGCACCCTCCGCGGAGCCGCCGCCCTTGCGGATCATGTCCTGCGCGGTCGCGCTCTCGAACAAGCGCATCCCGGCCGGGACATCGATCTCGGCGTTGTGGCCGAGGTCGTAGTGCTTGGGGCCGTGGATCTGGGGATAGCCGGCGAAGGGATCGACCTCGGCGGCCGCCGAGCCGTCCGCGCTGCCCGTGCTCGCGCCCGGATCGACCGTCGGCGGCGGCGGTTTGGCCGACTCCTTCTTGGTCGCGTGCGCCTTGTCCCCACCCGCGAGCGCCGTCGTCGAAACGACCGCGATCGCGAACACGATTGTCCACGAGCTCCACCGCATCGCTCCACGATCACACATTTCCCGGCTCGCGGGGGCGCGTTTCACGGAAACAGTGCGCGTTCGATGAACGCCGCGAGCGCCTCTTGCGAACGCTTCCGGTCGATCGTGGTCGGCACGAGGTGGACGGCCAGCCCGTACGCGCACTGCATGGCCGCGCCATACAGCACGTACGCGAACGCCTCGGGGTCTGGCACGGTGGTCCGCGGCGTGATCGCGGCGATCAACGCCGCGAGCTTCTCCACCGCGACCTGCTCGAACGCGCGGCGGAGCTCGGCGACATCGGTGTAGCGCAGCGACATCTCCATGAAGCTACGCGTCAGCGCCGGCCGGGCGAGCACGTGCTCGAACAGCAGCCGGCACGCCTCGGCGATGGTGTCGTGGCGCGAGCGCTTCGCGAAGTGCTCCGGCATCAGCCTCTCGACGGTCTCGGCGTAGGCCGCGCCGATCGAGCGCCGCATGATCTCGAGGTAGACCTCGTGCTTGTCGTCGAAGTAGCGATAGAACGTGCCGACCGAGACGCCGGCCCGATCCGCGATCTCGGGCGTGCCGATCGCGTCGTAGCCGAGCTTACCGAACAGGTCGGTCGCCGCGTCGATCAGCGCCTCGTAGCTGCGCCGCGATCGCTCCTGCCGGAACTCCGGACTCGGGACTCCTCGGAGCACCGCATCGGGAGTTCTGCGAGCGGCGCGCCGGGGCATCCTCCGTACAATGCCCTTGACGTCGCCGCCGGCCAAGGCCAAACTTGAAACAAGTTTCACTTTTAGGAGTCCCAGATGGTGAACGCCGCCGCAACCTTGGCTGGTCCGTCGATCGAGATGCTCGAGACCACGCTCGACGTGACCTACACCTGGGGGTACCAGGAGACCCGCCAGAAGCTGCGCGACCTCTACGACAAGGCCGTGCGCGCGCAATGGATCTCCGATGACGTGCTGCCGTGGCAGACCGATGTCGATCTCGAGCGGCCGCTGGGGCCCGAGCAGCTGATGCCGCTGTGGGGCTCGGACATCTACGCGAGGATGACCGACAAGGAGAAGAAGGAGATCAACATCCAGACGTTCGGCTGGACCCTGTCGCAATTCCTGCACGGCGAGCAGGGCGCGCTGCTCGCGACCGCGCAGCTCGTCGATTCGGTGCAGGACCTCGACTCCAAGCTCTACGCGGCATCGCAGGTGGCCGACGAGGCCCGCCACGTCGACGTCTACAACCGGTACCTCCACCAGAAGGTCGGGTTCTCGTATCCGTGCAACACGCACTTGAAGACGCTGCTCGACCTGATCCTCAAGGATTCGCGCTGGGACATGAAGTTCCTCGGCATGCAGATCATGGTCGAGGGCCTCGCGCTCGCCGCGTTCGGGATGATCCGCAACAACACGCAGGAACCGCTGCTCAAGGAGCTGACCGCGTACGTGATGGGCGACGAAGCGCGCCATGTCGCGTTCGGCGTGCTGTCGTTGCGCGACTTCTATCGCGACCAGCCCGAGTCGGTGAAGCGCGAGCGCGAGGACTTCGTCTACGAAGCCGCGCGGCTGATGCGCGATCGGTTCCTGTTCCAAGAGGTGTGGGAGCGCCAGGGGTTGCCGGTGAAGGAGTGCATGGACGTCGCGCTCCATAGCCAGGGCCAGATCATGTTCCGGCAGATGCTGTTCGCGAAGATCGTCCCGGCCATCAAGAAGGCGGAGCTGCTCTCGGATCGGCTGCGCGCCCGGTTCGCCGAGCTCGGGATCCTGCAGTTCGAGAACTGGGCCGATCCGGTGTCGGACATGGAGGCATCGCCGCACGGGGCGACCTCCGCCCGGCTGTGATCTGCTCCCGGCTGTGATCTGCTATAGACACGGCATGGTACGCGCGACGCTGCTAGCTCTCCCCCTGATCCTATCGTCGATCCTATCGTCTGGCGGCTGCAAGAAAGCCGCGGACGCGAACGCCAAACCGAAGGTCGAAGCTGCCGCGCCGGTGACCGCCGGCACGACCGACAAGGACGGCGTCCGCAGGATCGAGATCACCGTGAACACCGAGGGCTACAAGCCCGACAAGATCATGGGCAAGCCGGGCGAGAAGCTGATGCTGGTGTTCACGCGCACCGCGGATTCGACCTGCATCGCGCAGCTCGTCACGCCCGACAAGAACACGGTCGATCTCCCGATGAACAAGCCCGTCGAGGTCGCGGTCACCGTGCCGGCGACCGGCGAGGTCGGCTTCGCGTGTGGCATGGATATGTTCCATGGCACGGTCGTCGCCGAGCCGAAGTCGTAGTCACTTCATCCGCATCGTGACCACGAAGCAGGCGCCGATCGCCGTGCCGTGGATCACGTAGGGCTTGTACTTCCAGGTCTCGAGTTGATCCGCGAGCTCGCTGGCGATGCGCGGGTCGAGCCGGCCCACAAAATCGACGCTCGACACGTTGCCGGCGGTGTCGATGCACAGCTTCGCCGCGGCCACCGCGGGCACCGTCTGGGATCGGTAGCGCGAGATGTTCGGCGACTCGCCGGAGAGCTTCGTCACCGCGTTGGGAGCGACGGTGACAGGCCCC
>JBDTEH010000008.1:0-52048 GCA_039922635.1 Kofleriaceae bacterium | reverse complement strand
CGTCGGGGCCCGGTGCGACGAAGGTGTCGACGCGCGTGGGGTCGACGTCGATGGGCGCCGCGGGCGCCGCGGGCGCCGTGGGCGCCTCCGCACCGATGCCAGGCCCGCGGCCGAGCGCCCGATCGATCGCATCGCCGAGCCTCACGTGCTCGCCGGTGGGGTCATCTTCGAGCTGCGCAGGGATCGCCTCGACGGTGTCGTGCTTGGGCCGCGGCGTGCCGACGACGCCGATGCCGGCGACGGTGCGACGCTCGCTGCGCTTGTTCGCGACCACCGCGATCGATCGCGTCGGCTTGCGGGGGAGCTCGACGATCTCGTCGTCGTCGGGCTCTGGAGGCGTGTCGATGGGCGTGTTGGGAGGTGGGTCGCTCGGCCGCTTGCGATCGAGCAGGATCGGCGCGGACGGCTCGTCTTCGACACGCGCCGGACGCAGCGACTCGTGGATCATCACCGGCGCGGAGTCCTCGTCGTCGGCCTCGACGCTGATGTTCGAGCGCGCCCGCGACACCGCGATCTCGCCGGACACGTCGCGTAACCCGGTCGCCCGCGAGATCTCTCCGCTCGTCTCGCGAGCATGCTCCATCGCGGAGCCCCGCGTCGGAGGCACGTGATCGGGCACTCCCGAGCCGTCGAGCGAATCGTCGATCACGATGCTCGGGCCGGAGGCGACGTCGCGATCGATCCCGGCCTTCAGGTCGACCTCGCCGGCGCGCGCCGCGAGCTCCGGCGGATCCGGATCGGCAGGACGCAGGCGCTTCGGTGGGGCGCGCCTCGCGCGGCCCGTGTCGTCGTCTTCGTCGTGCGCGGCGATCGCCGGTCCCGATTGCTCGGAGCCGGCTTCGATCGTGATCTCCTCGACACCGTCCGCGCTGTCGTCGGCCTCCATCGTGATCACGGGGCCAGAGTCGTCCGGAATCGGTGGCTTGATCGACGGTGCACGCTGGTGCGCGCGGATCTCGCCCGACACGCTGCGCGGGCGCGGCGCCGTCACGGCCCCATCGCCGGCGCCAACGGGCTCCGGCGGCTCGGACCCGTCGACGATCACGTTCGGTGCGTCGTCCGGCTCGACGCGCGCCTCGCCGGGCACGAGCCCGCGGTGCCGCATCGCGTCGACCTCACCGGTGATGCCACGCTGGCGCTGCGGCCGCGCCGCCGGTTGCGGCTCGGGCGCGCCCTCGGGGCGCAGCAAGCGCTGGCCGAGGTTGGTCACGTGACCGTAGTAGTGCGCGAGGCACCACGCGATCTGCATCTGGGTCGCCACCGCGCGCACGACGTACGCGCCGGTGAAGAACGCGACCTCGTCCACCGCGTGGCGATCCGACGGATCGCTCATCGCGACCGTGAGGTTGTTGTCGTCGTCGAGCGACACCGGCACGACGCGTAGCTCGATCGCCATGTCGTTCGGGATCAGGCCGATGATCTCGATCGAGAGCCGCGCGAGCGTGTTGGGGTTGACCTGGGGGACGAGCAGGCGCGACCTATAAAAGTCGGTCAGCACGTCATCGGTCAGCACCCCGCTGGCGACCAGCTGCTCCCCGATCGTGCCGCCGACCTCGATCGCGCGCGCACGTGCGTCGTCGAGGGCACTGGCGGTGACCAGCCCCGACCGAACCAGGAGCGCCCCCGCATCGTCGGCCACGTGAGTGTGCAATCATATGTCCGCACGGGCTCGCTCATGTCAACGAACCGGCGGATCTACCTCGACTATAACGCCACAAGCCCCCTGCACCCCGCCGCCCGGGCCGCCCTGACCGAGGCGCTGGAGGCGCACGGCAACCCGTCCTCCGTACACGACGAGGGCCGCCGGATGCGCGCGCGGATCAGCCGCGCCCGGACCCAGGTGGCCGAGCTGCTCGGCCGGCCGAGCGAGCAGGTGGTGTTCACGAGCGGCGGCACCGAGGGCAACCTACTCGGCGTCGCCGCGCTCGCCCGGGCCGCCGAGCGGCTCGGCATGGCCCGGGTCATCGCGACGACCGCGATCGAGCACCCGTCGCTGCGGGGTGCGGTCGCCGCGCTCGCCGGCTGGCGGGTGACCTCGCTGGACGATCCCGGGGCCAGCGTCGCGGCGTTTGCTGCGGTCAACCACGAGCTCGGCACGGTCGAGCCGCGCGCGTTCACGAGCGAGCTCCGCGCCCGTCACGTGCTCGTTCATGTCGACGCGGTCCAGGCCGCGGGCAAGCTCGACCTGGCGACCGTGATCGCGGACTCGGTCGCGATCTCCGGCCACAAGATCGGCGCGCCGCAAGGCGTCGGGGCGCTCGCGCTGGCCGACGACCGCGGGCTGCCCTTGATCGAGGCAGGGCACCAGGAGCGCGGCCGCCGGCCCGGCACCGAGAACACGCTCGGGATCGTCGCGTTCGGGGCGGCGGCGGCGGCCGTGGTGGCCGGCGACCGCGCGCGGTGGCCCGCGGTCGCCGAGCTCGGGGCCATGCTCGAGCGCGGGCTCGTCGCGCTCGGTGCGCGGATCCACGGGGAGGATCGGCCGCGCACGGGCGGCACGGTCAACGCGGCGTTCCCGGGCGCGCTCGGCGAGTCCATCGTGATCGGCCTCGACCTCGCGGGCATCGCAGCCTCGACGGGCGCGGCGTGTACGAGCGGCAGCCTCGAGCCGTCTCCGGTGCTGCTCGGGCTCGGGCTGCCTCCGGCCGAGGCGCGTGAAGCGGTGCGGTTCTCGCTCGGGCTGGAGACGACCGCGGACGAGATCGCAGAGGTCTTGCGGGTGTTGCCCGCGCTCGTCGAGCGAGCGCGCCGGTACCGGTAGCAACCTGCGTAAATGTCAAGGGTTTCTCTAAGCCAGGCGGGCCGCCGGACGGCCGGCCAGGCAGGTTGACGGGTGTAAACCCCGCGCGGTAAGCCCTCCACATGCGCGACGTCGTCATCGTCGGTGCGGCCCGCACCGCCATCGGTAGTTTCCTAGGCTCTCTCAGCGCGGTCCCGGCGCCCAAGCTCGGCGCCGCCGCGATCAAGGCCGCGGTCGATCGCGCCGGCCTCCAGCCCGGCGACATCCAGCTCGTCCACATGGGCGAGGTGCTGCAAGCCGGGGTCGGTCAGGCGCCCGCGCGCCAGGCCTCGAAGTTCGCCGGCTTGCCCGACAGCGTCCCGTGCGTGACGGTCAACAAGGTGTGCGGGTCGGGGCTCGAGGCCGTGCTCGGCGTCGCGCGCGCGATCGCCGCCGGCGAGATCGAGATCGGCGTCGCCGGGGGCCAGGAGTCGATGTCGAATGCACCGCACGTCGTCCGCGGCCTGCGCGGCGGCGTCAAGATGGGCGCGCTCGACACCAGCGACTCGATGGTCTCGGACGGCTTGTGGGACCCGTACTCGAACCAGCACATGGGCAACTGCGCCGAGCTGTGCGCGAAGGACAAGGGCATCTCGCGCGGCGCCCAGGACGAGTTCGCCGCCGAGAGCTACAAGCGCGCCCTCGAGGCCGTGAAGTCCGGTGCGTTCAAGACCGAGATCACGCCCGTCACCATCGCGGGCAAGAAAGGCGATGTCCAGGTCGTCGACGATGAAGAGCCCGGGCGCGGCGCGATCGACAAGCTGCCGTCGCTGCGTGCGTCGTTCCAGAAGGACGGCACGATCACCGCCGGCAATGCGAGCTCGCTCAACGACGGCGCGGCCGCGGTCGTGCTGATGTCGGCGGACGAGGCCATGAAGCGCGGCTGCAAGCCACTCGCGAAGCTGGTCGCCTGGGGCTACCACGCACAGGCGCCCGAGTGGTTCACCACCGCGCCCGCGCCCGCGATCAGGAACGCGCTCGCGAAGGCCGGCTGGGACGCGAAACAGGTCGAGCTGTGGGAGATCAACGAGGCGTTCGCGGTGGTCTCGATCGCGAACAACCAGCTGCTCGGCCTCGACCCGAACAAGGTCAACATCCGCGGTGGCGCCGTCGCCCTCGGCCACCCGATCGGGGCCTCGGGCGCGCGCTTGCTCGTCACGCTCGTCCACGCGATGGCCGACAAGCACGTCAAGACCGGTGGGGTGTCGCTGTGCATCGGCGGCGGCGAAGGCATCGCGTTGCTCGTGGAGCGCCCGTGATCACACCGGTGACCGAGGTCCACAAGCTCGGCGTCGTCGGTGCGGGCCAGATGGGGCAGGGCATCGCGCAGGTCGCGGCCCAGGCCGGCGTCGACGTCGTCGTGGTCGACGCCGCACCCGATTTCGCGCAGCAGGGCGTCGCGAAGATCAAGAAGCAGCTCGATCGTCTCGTCGAGAAGGGGAAGCTGGACGCGGGCGCGCGCGACGCGGTGATGAGCCACCTCCGCCACGGCGAGAGCCACCGCGATCTGGTCGACTGCGACGTCGTGGTCGAGGCCGCGCCGGAGAAAGAGGACATCAAGCTTGCGATCTTCAAGAGCCTCGGTGAGGTCTGCAAGGACAACGCGATCCTCGCCTCGAACACCTCGTCGATCTCGATCACCAAGATCGCGTCGGCTTCGGGCCGGCCCGATCGCGTGATCGGCATGCACTTCATGAACCCGGTGCCGCTGATGAAGCTCGTCGAGATCGTGCGCGGCCTGCCGACCAGCGACGCGACGAACGAGACCGTCACCAAGCTCGCACAGCGGTTCGGCAAGACCACGATCGGCGCACGCGACATCCCGGGCTTCATCGTCAACCGCATGCTGATCCCGCTGTTGAACGAGGCCTGCTACGGGCTCTACGAGGGGCTGGGCACCGCGGTCGACATCGACACCGGCGTGCGGCTCGGGCTCAACCACCCGATGGGGCCGCTCGAGCTGTCCGATCTGATCGGGCTCGATACCTGCCTCGCGATCGCCGAGGTCTTGCACCGCGAGCTCGGTGACGACAAGTACCGGCCGTGCCCGCTGCTGCGCCAGTACGTGGCCGCCGGTTGGCTCGGCAAGAAGGTCGGCCGGGGCTTCTACGAGTACACGCCGCAAGGTCAGCGGAAGGCCTAGGAGACCCGATGGAGACCCTCAAGATCACGCGCCAGGGTGCGCTCGCCGTCGTCACCGTCGATCGCGAGCGCGCGTTGAACGCGCTATCGAGCATCGTGATGGCCGAGCTCGTGCTCGCCGCCGCGGAGCTCGAAGGCGACCCGAGCGTGCGCGTCGTCGCGCTCACCGGCAGCGGACACAAAGCGTTCGTCGCCGGCGCCGATATCTCCGAGATGGCGCACATGACCGCGGAGCAAGCGGCGTCGTTCGTCAAGAACGGCGCGCGCGTCGGCGCCGCGATCGAGACCTCGAAGAAGCCGTGGATCGCCGCGGTCAATGGCTTCGCGTTCGGCGGCGGCTGCGAGCTCGCGCTGTGCTGTGACTTCATCTACGCGGCGGAGACCGCCCAGTTCGGTCAGCCCGAGGTCAAGCTCGGCGTGATCCCCGGCCTCGGCGGGACGCAGCGGCTCGCGCGCCGGGTCGGCGTCGCGAAGGCCAAGGAGCTGTGCATGACCGGGGATACGATCGACGCACGCGAGGCGCTGCGTATCGGGCTCGCCGATGCGGTGGTGCCGGCCGCCGAGCTGATGCCCAAGGTCACCGCGCTCGCCGAGCGGATCGCCGCGAACGGTCCGCACGCGGTCGCGGAGGTCAAGCGCCTCGTGCACGAGGGCCAGTCGCTCGGCCTCGATGCCGCGCTCGCCGCCGAGCAGGCCGCGTTCGCGGCGTGCTTCGCGACCCAGGACCAGAAAGAAGGCATGGCGGCATTCCTCGCCAGGCCGCGCCGTCTGGCGAGCTTCACCGGAAAGTAAGAGCCCGTAGCCATGGATTTCACGCCGACCGAAGACCAAGCCGCGGTGCAGAAGACCGCGCGCGAGTTCGCGACGAACGAGGTGCTGCCCAAGGCGGCCGAGATCGACAAGGCGCATCGCCACCCCGCGGAGCTCGTCAAGCGCATGGCGGAGCTCGGCTTCCTCGGCATCGCGGTGCCCGAAGCGCTCGGCGGCTCGGGCATGGACACCGTGTCCTACGCGCTCGCGATGGAAGAGGTCGCGCGCGCGTGCGCCTCGACCGCCGTGATCATGAGCGTCAATAACTCGCTGGTCTGCGATCCGATCTATCGATTCGGGACGCCGGCGCAGCACGATCAGTTCTTGAAGCCGCTCGCATCGGGCAAGCTCCTCGGCTGCTTCGCGCTCAGCGAGCCCGAGGCCGGCAGCGACGCCGCCGCGCAGAAGACCACCGCGGTGAAGGACGGCGATCACTGGGTGATCAGCGGCACCAAGAACTGGATCACCAACGGTCCGGTCGCCGACGTGTGCGTGTTGTTCACGATGAACGACAAGAGCCTCGGCCATAAGGGCATCACGGCGTTCATCCTGCCGATGAAGACCAAGGGCGTGCGCTGCGGTCAAGCCGACGACAAGCTCGGCATCCGCGGCTCGAAGTCATCGCAGATCTTTCTCGACGACGTGCGCCTGCCGCACGACCACGTGCTCGGCGAGGTCGGCAAGGGCTTCGCGGTCGCGATGTCGACGCTCGATGGTGGCCGGATCGGCATCGCCGCGCAGGCGCTCGGGATCGCGCGCGCCGCACTCGAGGACGCGCTCGGCTACGCGCTGCAGCGCCGCACGATGGGCAAGCCGATCATCCAGCACCAGGCGATCGCGTTCAAGCTGGCCGACATGGCGACCGAGATCGACGCGGCGCGGCTGCTCACGCTGCGCGCGGCGTACTTGAAAGATCGCAAGCAGCCGTTCGGTAAGGAGGCCGCGATGGCGAAGCTCTACGCGTCGGACGTCGCGAACCGCGCGGCCCGCGAGGCGATCCAGATCTTCGGCGGGAACGGCTACGTCACGGAGTACCCGGTCGAGCGACACTTCCGCGACGCGAAGATCACCGAGATCTACGAAGGCACGAGCGAGATCCAGCGCCTCGTGATCAGCAGCTATCTGGCAAAGGGTGGATGACATGAAGAACGTGCTCTTTCTCGCGGCGCTGTTGTTCGGGTGCCATCACAAGCAAGCCGACACGACCGAGTCGACCGGCCCGCTGGTCGACAACACGGAGCATCCGACGTCCGGCGGCGACATCATCCCGCCCGAGAAGATGGACGAGGTCCAGAACGACCTCGGCCGGCGCCAGATGATCATCTCGCGGTGTCTGGCGACGGCGATGGAGAACGGCGAGGTGCCTCACGGGACCCACGGCCACATCACGTTCGAGATCCGGATCGGCACCGGCGGCGCGGCCGAATCGGTCAAGGTCGTCAAGACCGACTTACAGGCCAAGTCGGTGCTGGAGTGCGCGACCAAGTACGTCCAGGACACCGCCTTCCCCAGGCTTTCGAGGTCGTTCGAGACGTCGTACGAGTACGCGATGGAAGCCAACTGAGGAGATGGGATGAAGTGGCTCGCGCTGGTCGCGCTGGTGGCGTGTGGTGGGTCCAGCCCTCCTCCTCCACCCCCGCCGGAGCCACCGCCCGCGCTGGTCGCGAAGCGGGTCCCGATCGACGATAGCGAGCCCGACGAAGGCGTCACGGTCGTGAACGCGCGCGGCCACATGGACAAGGCCGCCGTCGAGGCGGGGATCGCGCCCCACAACGCGGAGCTGTCCGATTGCTACATGAAGAACGTGAAGCGCCGGCGCTGGCTCGGCGGTCACGTCCTGATCCATTGGGACATCAAGAAGGACGGCACGGTCACGGCGGTCAAGCTGATGGCGGAGAGCGATCTCGGTGCCTGGCCGATCGAGAAGTGCCTGCTCGAGGTCGCGCGCTCGGCGTCGTTCGACAGGCCGATCGGCGGTGATGCGGACTTCTCGCTGCCGCTCGAGTTCTCCGCGAAGGGCGCGAGCCTGCCGTGGAGCGAGGATCAGGCGCTGCGTGCGGTCGGCGGTCAGCTCGTCAAGCTCGCTCCGTGCGACAAGAAGCACGCGCGGCCACACGACGTCACGATCACGATCTACGTCGGCCCACATGGTCGGGCGCAGTCGGTCGGATTCTCGTCGGATGCGACCGAGATCGATGACGAGTGGGCGCAGTGTGCGACGAAAGCCGCGATGGCGTGGCGGCTACCAGATCCGAAGGGCATCGTCGCGAAGCTGGCCGTGCGGAGGCCGTGATGGCGCTGCCTTCGCGGAGCGGGTACCCGGTTCCGCAGGCGGCGGCGCGTTGATGACGCGAGATCCAGCGCATCGTGATCGCGCGGGGTCTCGTCCGGTCTCGATGCGCGCCGCACCGGTGCTGGTGATCGTGCTCGCCGCGTGCCGACCGGCGCCTGCACCGGTCGTGCGACCTGCGGCTCGCACTGCGACGACCTCGACGGCCACGGCGGATGCCGCTCTGGCGGATGGCGCGCCGATCTCGGACGACGAAAAGCTCGCCGCGATCCAGAAGGCGATGAACGAGCTCGCGCCGGCGGCGCAGCAGTGCTGGGCTGCGGTCGCGGCGATCCGCTTCGATCTCGAAGGCGAGCTCTCGGCCCAGATCGACATCGGTCCGCCGGCGCACGTCGCGCTCGTGCACGACACCACCCATAGCGCCGCGCTCGCGGCGTGCGTGCAGCGGTTGCTCGCGGCGTACGCGTGGCCGCCGCCGCTGCGCGGACAGACCATCCAGCTGCCGTTCGCGTTCCGCGCGCCCGATGGCCAGAGCGTGATCGATCGCCGGTGGGTGCCGTTCGCGGGGCAGGGCAAGGTCTCGGTCGCGGTGCTGCTCGACGAGGACAACACCGGCAACCCGCACGCCTCGATGTTCGAGCTCGCGATCGCCCCGGGCGGTACGACCGGGCTGCGCACCGCGCCGCGCGCCGAGCTGTGGTGGTTGCGCGATCCGGCGGAGCTGAGCTCGGTCGGGCTCGCGCCGGTCGAGCTCCCCGCGAGCTCGTGGTTCTACGTGCCCGCTGGAGGGGCACGCGAGGTCAAGGCGGGCGCGGGCGGCGTTCACGCCGTGATCGTGGTCGCGCCCGGTGGCCCCGAGGGTGCTGCGCGCGCCGGGGCGCTGCCCACGCCGGAGCTCGCGAGCTGGCGGGCGGCGCCGGCGGTGCCACGCGTGCTCGCGCCGAGCGCCGCGAACGGGCACCCGATCGTGCTCGGGGGACGAGGCGCGCCGTTCTCGGCCGCGCTCACCACGTTCCCGAGCGGGACGGTGATCCCGAACCACGTCCACCCCGACCAGACCGAGCTGCTCTACGTGCTCGCGGGCAGCGGTACGCTGGACGTCAACGGCGTGACGCTGCCGATCAACGAGACCTCGGTCGTGCAGCTCCCTCCGAACACCCCGCACGCGTTCACCGCGACCGGGGAGGTGCGCGCGCTGCAGATCTTCACGCCCGCGGGGCCGGAGCCACGGTCCAGGTGACGATCGCCGAGATCCTCGCCGGCGATGTCGCGGTGGCCGCGCGGTTGATCCGCGATCTCGACGATCGCCGCCCGGCGGCGCTGGCCGCGGTCAAGGCGCTGTTCCCGCACACCGGCAACGCCTATGTCATCGGCGTCACCGGCAATCCGGGCGCGGGCAAGTCGACGCTCGTCGATGGGTTGATCTCCCACTACCGCACCGCGGGCGAGACCGTCGGCGTGATCGCGATCGATCCGAGCTCGCCGTTCTCCGGAGGTGCGCTGCTCGGCGATCGCGTGCGCATGCAACGGCACGCGCTCGATCCCGGCGTGTTCATCCGCAGCGTCGCCACGCGCGGTCACCTCGGTGGGTTATCGCGCTCGACGTTCGAGATCGCGCACGTGCTCGACGCGATGGGCTTTCAGCGCATCCTGATCGAGACCGTCGGCGTCGGCCAGGACGAGATCGACGTGATGACCGTCGCGCACACGACCGTCGTCGTGTCGGTGCCTGGCCTCGGCGACGCGATCCAGGCCCTCAAGGCCGGCCTGCTCGAGGTCGCCGACGTGCTCGCGGTCAACAAGGCCGACCGCGGCGGAGCGGACCGCACCGCCGCGGAGCTGCGCCGGATGCTCGGGCTGCGCGCCGGCCGCACCCACGAGGTCGCGATCGTGCCGACGATCGCGACGCGTGGGATCGCCGCCGGCGGGGGTGTGCTCGAGCTCGCCGCGGCGATCGAGGCGCATCGCGCCACCGCGTGGACCGGCCCGGGCGCCGCGATCCGCGCGACCGCGCGCGCACGGGTCCAGCTCGACGGCCTCGTGCGAGCGTTGCTCGCCGAGCGTGCGGATCGGCTGCTGGCTGCCCGTGTGACCGATCCAGCAGAAGATGTCGCACGACGCCGCATCGATCCCTGGACCGTGGCAGAGCGGCTCGTCGACGACGTGTAGGTCCGTCGCCACGATCACACACCCGGCACACTGGGCGCTTGCGCGATTGTGGGTGCCGTCGACAACCGGTGCTAGACTGGGCACGCCTCTGCCGTATCGAGGTCCTTGCTTATGATGCTAGTTCGTTTTGCGTTCGGGGTAATCGCGCTATCTGGCTGCGGCCTGATCAGCTCCGACGCGACTACCTATGATCTCGATCTGCCCGCGCAGACCTTCAGCGTCGATGCCTCGGGCTGGCAGGTCCAGACCGCGTCGATCAACGACTACCTGGCCAAGAGTTGTTCGCCCACCTCATCGGTGTGCGCGACCGCGGCGAACGCGGCGTGCCCGATGAACTGCACGGGCAGCTGCGACATGACGCAGCAGACCTGCGATCTCGGGCTCGACATCGCGTTGCACCAGACGATCGATCTGGTGAGCGAGAAGCCCGAGCTCAAGTCGCTCGATGGTGCGACGACGGTGCTCCAGGTGACGGTCGACGCGGTCGACTACGAGATCACGAACAACTCGCTCGACATCGCGACGCCGGTGCTGACGGTCTACGTCGCACCGATGTCGGTCATGGATCCCGGCGACGCGAAGGCGAAGATGATCGGCACGATCGACGTCGTCCAGGCGGGCACGACCCTCGACGCGCGCGCGATGACGTTCACGCCAGGCGGCCAGGCGGCCCTCGGCGCGACGCTCGCGGACTTCAAGAACCCGTTCAACCTGCTCGTCGGCGGCACGCTCCTGTTGTCGAATGGCGACGAGGTGCCACGGGGCAGGCTCGACGCCAGCGTCCACGTCCGCGCGCACGCCTCGCCGTAAACGCGCGACGGCGGCTGCGTAGTCCGTGCGTGCGGATGGCGACGGTCGTCGTGTCCGCACACCCACACCGTCGCACAAGCCCGCGCTGCGCTTCGCGATCCGGGGTGGCACGTCCGATGCTGTTACCGCTGATCGAGAAAAGAGGTCCAGATGAAATCGATCAAGCGTTCCATGTGGTGTGCGTTGCTGTTCTCGATGTCGGCGTGCGGTAGCGATTCGCAGCGCGGCGTCGATCCGATGTCGTTCATGCCGAAGCTGCCCGTCGTCGCGCCGTCGGTCGCGTGGGTCGCGCCGCGCGCCGAGCCGAGCGTCGAGGTGACCTCGGTCGAGGCGACCGGTGTCGCGGCGACGCCGACCAAGTACGACGACGCGCTCGCGCAGGGTCGCGAGCTCGCGAAGCGAGGCGACGTCGCGAACGCGAAGCTGATGTTCGAGGCGGCGGCGAAGCTCGATGCCAAGCGCGCCGATCCTCACGTCGAGCTCGCGCGGCTCTACATCGGCACCGGCGAGCGCGGGCTGGCGATGGCCGCCGCGAACAAGGCGGTCAAGCTCGCACCGCTGTCGAGCCAGGCATGGAACACCAAGGGCCGCGCCGAGCTCAACCGGTTCGCGTACGACGACGCGATCGAGGCGTTCTCGAAGTCCGTCGAGCTCGACCAGGACAACGTGTGGGCGTGGAACAATCTGGGCTACACCGAGCTCCAGCTCGAGAAGTACGACGAGGCGGCCGAGCACCTGAGCCAGGCGACGCAGAAGCAGGGCGCGACCGGCTTCATGTTCAACAACCTCGGGACCGCGCTCGAGCACCTCGATCGGCTCGACGAGGCGCGCGTCGCGTTCGAGGCCGGTGGCAAGCTCGGATCGAAGGAAGCGCTATCGAGTCGCAAGCGGCTCGAGGGCGTGAAGTCGATCGCGATCCTCGAGACCGGCACCAAGCCCGACGTGAAGCCCGACGTGAAGCCCGACGTGATGCACACGTTCGACGACCGCGAGGGCCCGATGCAGGCGGACGATCCGGCACCGGATGACGACGCGCCGGCGGACGACGCCGCGGACGCGCCGGCTCCGGCGGTCGGAGCGCCGAAGGTGGAAGTCCCGGCCGCGCCGGCGCCGTGACCGCGGATCGCCACCACTGGACGGAGGCTTCATGCGCCCCGCGATCGGGAGCACAGTCGCCAGATCAACGAGATCGGCGACAGCCGGACCCCGGGGCCCCGCCTGCGACGCGAATCGACAAGACGGACCCGTGGCAGTAGGGCCCAGCAGTACGAGACGGCGGCGAGGCGTGATATAGCCGCACGCGATGGCGAATTACTCGAAGCTGCACGATCTCGTCTCGCATCGCGTGACGATCGAGTACGACACCGGTGCGAAGGTCACCGGGTACCTCGCGTCCTGCCAGCCCAGCACGGGTCCCGTCGAGTTCGTCACGCTGAGCGACGCCAAGATGATCGATTCGCGAGGCCGGTTGCTGCGCGATCTCAGCGAGCTCACGTTGTGCCCGAACGCGCTGATGTCGATCAGCCTCGACGAAGGTCCGCGCGGCCGCGACATCGCGAAGAACGATTAGCGTGCGACTAGCGGCCGAGTCGGCCGCCGTAGCGAGCGACCAGCGCATCGTCGTGATCGTCCGCGGTCGACGTGACCCGCACGATCAGATCGAGGACCTCGCTACGGTCGAGGTCGAGCGTCGAGCGTTCGGACACCACCAGCACGTGATCGCCGTCGGTCGCGAACGCCGCGCCCGCGAGCCCCGCGTTGAGCTCGAGCAGATGCGCGAACAGCGCCGTGCGATCGACCGCGGTGTCGATCGTCATCACGGTCGCGGTGACGCGAAGGTGCGTGAACGCCGCCCGATCGACGAGCGTGATCCGCGCCGTCGCGGACCCCTTCGCGATCTCCCACGCGTGCGCCGAGGCCGCGTCGCGCAGGCGGCTCTCGGCGGCCGGATAGCCGATCGCTCCGAGCACCTCCTCGACCAGCGCAACCGTCGATTGGAGGTTCGCCTCCCGCTGATTGGCAAACAGAGCCTGCGCCATGGCGAAGTCAGACTAACATCAACGGCGCGCGATGAAACAACTGCCTCGGCGAATCGCGATCGGCGTGGGCGGCGGCTTGCTCGTCGTCGCGATCGTGCTGTCCGTCGCGATGCGGCATCGCCATCACGCGGGTGCCGCCGAGGGCGGCAGCAACACCACCGGTAGCGGCGCGATGAGCGCGCCGTGGTTGCCAAGGCTGCCGGTGGCGAAGCCGGGCGCGCGGATCACCGGGTTCGTCGTCGACGGCGCGGGGTTGCCGGTGAACGGTGCGGTCGTGAGTGCGGCGATCGAGCAGGGCGCCGCGGATCGAGCGCTCGTGTCGCACGCGGCATCGGGGTCGGGGTCGGCATCGGGGTCGGGGTCGGGCTCGGGCTCGGGCTCGGGCTCGGGCTCGGTGTCGGGATCGGCGTCGGGCTCGGGCTCGGATGCAGAGCGCGCGGATCCCACGGGCGTGGACGGTCACTTCATCGTGGCCGGCCTCGTCCCCGGCCGGTACAAGCTGAGCGTCACCGGCGCGGGCCTGCTCGCCACCGAGGTCCGCTTCGTCCCCGTGCCTTCCGACGAGGCTCGCATCGTCGTCGCTCGCGAGATCGCCATCGACGGGACCGTCACCGACGGCGGCAAGCCGGTCGCGCTCGCGATGGTCGGCATTCGAGGTGACGCGATCGGCGGTGCGCTCGAGGTCAAGACCGACACCCGCGGCGGCTTCCACGTCCCGAGCTTGCCGGAGGGCCACTACCAGGTCTACGCGTGGCAAGCCGCGCTCGCCGCGCGCGCGGTCCGGGTCAACCGGCTCGGCGCGGGCCCGTTCTCGCCGGTCGAGCTCCGGCTCGAAGCCGGGGCGATCGTCGTCGGGCGCGTGATCGATCGCGACGAGGGCACCGGCATCGTCGCGGCGATCGAGCTGCGCCCGACCGGTGATGATCAAGCTCCCCGGTACGCGCGTAGCGGTGACGACGGCGTGTTCCGCATCGAGGGCGTGCCGAACGGCCGCTGGATCGCCGACGCGTTCGCGCCCGGGTACCTGTCGCCAGGAGGCGTCGAGCTCGACGCCGGCAAGGGGCTCCCGGAGCTCGTCCTCGCCCGCGGCGCGGCGGTCGAGGGCAAGGTCGTCGACGGCGCCGGTCATCCGGTCGCGGGTGCGAGCGTGCGGGCGATCACGGCCGGCGCGAACCCCACCGAATATTCGGCCGAGATCGATCAAGATCGGCTGCGCCGGTTCTCCGGCCGGATGGCGGCGCCGACCGCGCCGGTGATCGCGATGGGCAGCGATCCGCAGTTGATCGCGCGCGGCGAGCTCGGCGTGATGGTCGGCCCGATTCCGCCGGTCCCCCCGCAGGGTGCGGAGGTCGCGCGGACCGCGATCGTCGTCGATCCGTCCGCGGCCAACGCAGGGCTCGTCGGCGACCCGCCGCCGCTCGCCGGCGATCCGGCACACGTGTCGGTGTGGACGACCGGCGCCGATGGCCGCTATCGGATCCGCGGGATCGCGCGAGGCAAGGTCACGGTGCTCGCCATCGCGGGTGGGTACGCGGAGGCGCGGTCCCGCGCGATCGCGCTCGACACCGGTGAGGTCGTACGCAACGTCGACATCGTGCTGACGGCCGGCACGTTCATCGTCGGCAAGGTCACCGATCAACACGGCGCGCCGGTGATCGGTGCGGAGATCTCGGCGCAGCCCGAGGTCGGGACCGCGACCGTGAACTTCAGCGACGGCGACGGGCTCTACAAGATCGGTCCGGTCGCCGGACAGATCGAGCTGCACGCGAGCGCCTACGGCCATGTCGAGCTGCGCCGCACGATCACGCTGTCGCCTGCCAAGAATGCGATCGCCGGCGCCACCGTGCCGGACGAGCATCGTGAAGATCTGGTCCTCGAGGTCGCCGACGCGGCGCTCGCCGGCACGGTCGCCGATGCGTCGGGCTTGCCGATCGCGAACGCGCAGCTCGACGTGATCGTCGGCCGCGATGAAGGCCGCCATGGCACCAGCGCCCTGGATGGCGCGTTCGTGCTCGACATGCTGCCGCGCGGCCATGTTCGCGTCCGCGTCACCCATCCCGATTATCCAACCGTCGAGCTCGACGCCGTGACGTCTCGCACCGGCGAGCGCGTCCACCTCGTCGTGCCGCTCGGCGGCGTGGTCGAGGGTGGCCTGCTCGACGGTTCGCGCGGCGTGCCACTCGCCGGGGTCGCGATCGAGGCCAACGGTCCGGGCGGGGCGGCGAGCGAAGCGACGAGTGAGGCGGACGGGCACTGGCGGCTCGGACCGCTCGCGAAAGGCGCGTGGACCCTCACGGTCAAGCTACCGGGCTACCTGCCGTTCACGCGCCAGCTCGAGGTCCCGGCCGCGACCCGCGCCGGCACGACCACCGTGCGCGACGTCCGCATCGATCTCGCGCGCGGCGCGCTGCTCGGCGGTGTCGTGCGCGATGCACGCGGTCAGCGCGTCTCTCGCGCGCATGTCATGGCGAAGTCGGCGGCCGCGACGGTCGAGGGCGATGCCGACGCACAGGGGGAGTTCCGGATTCACGACGCGCCGACCGGCGAGGTCAGCGTCGAGGCGAGCAAGGGCGACGCGGCCGGCTCGACGCACGTGACCGTCAAGGGCGGCGACGAGATCCTCGGCCTCGCGCTCGAGATCCGGTAGGGAACCCGGCTAGCAACCTGGAGCCCGAGCCCGAGCCCGAGCCCGAGCCCGAGCCCGAGCCCGAGCCCGAGCCCGACCTTCGGCCCCCGGGGCGCGTGAGCCGATCCCGGCTGCACGAACGAGCTCGAGCGCGAGCGCCTCGATGTCGATCACGATCGCCGGAAACCACCCGCGGGGCCGTTCCAGTCTCGAACGGCGCCGAACGGCGAGGGCGACCGTGGCCGAACTCGCGGTGGGGGCGTCCCGGTGAAGCGCCTATCCGCGACGACGTTGGCGCATCCGACCGATGTCGATGATCATGGTGGGCGCCGCGTGCAGATCTTCGTCGAACACCGGCCGGACGGTCGACGGCTTGCCGCGCCTGGGTGGCGGCGGTGGCGGCGGGCTCGTCCTTCGTCGCGGTGCCGGCTGCTGCGCCGGCAACTGCGTGCTGCGCCCGCGATCGGTCAGGATCTTCGTGTTCGCCTCGTGGACGTCGGGCGCCACCGCGATCGAGTCGTCGGTGCGATGCTCCGGCGGATCGACCTTCGGCATCGTCGTGAAGTTCGAGTCGCCGCTGAAGTCATTCGAGTCGCGCAGCGCCGCGACCGAGACCGAGGTCGGCTTGGGCTGGAACGGGACTTCGGGCGGCTCGAAGTCGGCGTCGCGCTGCATCAGCGACTCGCCGACGTCATCGGAGGGTTCGTCGGTCATCACGAACTCTTCGAGCATCCGCAGCTCGCGCTCGATCTCGGTCGCGAACATCTTGCGGATGAACCGGCCGAGGTGGCTGCGCGAGTAGTTCGGCATGAACTTGCGCAGGAACGCGCGCAGGTCGCCCTCGACCTCGGCGGCCGTCTGGTAGCGATTCGCGCGCGACCGGGTCAGGCACTTGTCGGTGATCGCCTCGAGCTCGGGCGGGATGCCGGGCTGGAGCTCCGAGACGGCGCGGTACTTGGCGTCGCGCACCTTGATCAACAGGTCCATCTCGTTGGTCGCGGTGAACGGCGGGATCCGGGTCAGCATCTCGTAGAGGCACGAACCGAGCGAGAACACGTCGCTGCGGTGGTCGAGCTTGCGGCCGAGCGCTTGCTCCGGCGACATGTACTTGACCTTGCCCTTGATCACGCCGGTCTTGGTCGTCACCCGCGACAGCGTCGCCTTCGCGATGCCGAAGTCGCACAGCTTGACCTCGCCGGCGTAGCTGCAGATGATGTTCGAGGGCGAGACGTCGCGGTGGATGATGCTGAGCGGCCGGCCGCGCGAATCGACCGCCGAGTGCGCGGCGTGCAGCGCACCGCCGACCTCGGCGCAGATATGCGCGGCGTGCTCGGGCGGGATCGGCTTCTTCTTCGAGCGGCAGCGCTCGAGCACGGTGCGCATGTCCTTGCCGTCGACATGCTCCATCGCGATGAAGTACTCGCCGTGCGCGCGCGCGAACTCGTAGACGCGCGCGATCGAACCGTGTCGGAGCACGCTGGCGATCTTGGCCTCGTCGACGAGCATCTGGATGAAGTCGTCGTCCTCGGCGAGGTGTGCGAGCACGCGCTTGACCGCGACGAGGTGCGGCTGACCGTTCGCATCGAAGGTCTTCGCGCGATAGATCTCCGCCATCCCACCGAACGCGATGCGGTCGAGGAGGTGATAGCGGCCGAGCTGCTGAGCCCTTCTCACCGGCACCTGGAGCGTAGCATGAACGTGCCTAAGGTCCGAGATCCGCTATGCTACGGGCCATGTCGCGCACGATCTGGCTGATCCCGTTCTTGTTAATCGCCTGCGGCAAGTCCGGCGGGAATCAAGCCGAAGACACCGGTCCCGTGACCTCCGGCAAGGTCGATCGCGTCGCCTTACCGACCGGAGATCACGTCATGGTGACCAAAGCTGGCTCCGGGGCACCCCAGAGCGACGAGGCACGCTTTCACCTACATCCCGACGAGGGCACCCTCACGATCGACAAGGCCGAGGGCAAGGCGGGGACCGAGCTGGTCTCGACCATCAAGGTCACCCCCGCGGGCGCGTATCACGTCAACGTCGAGTTCCCGATCAAGCTCACGCTCGAGCCGCCGGCCGGCGTCAAGCTCGCCAAGACCGAGCTCACCGCGGGTGGCATGGACAAGTCGCAAGGGGACGCGGTCGCGTTCTCCGAACAGGCGCTCGTGTTCGCGGTCAAGGCGACGACCGACAAGGCCGGGACCTACGATATCAAGGGCACGTTCAAGTTCGCGGTGTGCACGAACAACAACACGCAGTGCCTCGCGAAGAAGCAGCCCATCACCGTCACGGTCGCGGCGAACTAACGTATCTTCAGGTCGTGCCTGCTGATCTGCCCGATGTGGTGAAGTCCACGCTGGTCGAGCTGCACGAGGCGGTGCGTGAGGACTTCACGCGCAACCGTCGCGTGATGTCGTTCGCCGAGTACCTCGCGCTCGCGTTCGCCGAGCCGACGCGCCAGCTACGCTCCTCGACGCAGTACATCGTCGATTGCTTCGATCACTACGGCACCGAGAAGGTGACGTATCCGTGGGGAGAGGTCACCCGCTGGAAGCTGTTCGACGCCCCGTGGGCCGATGGCGAAGATCGGCTGTTCGGTCAGGAGATCGTCCAGCACGAGACCTACCAGGTGCTCAAGAGCTTCGTGCGCGACGGCCGCCCGAACAAGCTGATCCTGCTGCACGGCCCGAACGGCTCCGCGAAGTCGACGTTCATTCGCTGCCTCGGCCGCGGCCTCGAGCACTACTCGACGCTCGACGACGGCGCGCTGTATCGGTTCTCGTGGATCTTCCCGGCGCAGAAGAGCACGCGCGGCGGCATCGGCTTTGGCGGGGCGCACGAATCGCTCGAGTCGATCGATACGTTCGCGTATCTGCCCGATGACTCGATCGATGCGCGGCTCGGCGACGAGCTCCGCGATCATCCGCTGCTGCTGATCCCTCTCGACGAGCGCGCGAAGCTGCTCGCGAAGCTGATCCACGGCGCGCAGTTCGCGCCGAGCGACTACATCCGCGGCGGCACGCTCTCGCCCCGCAACAAGGCGATCTACGAGGCGCTGCTCGCGAGCTACCAGGGCGACTACGTCCAGGTGCTGCGCCACATCCGCGTCGAGCGGTTCGAGATCTCGCACCGCTATCGCCAGGGCTGGGTCACCGTCGAGCCGCAGCTGTCGGTCGATGCGAGCGAGCGCCAGATCACCGCGGACCGCACGCTATCGGCGCTGCCGCCGTCGCTGCAATCGGTATCGCTGCACGAGTACGGCGGCGAGGTCGTGGGCGCGAACCGTGGCTTCATCGAGTTCGACGACCTGTTGAAGCGCCCGCTCGAGCACTACAAATATCTATTGACCACCGTCGAGCGCGCCGAGCTGTCGATGACGAGCGCGACGTTGTTCCTCGACCTCGTGTTCGCGGGCAGTTGCAACGACATCCACCTCTCCGCGTTCCGCGAGATGCCGGATTTTCAGTCATTCAAGGGCCGGATCGAGCTGATCCAGGTGCCGTTCATCCTCGACGTGCGCCACGAGGAAGGGCTGTACCGCGAGCGCCTGCGCGAGGCCGCAGGTGGCCGCCACGTCGCGCCGCACACCGCGTACACCGCGGCGCTGTGGGCGGTGCTGTCGCGGATGCGCAAGCCCCAGGTCGAGCGCTTCCCGTCGACCCTCGCCGAGGCGATCGGCCGGCTCTCTCCGCTCGAGAAGGTCGACCTGTACTCGACCGGTCAGGTCCCAGAGGACCTGTCGCCCGATCGCGCGCGCGAGCTCTCCGCGCACATCGAGGCGCTGTTCCACGAGTCCGATACGTATCCGATCTACGAGGGCCGAGTCGGGGCCTCGCCACGTGAGATGCAGACCGTGCTGCTCGCGGCCGCCGGCTCGACTCGCTACGACTACGTCTCTCCGCTGGTCGTCCTCGAGGAGATCGTCGAGCTGACCAAGCAGACCAGCCTCTACGAGTTCCTGCGCCAGGACGTGCAACCCGGCGGCTATCACGATCACAGAAAGCTCGTCGATATCGCACGCGGCCGGTTGTTCGATCGGATCGACGACGAGGCCCGCGTCGCGGTGGGGCTCGTCGAGGAATCCGAGTACGGCCGGGTGTTCGAGCGCTACATCCAGCACGTGATGCAAGCGATCCGCAAGGAGAAGGTCCGCAACGCATCGACCGGCCAGATGCAGGATCCCGACGAGTCGATGATGAAGGAGGTCGAGCGCTCCCTCGACGTCAGCGGGCGGGTCGAGGACTTTCGCCAGGGTCTGATCGCGAAGATCGGCGCGTGGTCGCTCGATCACAGGGGCCAGAAGCCGGTGATGGCCGAGATCTTCAGCGACCTGCTGCGCCGGCTCAAGGACGCCTACTTCGAGAAGCACAAGAAGACGATCGCGAAGGGAATCGCGGAGCTCGTCGCGATGTTGTCGGGCAACGAGAGCCACCTGGCGGCCGATGCGAAGCAGCGCGCGGACGTCGCGCTCGACACGCTCGTCACGCGCTACGGGTACAACCGCGAGTCCGCTCGGGACCTCGTCGGTGCCCTGGCGTCGTTGCGCTATCGCTCGTGACCCGGCGGCGTTAAGCTTCGCGCCGTGAGGTGGGCCTCCACGTGCGCGTGCTGCGTCCTGATCCTGGCGCCCCCTGCCGCCGCGGCGCCCCCGGCGCCCAAGATGCTGAAGGGGCCCTATCTCCAGAACCTCGCGCCGACCTCGATCACGGTGATGTGGCAGATGGACGCGGAGGTCCCGGCCAAGCTGGTCGTGACCGGGCCGGGGCCGGCCGGCGGCGTGCGCACGATCGAGGTCGCGCCGGCGCGCATCGTCGAGGCGCGGATCGACAAGCTCGAACCCGCCAGCCGCTACCGCTACCAGGTCGTGGTCGGAACCGAGACCTGGGAGGGTGAGCTCCGCACCGCGCCGCCCGAGGGCAAGGACGTGCCGTTCACGTTCGTGGTCTACGGCGACTCGCGCGACGGCATCGAACAGCACCGCCGCGTCATCGATCGGATCACGCAGGAGGTTCCGGACTTCGTGCTCGGCACCGGCGACATGGTCGACGCCGGCTTCCGCGAGGATCAGTGGCAGCAGTTCTTCGACATCGAGGAGCCGCTGCTGCGCGACAACGTCTACTTCCCCGCGCTCGGTAACCACGATCGCCAGGGCAGGGGCCGCACCGCCGATACCTATCGCGCGTACTTCTCGGTCCCCCAGAACGGCGGGGAGACCGAACGGTACTACGCGTTCAGCTATGCCTCGGCGCGGTTCCTGGTACTCGACTCGAACGCGTACTCGTTCGCGCTGACCGAGCAGACCGCGTGGCTCGAGCGCGAGCTGGTCGCGGCCCGCCAGGATCCGAGCGTTCGCCACATCTTCGTCGCGATGCACCATCCAACGTTCTCGATCTCGCTGCACGGCGGCAACATCGATCTCCGCGAGCGCTGGATGCCGCTGTTCGAGAAGTACCAGGTCTCGGCGGTGTTCTCCGGACACGACCATGTCTACGAGCGCGCCGAGCACGATGGCCTCCATTACTTCGTATCCGGAGGCGCCGGCGCGCCGCTGTATCCCAAGCGCGCGAGCTCGAACCCGGTCGACGTCGAGGCCGTCAAGAAGTTCGAGCGGGCGTTGCACTACCTGCGCGTCACCGTCACCGGCACTCGCATCGAGGTCACCGGCGTACGGGCCGACGGTACCGTGATCGAGACGACCGCCTGGTCGGACGGCCCGCTCGCGGTGGTGAGCGCGACGGGTGCACCGGCCACGCCCCCGCAGACCGTGATGTCGGTGCCGACGGTCGCGCCGCCCACCCCCGAACCGACGGGCTCGCCGCTGTGGTGGGCGATCGGCGGGCTCGTGGTCGTGCTCGGCGCCGCGGTCGTGGTCGTCGTGTCGCTCCGGCGGTGAGCGCG
Organism: Kofleriaceae bacterium; assembly: GCA_039922635.1. Classification (GTDB taxonomy): domain Bacteria; phylum Myxococcota_A; class Polyangia; order Haliangiales; family Haliangiaceae; genus JABFXX01. The sequence continues at coordinate 30,494 of JBDTEH010000008.1, read as the reverse complement.
GTGTATAAGGCGTCACCATGCCCGTCCAGCCGCGCACCACGCAGGGAGTGCTCGAGCTCACGCCTTCGGATCAGATCGCGTTCCAGCGCATGCTGGATACGATCCGCCGCGGCTTCGAGCGGTTCGGCTTTCTGCCGATCGAGACGCCCGCGTTCGAGCTCGTCGATATCCTGCTGACCAAGTCCGGCGGCGAGACCGAGAAGCAAGTGTACTTCGTGCAGTCGACCGGCGCGATCGAGCAGGGCAAGAAGCCCGAGCTCGCGCTGCGGTTCGATCTCACCGTCCCGCTCGCGCGCTACGTCGCGGAGCACGAGCACGAGCTCAACTTCCCGTTCCGGCGCTACCAGATCCAGCGCGTGTATCGCGGCGAGCGCGCGCAGAAGGGCCGGTTTCGCGAGTTCTATCAGTGCGACATCGACGTGATCGGCAAGGACAAGCTGTCGATCGCGTACGACTCGGAGATCCCGGCCGTGATCTACGGCGTGTTCAACGAGCTCGCGTTCGGCAAGTTCACGATCTTCATCAACAACCGCAAGGTCCTGCGCGGGCTGATGGAGCTGCTCGGGATCGCGCAGCAGACCGAGGTGCTCCACGAGGTCGATCGCCTGCGCAAGTCCGGCCGCGACAAGGTCGAGGGGCTGATCGCGGCGATCTGCGGTGCGGACAAGGCGAAGCGCCTGCTCGACGTGCTCGGAAAGGACTGGCAGGCCGCGGCCGCCGAGCTGGACACCGCGGAAAACCCGATCCTGCGCGAGGGGCTCGACGAGCTCCGCCGGGTCTACGCCAACACGCTCGCGCTCGGCGTACCGGAGCGCTTCATCGCGGTCGACCTGTCGATCGTGCGCGGGCTCGACTACTACACCGGCACGGTCTACGAGACCTTCCTCGACGACCACCCCGACTACGGCTCGATCTGTTCCGGCGGTCGCTACGACAACCTCGCCGGCCTCTACACCAAGTCGAAGCTACCCGGCGTCGGCATCTCGATCGGCGCGACGCGCCTGTTCGCGCAGATGCTCGAGGCCGAGAAGGCCAACCCCAAGAAGCGCTCGATCGCGCAGGCGATCATCCTCAACTTCGATCCCGCGCTCGCCACCGAGTACGCGCAGCTCGCCTCCGAGCTCCGCGCCGCCGGCCTCGCGATCGAGGTCTATGGCGAGGACGACAAGCCCGGCAAGCAGTTCAAGTACGCCGATCGCTCGGGCACGCCGATCGCGATCATCATGGGCTCGCGCGAGCGCGAGGCCTGCGTCGTCAAGCTCAAGGATCTGCGCGTCGCCGACGTATCCGCCAACAACGAGCTCGAGGTGCCGCGCCGGGACGTCGTCGCGCGCCTCCGCGCCCTCCTCTGACGGGGACGTACTACAGAGTCACAAGTTCGATCGCGTAACCCGCTGAGATCCCTGAGCCCGAAAAGGGGACGTACTACAGTTTCACAAGTTCGCCGAGGCCGATGGACTGACGAGCCGGCCGCTGCACCACGCGGATGGTCCTCGAAGCGGACGTGCCGTTTCGCAGCTCGCCGGTGCAGCGGGCTCGCTCGTCAGCCCATCGGCCGCCCTGCGGCCGCGCGGCCTGGCGATCCTCGAACTTGTGAAACTGTAGTACGTCCCTCTCGGCGAGCTCACGATTACAGCCACTTGGAACGGCGAACTTGTGAAACTGTAGTACGTCCCCGGGCTAGTGGGGCTAGTGCGCCTTGCCGTCGTACTGCTGGACGTCGAGCGCGAACACGTCGACGCCATCGAGGCAGCGCGCGTTGATCGCGATCATCGGCGTGCCGTCGGGCTTCTTGCCGCGCGCGAACGACTTGATGCCGCACGTCTTGCAGAAGTTGTGGATGATGACGTGCTTGTTGAACGTGTAGTCGGTGAGCGCGTCCTCGCCGGCCGTGAGCTCGAACTTGTCGACGGGGACGAACGCGAGCAGCGTGCCGCTCTTGCCGCACATCGAGCAGTTGCACGCGATCACCTTGCCGAGCTCGAGCTCGACCGCATACTTCACGGCGCCGCAGTGGCACGAACCATTATAGTGGGCCATGGCCGGGTTATCCCACGGACTGCGGGAGCTCGGCGCGGACCACGGCGGCCGCCAGCCGCGCGCGTAGCATCTCGAACGCCGCGGTCACTTCGGCGGCGGTCGCGGCCTCGAGCGTGAGCAGCACGCAGAAGTCCTTCTCCGAAAAGCGCGGATAGCTGCCGATCTTCACGCTCGGATGTGCGGCGACCACGCGATCCAGCTCGGGCGCGAGGTCGCCCTCCTCGCCATCGACGTAGAGCCGGGCGGCCCACACCGGGACGGCGCGAAACCGGTCGCGGATGTCGACGAACTTGCGGCGAAACAGCGCCGGTACGCCGGGCAGGATGAACACGTTGCGGAAGCTCACGACCGGCCAGATCTGGTCCTTGCCGTAGACCAGCTCGCTGCCGGCCGGGAGATCCGCCAGCCGCAGATTCGCCTCGGCGAGCTGGTCTTTCCAGTAGGCGCGGATCTTGGCCTCGAGCTCCGGATGGCGGGCAACGCCGACGTGGAAGCCGTGCGCGATCGCGGCGATCGTGATGTCGTCGTGGGTCGGGCCTACGCCACCCGAGGTGAACACGTGATCGAATCGCCCGGAGGCCTCGGTGACCGCGACCGCGATATCGTCGAGGACATCGGGGATCACCGTGATCCGGCGCAGGTCGACACCGAGGCTGCGCAGCTCCCCGATCAGGAACACCGCGTTTTCCTCGACGAATTTCCCGCTCAGGATCTCGTCTCCGATGATGACGATAGCCGCGGTCGGCATGTCACCAGCATAGCCCGCCATGGTAAGACCCGGCCCGATGGATCCGCAGGATCTCGTCTTGCGCGGCGGCAGGGTGCTAGATCCCTCCGCGCCGCGTCCCGTGGATCTCGTCGCCGACGTGCGGATCCAGAACGGACGGATCGTCGAGATCGGCCGTGGCCTGGTCGCGCCCCGCATCATCGATGTCCGCGACCTGTGGATCGTGCCGGGCCTGATCGACCTCCACGTCCACCTCCGCGAGCCCGGCCAGGAATACAAGGAGGACATCGAGACCGGCACCCGCGCGGCGGCCGCGGGTGGCTTCACGACGATCTGCTGCATGCCGAACACCAAGCCGGTCAACGACCAGCGCGCGGTGACCGAGTTGATCGTGCGGCGTGCGCAGGAGGTCGGTTGCGTCCGCGTGCGGCCGATCGGCGCGATCACGCACCGCCTCGAGGGCAAGCTGCTCGCGGATATCGCCGAGATGAAAGAGGCCGGCATCGTCGCGATCTCCGACGACGGCCGTCCGGTGATGAACGCCGGGCTGCTGCGCCGCGCGTTCGAGTACGCCAAGACGTTCGATCTGCCGCTCGTGCAGCACGCCGAGGATCTCGATCTGGCCGAGGGCGGCGCGATGAACGAGGGCGCGGTCGCGACCCGGATCGGCATCAAGGGCCAGCCCGCGTGCGCCGAGAGCGCGATGGTCGCCCGCGACCTCGAGATCGTGGAGTGGACCGGGGCGCGCTATCACGTCGCTCACGTCTCGACCGCCCGCACGGTCGCGCTCGTCCGCGATGCGAAGCGCCGTGGCCTGCCGGTCACGTGCGAGGTCACACCGCACCACCTCGCGCTCACCGACGAGGCCTGCAGCCACTACGACACCCGCGCCAAGGTGATGCCGCCGCTGCGCACCGCGGCCGACCAGGAAGCGCTGCTCGAGGCGCTCGCCGACGGCACGATCGACGCGATCGCGACCGATCACGCGCCGCACTCGCCGGTCGAGAAGGACGTCGAGTTCGAGTGCGCCGCGCCCGGCATGCTCGGGCTCGAGACCGCGCTGCCGATCGTGCTCGACTTCGTCCGCATGGGCTCGCTCGACGAGCACCGCGTGATCGCGGCGCTGACCGGCGGTCCCGTTCGGGCGTTCGGGCTCTCCGGCGGCGGGCTCTCCGTCGGCGCCGTCGCCGACCTCACGGTGATCGACCCCGAGCGGCCGCTGGTGCTCACCGGCGAGGCGCTGCTCTCGAAGTCGAAGAACTCGCCGTTCCTCGGCCACAAGCTGGCCGGGCGCGCGGTGCTCACGTTCGTCGAGGGCCGCGCGGTCTACGACCTCGACGGGAGGATGCGCCCGTGACGGCGCCGAGCGGCCGCTGGCCCGCCGCGCTCGTGCTCGAGAACGGTCGCGTGTTCGTGGGGGAGGGCTTCGGCGCGCGCGTCGAATCGATCGGCGAGGTCGTGTTCAACACCTCGCTCACCGGCTACCAGGAGATCGTCAGCGACCCGTCGTACGCCGGCCAGATCGTCGTGATGACCGCGACCCAGATCGGCAACGTCGGCACCAACTCCGAGGATCTCGAGGCCAAGCGCGTGGTGTGTGCGGGCCTCGCGATCCGCGAGCTCTCGCCGCTGGCCGCGAGCTGGCGCAGCGAGGCGTCGCTGCCGAGCTGGCTCGCCTCCGCCGCGATCCCTGGCATCGAGGGCATCGACACGCGCGCGCTGACCCGCGTGCTGCGCGACGAGGGCGCGATGCCCGGAGCGATCACGCCGCACGTCGCCGAGCTCTCCAGCACCGCGCTGCCCGGCGGCAGCGCTGGCTCGCCGAGCGATGCCCGGCTCGTCGAAGCCGTGCTCGCCCGCGTCCGCGCGGCGCCGAAGATGGATGGGCTGGACCTCGTCCCGGGCGTCACGTGCCCCGCGATCTACGAGTGGACCGAGCCGTCGTGGCGCGCCGCCGATGACGGGCGTGCGATCGCGACCCCGCCGATCGAGTTTCACGTCGTCGCGTACGACTTCGGGATGAAGCAGAACATCCTGCGCCAGCTCCGCGACCTCGGCGCCAGGGTCACGGTCGTGCCGGCGTCGACCCCCGCGCGCCAGGCGCTCGCGCTCGCGCCCGACGGGTTCTTCCTGTCGAACGGCCCCGGCGATCCGGCCGCGGTGACGTATGGCGTCACGGCGACCCGAGAGCTGATCTCGAGCGGCAAGCCCGTGTTCGGCATCTGCCTGGGCCACCAGATCCTCGGGCTCGCGCTCGGCGGCCGCACCCAGAAGCTCGCGTTCGGGCATCACGGCGGCAACCACCCCGTGCTCGACAAGACCACCGGGAAGGTCGAGATCACGTCCCAGAACCACGGCTTTGTCGTCGACGTCGAGTCGCTGCCGTCGGGCGTCGCGATCACGCACGAGAACCTGTTCGATCACTCGAACGAGGGCCTCGAGGTCGTCGGCAAGCCGATCTTCAGCGTGCAGTACCATCCCGAGGCCTCGCCCGGGCCGCACGACGCGAACTACCTGTTCGCGCGGTTCCGCGACCACCTGCGCGCGAGCCGACGGTGAGCGGCTCGATCGCCGCGGACCTCGACGCGGTGATCGAGGAGCTCTACGCCCGGCACACCGCCGATGCCGACGCGGCCGCGGCCGCCCGTGCCGACTACGAGGTCCGCCGCGGCAAGGTCCATCAGGACGACGAGCTGTGGGAGGCGTGGAGTGCCGCGTTCGTCGAGTGGTTCGTGGTCGAGCGCGTCGCCCCCGACCAGCACGTCCCCCCGGCCGCGCGCTCGTATCAGGAGCTCGCCGGCGCGAGCGACCCTCGCGCTGCGATCGTCGGCGCGCTCGTCACGTCGCATCGCTCGCTGTTCGAGATCCGCGCGATGCCGCGCGGCCGGATCGAGCTGCTCGATTTGCTCGGCGGCGCGGAGCTCCACGTCGACGAGCAGCGCCAGCTCCACGGCGTCGAGGTCGGCGATGTCGCCGAGTTGCGCCTGATCGGGGTCGGCGGTGAGGTCCGGTTCGGCCGCACGTTCATCTATCACCCCAAGAGCGCGCGTGCGGCGATCGTCGAGCGCGCCCGCGCGATGCTCGCGAACGGCGCCTCGCGGCGCGACGTGATCGATCAGATCGCGCAGCTCCGGGTCCAGGTCACCCGCTATCGTCACATGCCGGCGGCGCGCGTCTACGAGCTCGGCTCGCGGATCATGGGTTGATGCGCGTCGCGGGCGGCCTCGTCGTGCTGGGTGCCGCGGCGGGCGTGGCGCACGCGCAGACCCCGCTGGCGCGACCCGAGGCGATCGACGTCGACCGCGATCAGACGCCGCCGGGCCAGGCCGAGCTCGGGTTCGACGGCGGCGCTCCGATCGGCAACTGGGCGCTCGGCGTCGAGCTCGGCGTGCTCGAACACCCGATCCGGTTCCACACGGTCGACATCAAGACCTATCCGGTGCGACGGCGCGAGACCGTCGCGCTCGGCGGCGCGATCGCGCTCGGCGACGACGTGATCGTCGATGCGCGGATGCCGCTCGCGCATCAGGTCGGCCAGCGCCTCCAGGACCTCGGCGACGAGCGCTCGCTCGACGCGTGGGTGCCCGAGGATCTCACGCTCGGTGCGCGGGTCCACGCGATGACCCGCGGCTCCCTCGCGGTGTTCGTGCGCGCCGACCTCACGGTGCCGACCGGTGACGACTACGACTTCGCCGGCGACGCGGCGTGGAGCGCGGCGTGGATGGGCATCGCGCGCGTCACGCTGCCGCACGACCTCGTGCTCGCGGCGAGCGGGGGGATCCGGATCCGCGGCCGTGAGGTGATCGTCGCGGATCAACTCGTCGGCGACGAGCTGCTGTGGGCCATCGGCGGCACGATCGGCATCCCGCCGGTGCTGCCGTTGTGGTGCGAGCCGGACCAGCTCAAGGCGAGCCTGGAGATCGTCGGCATCGCCGGCGATCGCGTGAACCACATGACCGGCCCGTCGCCGATCGAAGGCAGGATCGGCCTGGTCGGCCGGATCCGGCCGCAGTACGGGATCGCGGTGCGCGCCGGCACGCACCTCGATGACGACGTCGGTGCGCCGGCGTTCCGGCTGTCGATCGATCTCGTGTATCGATCGCTGTAGCTAAAATTTAGGCCGCGGGATCGATGTGCAGGCGCGCGATGCCGGGCTCGTGCTCGAGGGCGTCGACCACCCGCTGTTCGCCGCCGATCGCCGGCAGCCGGAGCGCGAAGGTCAGGTTGCGGCGCTCGCCCTCCTTGTCCCAGCCTTCGAGCGTCGCGTTCATGTTGTGCTCGCGCAGCTTGCCGACCAGGGACTCGATCGTGAGCGCGTCATCGGTGAGCGTGATGCGCAGCCGGCGCCGGATCATGTCCTTGTCCTTGGCCTCGAGCCTGCGCAGCATGGTCAGCGTCGCGATCCCGATCAGCGTCGCCGCGACGCTCTCGACGTACATGCCACCGCCCGCGCACAGCCCGATCGCCGCGACCAGCCACAGCCCCGCCGCCGTGGTCAGGCCTTGCACGTTGAGGCCGGTGCGCAGGATCGCGCCGCCGGCGAGAAAGCCGATGCCCGAGACCACCGAGGCCGCGATCCGCGAGGCATCGACCTCGACAAAATCGTTGGCCTTGTAGTGCTGGAAGTAGACCATGTGGGTCGACACGACCATGAACGTCGCCGACGCCAGCGCGACGACCGCGTGCGTACGCAGGCCGGCGGGGCGACCGTGAATGTCGCGCTCGTAGCCGATCACCGCGCCCAGAGCGGTGCCGACGATGATGCGCAGCACGAGCTCGGCATCGAGGGTCATTCGATCGAATATGGACTCGTGGCCGACCGTGTCAAGTTCGCGTCGGCGTGCGCCCGGAAGCCGGCAGGCTCACGCCAAGAAGCCCATCTCGCCGTACTCGAGCTCGGCCGCGCGCAGCAGGTGGTGTTGCCTGATCGGGCCCCATCGGCTCGCGCGGCCATCGCGGCGCGCACCAGCGCGTTCATGATGTTGCCACCGGCGAGCGGGAACCTCTGCGCGATCGTGCGCAGGTCGAGATCCGGCGCGACCTCCGCCTGCTTCGGCAGCATGCCGTGCCAGAGCTGCAGGCGTTGGTGCTCGTCGGGCGCCGGGAACCGGATCCGGAACCGGACGCGGCGACGAAACGCCGGATCGATCGCGGTCTCGGCGTTCGTCGTCATCACGATGACGCCCTCGTGCGACTCCATGCGCTGGAGCAGGTAGTTGACCTCGAGGTTCGCGTAGCGGTCGTGGCTCGACTTGACCTCGGTGCGCTTCGCGAACAGCGCGTCGGCCTCGTCGAACAGCAGCATGACCTGGCCCCGCGCCGCCTCGTCGAACACGCGGCCGAGGTTCTTCTCGGTCTCGCCGATAAACTTGTTGACGACCTGGGACAGGTCGATGCGAAAGAGCTCGAGCCCGAGCTCCTTCGCGAGCAACGCGCAGATCATCGTCTTGCCGGTACCCGGCGGCCCCGCGAACAGGGCCGAGAGCCCGCGACCGTACGGCAGCTTGCGATCGAAGCCCCACTCGCCGAACACCTTCGAGCGTGGCCGTAGGCGCCGGCAGGTTCGACGCGTGCTCCGCGCGCCGAAAGAACTCCGCCGCGAACTCGAAGCTGGTCGCCGCCGCGCCGGCGCGATGTTCGGCGAGGTCGACCCACGCCAGCTCGGCGAGCGCGAGCCCCGCGAGCTCGTCCTCGCCTCGACGCGCCGCACCCCGGCGCGCCGCGTCGAGCAACAGCCGGGCCTCGGCCAGCTGTCCGGCGCGCCGCTGGGCGGCGCCACCGACCAGCCGCGCCATCACCTCGACGCGGCGTGCTCCGCCGGCGCGGCCTGCGCGATCGCCTCGGCCGCCGCGTCGATCGCCGCGCCGAACGCCCCGGCCGCGAGCAGCGTCGCCGCGAGCACGATCAGCGGGCCGGCGACCGGTTCGCCGCGCCCGGCCGCGAGCTGCGCGGCCTGGCGCGCCCGCAACAGGGCATCCGCCGGCAGTCCGAGCTCGAGATCCGCGCCGACCAGATCGCCGAGCAGGTCGACCGCGAGGTCGTCGCACCCGCCGCGCGCGAGCGTGGCGATCCGCCCGCGCAGCCGCGCGACGCGCACGAAGCGCTTGCCATCCGCGATCACGCCACGAGCATATCGCGGGGCGGTGGTGACCGGCGCCGAGTGGTACGTTCGGCCCGTGCGCGTGACATTCCTGATGATCTTGCTGGCCGCGTGCGGCGGCACCCCGACCCGAGCGCCCGGTAGCTGCGATGGCCCGTGTCCGCTCTCGAAGATCGATCACCTCGTCGTGATCATCCAGGAGAACCACACGTTCGATAACTACTTCGGCCGCTACTGCACCGCCGCACCCGGCTCGGCGCCGACGTGCACCGATGGCCCGAGCTGCTGCGAGGCCGGCCCCGCGCAGGATCCCTCGGGCGCCGCGCCGATCGTGCTCGACGACACCGCGAACGGCGCCTACGACCCCGACCACACCCAGGCGTGCGAGCTCGTCGAGGCCAACGGCGGGGCGATGGATCGCTACGCGACCGGCGCCGGCATGTGCTCCGATCCGCGCCACGTCGCGTACGGAGATGCGGCGACGATGATGCCGTACTGGACGCTCGCCCAGACCGGCGCGCTCGCCGATCGCAACTTCCAGCCGGTCTCCGGGCAGAGCTCGTCGAACGACATGTACTTCGCGCGCGCGCAGTTCGTGTTCCTCGACAACGCATTCAAGCCCGCCGCGATCGGCCAGGAGTGCAGCCTGATCACGAACGCGATGACGTACACCGATCCGCAGATCGGCGACCTGCTCGACGCTGCGAAGGTGTCCTGGTCGTTCTACATCGAGGGCTATCAGGCGATGATCGATGCCCGCAAGGACTCGATGTGCCCGAAGGCGCCCAAGGACTGCCCGTTCGGGCTCGGGCTCTACCCGTGCGTCTACGATCCCTCGGACATCCCGGTCGCGTACTATCCGAGTGCGCGCGACAAGCCCGCCGTGATGCGCGACTTCGCGAAGCTCGCGAGCGACCTCGACGGCGATGCGCTGCCGCAGGTCGTGTTCGTGCGCGGGCTCGGCTATCACACCGAACACCCCGGCGAGTACACGACGATCAGCGATGGCGAGACGTTCGTGAAGGGCGTGATCGACGCGGTCGCCGCGAGCGCGTACGGCCCCGACACGCTCGTGCTGGTCGCGTGGGACGAAGGCGGCGGCTTCTTCGATCACATCGCGCCGCCCGGGCTCGGCGCCGTCGATCAGCAACCGTACGGCACGCGCGTGCCGCTGCTCGCGACCGGGCCGTTCGTCCGCGCGAACTCGATCTCGCACGTCCAGATGGAGCACTCGTCGATCGTGAAGTTCATCGAGTGGAACTGGCTCGGCGGCCACACCGGCGGGCTCGCCGGGCGCGACACCGCGGTCGCGAACCTCGGCAGCCTCCTCGATCCTGCGAAGACCGGGATGGCCGTCCCCGAGGACTGATCGTTCGCGGAAGGCCAGCTTCGAGCCAAAAACAGGCAGATCTCCTCGACGGTTAGACCGCGTCTGATTCACCCAGCCCCGAGGCAGATCGGCCGTGTGATCTCCGTATGATGCGGTATGGCCGGATCCGGCGAGGGTGGGAGTGGGGCAGGCGGCACCCGCACGAAGCGAGATCCGCACGCACTGACTACGCCGCGTTTCGGATCTCCTCGTCGCTGCTCAGGATCAGATCCACACCCGAACCGACTGGCCCATGACGTTACTGACTCGAGTAGGTTTCTTTCGCGAATTGCGGCATGGCCAAGCCGATGGTCCCAAGCTGTCTGAGGCAATCGGACCAACGGCCGGAATTCACGATTCTGCGCTCGTCGAGTACTTGAAGAGCGGCGTCGCACTGATGGTTGCCCCCGGCATCGTTCGGGATGTGCTCGCGCCAGGGGCGGGACCGATCGGATCGCTCAGCATTTTGACGGACGGCACCTACGCCCGGCCGTCGGACCTGGAGCATTACGTTGCTGTGTATCACGCACGACTCCCAGTCGAGTTCGTCACGCACGCAGCGGAGCATGGCTGGAAGATCCGGCCCGTCGACAAGAGCACGATCAAGCTGGGATAGCGACTTGTACGCGTTCACGGGCGCACTGCCGCGCGGCGATCAAGGACGGCGTCTTGCGATCGTGTAGCGCGGCGTGAAGAGCGGAGTTGAGATCGGCGATGACGTCGCGGTGCTGCTTGCGGCAGGCGTAAATCGCGTCCCGGGCATCGACTGAGAACGAGCAACCGCGGGCCCCGGATCGTGCTACATCGCGGCCGATGACCGCCGACGATCTAGCCCGCGAGCTCGGCCTCGACGAGCGCCCGGCGTGGCTCGACCGGGTGCCCGAGGAGCTCGGCGTCGTGATCGCGGCGTTGCGCGAACGCCGGCGGCTGGAGCTGCGCGAGACGATCGACCACGCGATGGAGCAGGTCCCGTGGCTGCTGCGCGGCGCGCTCAAGAAGGTGCTGTTCCCGTGACCGCGCTCGCGCGCCGCGCGGAGCTCGCCAAGCTCGCGCACCTGATCGGCGGGCCGGTCGAGTTGCCGCTCGAGGCGAGCGAGCTGCGCGAGCTGCGCGAGCGGCTGTCGGCGAAGCTGTTCGACGACGCGCGCCCGGTGCTCCAGCGGGTCGCGACCGGGTCGCGGCTGCTGCCGGCGGCGCTGGTCGCGCGGGTGGGGGAGGGCGTGTTCGGCGCGACCTTGTGCGCGCAGGTCGCGGGGCTGCTGTCGACAGCGTACGCGCTCGACCTCGCGCTGCGGATGACGGATCCATTCCTGGCCTCGGTGTCCGCCGCGATCGATCCGCGCAGCGCGGGCGAGGTGGTGCGCAGGATCCCGGCGGATCGAATCGTCGCGGTCGCGCATCAGCTGCTCGCGCGGGGCGAGTACGTCACGCTGGCGCGGTTCGTCGACTACCTGGCGCCCGAGACGATCGGCGCGGTGATCGATAGCGTGACCGACGAGCTCGAGCTGCTGCGGATCGGCGCGTATGTCGAATCGCCGGCCAAGCTCGCCGAGCTGGTCGGCCAGCTCGCTCCGGACCGGATGCGCGCGATGATCGCGGCGCTCCACGGCGCGAACGGCGATCGCTGGCTCGAGGCGCTGACCATCGCGGAGATCCTCGACGATGCCTGGCGGCGCACGCTCGGTGACCTCGCGGCCGAGCTCGGTGATGACGTGCTCGCGGCGCTGCTCGAGGCGGTCCGCCGGTTCGAGCTGTGGACCGCGCTGGTGCCGTTCGTGCTCGCGATGAGCGCGCCGGCGCAGGGGCGGATCGCGCGGCTGGTACTCGCCCAGCACGCCGAGATCGAAGCCTCGGTGTGTGCGGCCGCGCGTGCGTGCGATCGCGAGGCCGCCTGGATCGCGCTGTGCGCTGGTAGGTAAGTGTAGCCGCGGCATTCCGTGATCGAGCGCGGTTCGCTCGGGTACGATGGTGGCTTGCATTCGGAGGACGTCGAGACGGACTCGGTGCCACCCGCGACCGCGGTCGCGAAGCGCCAGCCGCAACCGGGGCTCGCGCGCGGAGCGTGCGTCGGGCGCTACGTCATCCTCGACCAGCTCGGCCTCGGCGGGATGGGCGTGGTGTATCGCGCGTACGATCCGGACCTGGATCGCCGCGTCGCGCTCAAGCTGGTGCGCGCGGTCAGCGCCGACGCGACGGCGCGGCTGGTGCGCGAGGCCCAGGCGCTCGCGAAGGTCTCGGACCCGAACATCGTCCAGATCTTCGACGTCGGCGTGTTCGGCGAGACGGTGTTCATCGCGATGGAGCTGGTCGAGGGCCGCACGCTGTCGCGGTGGACGCGCGAGACGAAGCCGGCCTGGCGGCCGCTGCTGGCGCACCTGATCGAAGCGGGGCGGGGGCTCGCCGCGGCGCACGCCGCCGGGTTGGTGCATCGCGACTTCAAGCCGCAGAACGTGATCGTCGGCGAGGACGGGCGCGTGCGCGTGCTCGATTTTGGCGTCGCGCGGCTCGCGATCGAGCGCCACGGCGACGACCTCGAGCTCGACGCGTCGTCGTCGGGCAAGCTCGCGGCGTTCACGAGTGATCCGGATTCGGGAGCCGCGACCGCGCTCGAACGGCCCCGCGCGCGCGCGCGCGCCCGAGCCCGAACGCACGACGATCCGGTCGCGCACGGCCTGCCGCGGTTCGCGGTGAGCCGGATGACGGGCACCCCGATCTACATGGCGCCCGAGCAGCGCCGTCCGGGGATGCTCGATGCGCGTGCGGATCAGTTCTCGTTCGCCGTGACGTGCTGGGAGATGCTGCACGGTGCGCGTCCGTTCCAGGGCGAGGACGAGAAGGCCTACCTGGCGGCCTCGGCGCAGGGAAAATTTCGGCCGCCGCCCGCGACCAACGCGACCCCGGTGTGGGTCCGCCGCGTGCTGCAGCGCGCGATGGCGCCGCAGGCCGACGATCGGTTTCCCGGCATGGCCGAGCTGCTCGCGGCGCTCGCGGCGGACCCGGCGCGGCGGCGTCAGCGGATCGCGACGGTCGCCGTGGGGGTGCTGCTCGCGGCCGGCGCGACGGTCGCGGTCGCGACGCGGACGCGGGGCCCGGCGCCGTGCGAGGACGCGGCGCGCCACCTCGCGGGGGTGTGGGACTCGGGGGTGGCGGATCGCCTGGCGCGTGCGTTCCACGCGACGGGGGCGAGCTTCGCGGACGTCACGATCGCGAAGGTGCGCGCCGCGCTCGATCATCGCGCCGGCGCGTGGATCGCGATGCACGACGAGGCCTGCCGCGCCACCCGCGTGAGCGGCGAGCAGAGCGCCGCGCTGCTCGACCTCCGCATGAGTTGCCTCGATCGACGGCGCCGGGAGCTCCACGCGCTCGTCGATCAGCTCGTCACCTCGACCGAGCCGACCCGCGTCGCGACCGCGGTCGAGGCGGTCGATCGCCTGCCGCCGATCGATACCTGCGCGAACCGCGATGCGTTGACCGCGGTGGTCCCGCTGCCGAACGACCTCGCGCAGCAGACGCTGATCACCGCGTTGCGCACCGAGCTCGCCGACACGCGCGCGTTGTTGGCGACGGGGCAATGGCGGCAAGCGGAGCGCCGAGCGGTGGTGCTAGACCAGCGCGCCAGGGCGCTGGGCTGGGCGCCGCTGGTCGCGGAGGTCGCCCTGGTGCGCGGTCGGATCGAACGCCAGGTCGGCGATCCAGGGGCGGCGGAGACTGCGATGAAGCAAGCCGTCGCGGCCGCGGCGAGCGCGCACGACGATGCGACCAGCACCGAAGCGTGGAGCGACCTCGCCTGGGTCGTGGGGTACGAGCAGGGCCGTTCGGCCGAGGGCCTCGCGTTCGCGACCGCCGCCGAGACGGTCGCCGTGCGCACCGATGCCGCGCGCTTCGTGCTCGCGGGGATCGCGCAGACCCGCGCGCTGATCTGGTCCGCGCAGGGCGACCAGGACGCCGCGCTACGCGAGGCGAAGCGCGCGCTCGTGCTCTCGGATCGCGATGGCGTCGACGATCCGACGCAGGCGACCGACTTGCTCGGCACCATCGCGATGATCGAGACCGCGCGAGGCGACTACGCCCGGGCGGAGTCCGGCTTTCGCGAGGTGCTCGCCCGCCGGCGTGCCGAGCTCGGCGAGGGCCACCCGAAGGTCGCCGATACGCTCGACAACCTCGGCGTGGTCCGCGATCACCAGGGTGCGTTCGACGAAGCGCGCCGCGACTACGAGCAGGCGCTCGCGATGCGGGTGGCCGCGCTCGGCGCCGGCGCGCGCGACGTCGGGACCTCGCATAACAACCTCGGTGGGTTGTTGATGGAGATGGGCGACGACCGCGGTGCCGCCAACCACCTCACGGCAGCGCTGCGGATCTACGAACACGTGCTCGGCCCCGATCACGTCGATCTCGCGATCCCGCTGTCGAACCTCGGCGAGCTCGCGACCCGGCGCGGCGACTACGTGGGCGCGATCCGAAGTTGCAAACGTGCGCTCGCGCTCGATGCCCAGAGCGGCCCGGACGACCCGCAGCAGGCGTTCGATCTGGTGTGCCTCGGCGAGGCGGACCTCGGCCTTCGCGATCGTGCCGCGGCGCGCACGATGGTCGAGCGCGCGCTCGAGCTGCGCGAGCGCGGCGGTGGTGACGCGGGCGAGCTCGCCCGCACGCGCTTCGATCTCGCGAAGGCGCTGGGTGACGGCGTCCGGGCCCGCAAGCTCGCGATCGAGGCGCGCGACGCGTTCGCGCGCGCCGGACCGCAATGGCGAGCGCGCCATGCCGAGGCGGTCGCGTGGCTCGCACGCGACGACCGCCACTGATAGAATTCCACGGTGGTAGCGCGCTCCGCGTCCTCGACGTTCGTCCCGGCCGACAAGCCGCGGATCTCGATCGCGAGCGATGGCACGCTCGCCGCGATCCACGAGCCGACGCGGATCACCGTGATCGATCTGCCGGGCTGCTCCCCGTTCGCGGAGGTCGGCATCGATCCCGAGGCCAGCACGAGCGAGGTCATGTGGATCGGCGCGCCACCGCGGCTCGCGGTGCTGTCGCGCTACGCGGCCCACTCCACCGTGCACCTGCTCGATCCGTACGGGCCGCGCACGATCGCGGAGATCCGGCTCGAGGCGCCGATGAAGCTGATGGCGTCGGTCGGCACGCACGCGCTCGCCGTCGGCGCGCTCGGCGCGGCGATCCTGACCGCGGGGGAGAGCTCGCTGACGCCCTATCAGTTCCCGGCGCGCACGGTGCCGGTCACGGCGGGCGCGGCGGGCGCGCAGTTCGTCGTCGCGCTCGCGGGCGCGATCGAGGAGTGGGATCCGCGGACCCGGATGCCGAAGCGGCGGTTGAAGCTGCCGAAGCCGGCGGTGATCACGCAGCTCGGCGGCAGCGATCGTGTGGTGTGGATGACGGCGCAGGCGGATCCGACCCGGCTCGACGTGTTCGCGCTGGTCAACCGTGGCCAGCCCAAGCTCCACGAGCTGCCCGAGCCGATCGCGCAGGTCGCGGCGCATCCGCGCAGCGATCTGCTCGCGTGCGTCGGCGCCGACCACGGCCGGCTCTACCTCGTCGATCTCGACGGGCGCCAACCGGTCCGGACGATCGGGCTCGAGCACATCGATCACGTCGAGGCCGCGGCGTTCGTGCTCGGTCGGACGATCGGCGTGGTCGCGGCGCAGGCCCGCCGGCCGATCGCGCTGGTCCAGCTCGACGGCCGCGAGCAGGTCGCGCAGGTCGCGATGCCGGCGGCGGTGCCCGCAGCCGTGCCGGTGTCGAGCGAGCCGGCGGCGAAGTCCTCGCTCTACGACGATCCGCGGCGCGCGGTCGACGAGCTCGAGGCCGTACGCGAGGTGCCGACGACGGTCACGTTGATGAATCACCTCGCGGCCGCGCCGGCGAACACGAGCTCTGACGACGCCGCGAAGTCGTCGCTGTTCCGCCCCACCGCACCGGCGGCGATCGCGGCCGCACGACCCGCGCCCGCCACGCCCGCCACGCCCGCGATGTCGTTGACCGAGCGGTTCTCGACCTGGCGCGAGCGCACGCGCGTCGCGCAGCCTCGCGCGACCGATCCGGTCACGCCCGCGCCGATCGATGCGCGCCCACCGTGGCGCGACGAGGTCGCGACCTGGGCACGCAGCATCTTGACCGGCGCGCCGGGTCCCGCATCCGCGCCATGGCCGTGGCTCGCGCCGATCGTCGCGCGGTTCGAGCTCGCGGATCATGTGGTGCCCGGCCTCGCGTTGCTCTACGGCGCGCACCTCGCCGGTGAAGCCGGCGTCGCGCCGGTAGAGCTCGCGGGCGTGCTCGGGCACGACTGGGCAGAGGCGCTCGGTCGCGGTCAGCTCGCCGGCTCGGGGGTCGCGGTGTATCGCGACTCGCGGGTGAGGCTCGCGGCGCCGGTCCAGCGCGTGCTCGACGAGTTGCCACCCGTGACCGGTGTGCTCGTCGGTCCACCGGGGCCGGTCGTGCTGCTCGCGGCCTGCGTCGTCGTGGCGGCGGCCGATCAATCGCTCGGCGCGGTGGCCGCGGCCACGTTGCCGGCGGCCGGCGGGGCGATCCTCGCGGCCCACGCCGAGATGGATCCGCGCGAGATCGCGCTCGAGGCGCGCGCGTACGGCGCGGTCGCGATGGTCCGGGTCACGCCGGCGAGCGTCGAGCGCATCCCGCACGATGGACCGGTGATCCTGGTGCTCGACGATGAAGGCCTCGCCGATCACCTCGAGCTGCCGCGGCTCTAGCGCCCGGCTGGTTAGCTCGCCGCGCCGACCACTTCGTCGCGCAGGTAGTCCTTCTTCTTCCCGGCGAGCGCGCACGCGATCTTCGCCGCGCTCCAGCCGGCGGCGAGCGCACCCTCGATGCCGAGCGCCGGCAGGATCTGATCGCCGGTCAGCGTCAGGTTCTTGAGCCCGCTGATGTACGACAACGCGCCGGTGTCGGCGGTCGCGGGCTGCGTCCCCTGCCACACTGGCGTCATCGCGAGCGGCAGGTTGCGGGGGACATCGTAGCTGCCGCGGCCGCCGGGGACCTGCGGCGGTGTCGCCTCGAACGGCGAGTGCGCGAGCACGAGGTGCTTCTCGAAGAACGGCATGACCTCGCCGAGCCGGCGCCACAGGCCCGCCCGCAGCGCCATGCACTTGGCGATCATCCGATCGGGCTCGAGTGCGCCCTCGCTCGGCAGCACGGTGGCGAGCGTCACCACGACGCGGCCCGCATCGTCGGGCTCGCCGAGGTGGATCGAGAACGCGCCGTCTCCAGAGGGTGGCTTGTCGGGTGCGGCGATCACCGCGACGGTCGGTGCCATGTGCTCGGGCAAGCCCGCCTCGTCGAGGACGAGGTTGAGCGTGTAGCGGTAGCCGGCGATCGTCATGCCCTCGGCGAGCTCGCTCAGCCGCTTCGGTGCCTTCTTCCCGAGCAGGTCGACGAGCTGCTGCGGCGAGCGCGACGCGACGACCTGACCGGCGCCGATCTCGTCGCCGGTCGCGAGCACGAGCGAGCTCAGCTTGCCCCACGACACGTTCGCCTCCGCGACCGTGCCCGAGCGGACCTCGCCGCCGGCGGTCGTCAGCTTCTCGACGAGGAGCTCGCGGATCGCATCGCCGTCGCCGCGCAACGCCGGTGGCCCCGCGATCCACGCGTCGAGCGCGCGTGCGGCCGCGGCCGGAGGCGGGGAGGGGTGGCGCGACGCGATCGCCGCCAGGCCTCGCCAGATCGCCGCGCTCGGATCGGTCTCGGCGTCGCTCCACCACGCCGCCGCGGCTTCGCCGAGCTGGTCGGCGAGCTTGGCGACCTCGCGCTTCTCGAAGAAGCCGACGCCCGGAAACGCGTGCTCGCCGGCGAGGATGGGATCGAACAGCCGCGCGACGTCGGAGCCCTTGTGCCAGCGCGCGAGCATCGCCTCGCTCGCCGCGCCGAGCTCGCGGGCGAGCTCGCCGGCGATCCGATCGACGCCGAGGTCGACGCGAAAGTCGGGCGCGACGATCTGCGCCGCGATCCGGGGCTCGCGAAACTTGCGGCGCAGCGCGAGCTCGCCGTGGAGCTCCTTCATCACGCGCTCGGCGGGGGAGCCGGCCGCGACCGGCCAAACGATCGGATCGATCGGCAGCTTGTGCGGTCCCAGGTTGTAGCGCGCCGGGCGATCGTCGCCGAGGATCAGCGTTCGCATGCCGCGGCGCGCGCACAGCGTCGCGCACACGAGCGCGGCGAGATCATCGCCGAGGACCACCAGATCGTACGAGTTGCTCGGCACTACGACCCGGACGAAGCTAACACGATCTGGCCGAGCGCGATTTCGCGAACGATCCGGGGCAGCAGCACGTGCTCCTCGTGCTGGATCCGGGCGTGCAGCGCCGCGGGGGTATCGCCGGCCACCACGGGGACCGCGACCTGCGCCAGGATCGGGCCGCCGTCGACCGAGGCGTCGACGACGTGGACGGTGACGCCGCTCTCGCGGGCCCCCGCCGCGATCGCTTGCGCCGGGGCATCGAGGCCGGGGAAGGCCGGCAACAGCGAGGGGTGCGTGTTGATCACGCGCCCGGGGAATCGCGCGAGAAAGTGCGGGGTCAGGACGCGCATGAACCCGGCGAGCACGACCAGCTCGACGCCCGCGAGCGCCGCGATCACCAGCTCCTCGAACGCGGGGCGCGCGAGCCCGCGGTGATCGATCGCCGCCGCAGGCTTGCCCGCCGCGGTCGCGCGCGCCAGGGCAGGCGCGGCGGGGTTGTTCGACACCACGATCGCGATCTGCGCGGGCGCGAGCGTGCCGGCCGCCTCGGCGTCGAGCAACGCCTGGAGGTTCGTCCCCGTCCCGGAGACCAGGACACCGATCTTCACGAGGCGCCTCGCGCGCGGTTCGCGGCAGCGTGAGGTCGCGACCGCGGCATCACGACACGAATCGCGAGGGCTCGCCACCCGCGCGCGGTACGAGCCGGCCGACGACCCGGGCGTGCTCGGGCGCGAGCAGCTCGACGGTGCGCGCGGCGTCGGCGGCCGAAACGACGATCAGCATGCCGAGGCCCATGTTGAAGGTGCGGTCCATCTCGGCGGGCGCGATGCCGGCCGTCGCGATCAGCTCGAAGATCGCGGGGACCTGCCAGCTCGATCGATCGAGCTCGACCGCGAGCGTGTCGTCCGCGAAGATCCGCGGCGGGTTCTCGACGAGGCCGCCGCCGGTGATGTGCGCGGCGGCCTTCCACGCGATGCCGGCGATCCGCTTGAACGCCGCGGCGTAGATGATCGTCGGCCGGAGCAGCGCGTCGGTCACGGTCTGACCGCCGAGCTCCGGTGGGGTCGCATCGAGCGGCAGCTTGAGCACCTCGAGCACGACCTTGCGCGCGAGCGAGTGACCGTTGGAGTGCAGGCCGGCGGACGGTAGCCCGATCACGGCATCGCCCGCGGCCAGGTCGCGGGTCGGGCGGATCCGCTTCTTCTCGACGACGCCGACGCAGAACCCGGCGAGGTCGTAGTCGCTGCCGTGATAGAGGCCGGGCAACTCCGCGGTCTCGCCGCCGACCAGCGCGCAGCCGGCCTGGCGGCAGCCCTCGGCGATGCCGCCGATCACGCTCGCCGCGGTGTCGACCGACAGCGCGCCGGTCGCGAAGTAATCGAGGAAGAACAGCGGCTCGGCGCCGGTGACGAGCACGTCGTTGACGCACATCGCGACCAGGTCGATGCCGATGGTGTCGTGCTTGTTCGCCGCGAATGCGGTCTTGAGCTTGGTCCCGACCCCGTCGGTCCCGCTCACCAGGATCGGCTCCTCGTAGCCGGTCGGGATCCGGGTCAGCGCCGCGAACCCCCCGATCCCGCCGAGCACCTCGGGCCGCATGGTCGACCTCGCGAGCGGCTTGATCCGATCGACCAGGGCGTTGCCGGCGTCGATGTCGACCCCCGCGTCCTTGTAGGTGAGCGCCATCTGAGGCTCGTGTACCACACAGATCCGGGCGTATGCTCGGCACCTTGGTCATCGACGTCGTCGTTCCGGCTCGCGATCATGCTGCCACGCTCGCCGCCGTGCTCGAGGGGCTACCCGCGCGAGACATCCGGTCGGTCGTGGTCGTCGATCGCGCGTCGCGCGATCGCACCGCTGAGCTCGCGCGCGACGGTGGAGCGCTCGTGCTCCGCGAGCCCAGCGGCGGGTACGGCGCCGCCTGCCAGCGCGCGCAGGCCCACTTCTTGGCGTTGCCGCGGGTCCCGGATGTCGTCGTGTTCGTGCCGGGCGATCGCCCGCGTGCCGCCGCGAACGTGCCGGCGTTGGTCGCACCGATCGTGGAGCGCGGTCTCGAGCTCGTGCTCGGCGCCGACGCGACCGCGCACCGCCTCGGCGAGCGCGTCGTGGTCGGCCTGATCGACACGGTGTATCGCCAGCGCTGGTCGGGCGTCGGCCCCGTGCGTGCGCTCCGGTTCCCGGCGCTCGTCGCGCTCGGGATGCGCGACCGGGGGGAGAGCTGGGACGTCGAGATGCTCGTCCGCGCGAGCAAGCTCGGCCTGACCTGCGACGAGGTCGACCTGCCGCGCGAGGACGTGGCCGGCCGGACCAAGCTCGGCCCGTACGCGCTGTTCCACATCCTTCGCCACGCCACGATGAGATGAGGCAAGGCTCGATAAAGATGCGATGATTGCAGCGTGAACGACGGCCTGGATCGGTTCGCACGCGACTTCGAGGCGGGCACGGTGTTGTTCGAGGAAGGCCAGCCCGGTGACTTCATGTACGTCGTCACCGCCGGCGAGGTCGAGATCCGGCGAATGGTCGGCGAGACCGAGCGCGTGCTCGCGCTGCTGCCCGCGGGCGAGTTCTTCGGCGAGATGGCGATCCTCAACGCGCGACCCCGCTCGGCGACGGCGGTCGTGCGCGTCGACTCGCGCTTGCTCGTGATCGAGGGCAGGACGTTCGAGGCGATGCTGCGCGCGCGCCCCGAGATCGCGCTGCGCATCATCAAGTCGCTCGCGCTCCGGCTCGACAGCGCGAATCAGCAGGTCGAGCTGCTGCTGTTGCCGACGCCGAACCACCGCGTCGTCCAGTGCCTGCGCCAGCTCGCGGACGAGCAGATCCACCTCGCGGGTCATGCGGTCACCGCCGGCACCGCGATCATGGTGCCCAAGCGGGTCGAGGACATCGCGGTGCGCGTCGGGCTACCGGTGCACGAGGTGGCCGAGGTCGTCGAGCGGCTGCGCGCCGCGCGGCTCGTGCTGCTCGCCGAGGACGCCGGCATCGACGGCCACGGCTTCATCGTCCCCGAGGTAGGGCGACTGCTCGAGTTCCTGGAGTTCTTGACGCTGAAGGACCGCTTCGGTCCGTGAGCGCGGGTTACGCGGCGGCGCTACCGTCGCGGATCGCGACGACCTTGCGCACGAGCGCGGGCAGCTCGTCGTTCTTGCCCTGGACGATCGTCTCGATCTCCGGCGCCATCTGACCGAGCTGCTGGACCAGCGCCTGTGCGGTGGTGCCGGTCAGCAGGGTCGAGATCACCGCGACGATGAACGAACCGCCCCAGATCTCTCGTGTCGCCTCCGAGGCGGACGACGCCTGAACGACCGTGAAACCTTCAGCTTGCAGCACACGAACGATCTCTTCGCGTTCGGTACTGATCTCGTTGACGACAAGGATCGAAGACATCGCGACCTCACGTAACAGGGGACGCCTACCCCCAAGCTGTCTAACCTATTTGCGTCGTCGCGGCGAGAGAAAGCCGCTGGAAAACCACAGGATAATGGGTTATCAGACGCACCGATATGGCTTGGTGGTCACGCACGCAAGGGCTCGCCGAACAGCCAAAAAAGTCCGTCCCGAAGGGGATTTGGACCAAGTGCGAGCGCTGCGCGACCACGCTCTACGAGGCCGATCTCGACGCGAACCTGCGAGTTTGCGGGAGCTGCAACCATCACTTCCGGATGCCGACCGAGGCCCGGATCGAGATGATCGTGGATGCCGAGACCTGGCAAGAGCACGACCGCGCGCTCGAGAGCACCGATCCACTCGGCTTTCGCGTCGATGGCAAGAAGTACGTCGACCAGATCAAGGGCACGACCCGCAAGGTCGGCGCGGGGGACGCGTATCGCGCGGGCACCGCGGCGATCGGTGGGATCCCGGTCGAGGTCGGGTTCTTCGTGTTCGAGTTCATGGGCGGCTCGATGGGCTCGGTGGTCGGCGAGAAGATCACGCGCCAGTTCGAGCGCGCGATCGCGCACAAGCGGCCGGCGCTGCTGTTCACCGCGTCGGGTGGCGCGCGCATGCAGGAGGGCGTGCTGTCGCTGATGCAGATGGCGAAGACCTCGGCCGCACGGTCCAAGCTACGCGAGGCGTGCGTGCCGTACATCGCGGTGCTGCTCCATCCGACCACCGGCGGCGTCGCGGCGTCGGTCGCGATGCTCGGCGACCTCACCATCGTCGAGCCCGATGCGCTGATCGGCTTCGCCGGTCCGCGCGTGATCGAGCAGACGATCCGCCAGCAATTGCCGCCCGGGTTCCAGCGCTCGGAGTTCCTGCTCGAGCACGGCATGGTCGATATCGTCGTGCACCGCAAGGATCTCAAGGCGACGCTCGAGCGCGCGCTGCGCTGGTTCCAGCACGGCCGTGACGAGAATCGCCGCACCGGCACCGTCGGTGATGTCGAGCTCGAGATCACGCCGACGGACTAGATGGCGCTGGCCTACCCGGACGTGCTCGCGCGGCTCGTCGGTGCTCGGCGATTCGGGGTGAGGCTCGGCCTCGAGCGGATGGCGGCGCTGCTGGCGCGCCTCGGTCACCCGGAGCTGCGGCTCGGCCTGGTGATCCACGTCGGTGGGACCAACGGCAAGGGCTCGGTCGTCGCGATGATCGCGGCCCTCGCGCGCGCCGGCGGCACGCGGGTCGCGACGTACACGTCGCCGCACCTCGCGACGTTGCGCGAGCGCGTCGTGATCGACGGCGAGCTCGTGACCGAGGCCCAGATCGTGAACGCGGCGGAGGCGGTGCGCGCGGCCGGCGGCGACGAGCTCACGTTCTTCGAGCAGATCACCGCGATCGCGATGCTGATCATCGCGGATGCGCGGCCGAAGCTCACGGTGCTCGAGGTCGGGCTCGGCGGCCGGCTCGACGCGACGAACGTGGTCGCCGCACCGGTCGCGGTCGTCACCGGTGTCGCGATGGATCACGAGGCGATCCTCGGCTCGACGATCGCGGCGATCGCCGCCGAGAAGGCCGGCATCTTCAAGCCCGGTCAGCACGTCATCGTCGGCGCGGCTGGCGAGCCGGAGGGGGTCGCACCGCTGCTCGCGGCGGCCGCCGCGGCCGGCGCGACGACGATCGAGGCGGTCGGTGCGGGACCCGCCACCAACCTCGCCGGCGCCCATCAGCGCGCGAACTCCGGGATCGCCGTCGCGGCGATTCGCGCCGCCGGGCTCGCGGTCGTGGAACAGGCGCTGCTCCACGTCGTGCACCCCGGTCGATTCGAGCGCGCGGGGGACCTCATCCTCGACGGCGCGCATAACCCGCACGGTGCGCGCGCACTCGCGGCGACGCTCGGCGAGCTCGCGCTCCGGCCGGTGATCGTGCTCGCGATCTCGGCCGACAAGGACGTCCGCGCGATCGTGCGCGAGCTCGCACCGGTCGCGCGCGCGATCGTCGCGACGCGCTATCAGCAGGATCGCGCGCTCGATCCCGAGGCGCTCGCGGCGATCTGTCGCGAGGTCGTCGCCGAGGTGCGCAGCGCACCGGAGCTGGGCTCGGCCGTCGCGCTCGCGCGTTCGATCACCACACCCGCCGGGGCTCCGATCGTGATCGCCGGATCGCTGTTCGTGGTCGGCGAGGCGCGGGTCGCTTATCTCGGCGCGCCGAGCGATCCGGTGCGGGTCAGCGATCCCCCGGCAACGTCCAGGTGAGGTCGAGCCGGGTCTGCGGGTCGCCGTCCCAGCTGCGCTGGCGAAACCGGGCGTCGATGTCGCAAGCGCCGGCGAGCTCGAGTAGCCCTTCGAAGAAGCCCATGCCCTGATAGCTCGCGGCCTCCTCGGCGGACCTGCCCATGTGATAGCGGATCACGATCTGCGCGGCGCCGGGATGGAGCAGCGGCACCGACAGCGCGTCGAAGTCGAAGAAGGTCTGGCGCAGCACCTGGAACCGGTT
The DNA here is from genome assembly GCA_039922635.1 of Kofleriaceae bacterium. Taxonomy (GTDB): domain Bacteria; phylum Myxococcota_A; class Polyangia; order Haliangiales; family Haliangiaceae; genus JABFXX01. The sequence goes on along the minus strand of JBDTEH010000008.1, from coordinate 6,184 downwards.
GATCGACTCCAGCGGATCCCCCGGCGCGAGCAGCATCGGGTGCGCCGCGTGGAGCTGACCCGCGGAGTAACGCCCCCAGAGCTGGACCGGGAACAGCTCGTTGCCGGCGACGAACCGCAAGATCGCGTTGCCGAGCCGCTCGAACGTCGCCATCGGATACCAGCCGGTGATATCGATGCGGTCCGAGAGATAGTGAAGGTCGCCGGGGTCGAGGAACGTCTCCCACTCGACGCCCTTGTGCGCCTTCACCATCCGTACGTAGTCGAGGAAGAGGAGGCCCTTGACGTGACGCACGGGCGGGCATCATACGCATCGCACGCAATCCTGCGCGTGCCTTCGGGTAACCCTCGGTTAGCCACGCCTAAATTTGCGTCTCACGACCAGGGTTTGTACGATCTCCAGATGCGACCCCTCGTACTGGCAGTGCTGCTGCTCGCGCCGTTGCCAGGGCGCCTCGAGGCGGCGCCCCACAAAAAGGCCCCACGCGCCCCCCGCGCAGCGACCACGCCGTCGGTCGCGCCCGAGGCCTCGGGTGACGCGCCGATCGCCCTCAACTCGGGCGCGCCCCACGCCGAGGGGGACTACAGCGGAGTCACCCCCGGGATCCCACCCAAGACCACCAAGCCGAAGCGTCCTCCCGCCAAGGGCACGTTGTCGTGGATCGGCTTCGAGGCCAAGGACGGCGGCGCCGAGCTGTTCTTTCAGTCGGTGGCGCCATTCGAGGTCGCGCAGCACGTCGACCACGGCGCGCTCGTCGTCGATCTGGGCGGCCTCGACAAGCTCGGGCAGAACACCTGGCGCGCGGTCGACGCGCGGTTCTTCGATTCGCCGCTCGCGCGGATCACGGCGCGGCGGGTCGGTGCGGTACACGGCAAGAACGCGCACCGCGCGGGCGTCGAGGTCCGGATCACGTTCAAGAACGCGAAGGACGCTCGCGAGGGCACCGTGCGCAGCGCGACCGAGGCCGATGGCATGTATTACCAGTACCTGTCGTTCGCCGGGACCGGCAGCTCCGCGACAGTGCCGGCCACGCCCGATCCCGAGAAGTGATCAGCAAGCCGGGCGAAGGCCCGGCGCGCAGCGCCGCCGAAGGCGGTGCGAAGGTGCGAAGGTGATCAGAGCGCGTCGAACAGCGTCGCCATCGATTGCTCGCCCTCGAACGCGGCCTTCGCGTGGCCATCGGGGCCGAGCACCAGGATGTAGGGCACCGAATTGACGTGGTAGCGCGCCCGCAGCGTGCCGTCGTCGAACAGCGCCGGGCCGGGGAACTTGAGCTGATCGATCACGCGCTGCGCGCGATCGCGGGTGCCGGCGACGAACACCGCCGCGACGTTCGCATTCTTGTCGTGTGCCGCGGCGATCGCGTTGGGGATCGTCGCGAGGCAATGGACGCAGCTCGGCGTGACGAACAGGAGCAGCGTCGGCTTGCCCTCGAGGCTCTGGACATCGAGCAGGTCACCCGCGAGCGACGGGACGGTCAAGCTCGCCGCGATGTCACCGGCTGGGACCTTCGGCCCGCGGTGGCATGCCCCGAGCGACCCGAGTCCCAGCACGATCGCCGCTAGCCGGAGGTGCCGCTGCAATGGCATACCTGGCTGATAGCATGTCCGACATGAACCCGGCAGACGAGTTGCTCGAGCTGGCCCGGCAGGTCCGTACCCAGCTCGCCCGTCACCGCGACGCCGGTGCCTGGGCGGCGCCCGGCACGGCGACCGCGCGACCGGCGATCGCGCCGACGGGCGACGATCTCGCCGAAGCCAACGGTGGCGCGCCGGCCGCGGGGCGCCCTTCGCTCGCGCAGATCCGCGCGGAGGTCGGCGACTGTACGCGCTGCAAGCTGGCGACGACGCGCACCTCGATCGTGTTCGGCGTCGGCGATCCAAATGCGCCGCTGATGTTCGTCGGGGAAGCCCCCGGCGAACAAGAGGACCGCCGCGGCGAGCCGTTCGTCGGCCCGGCCGGCGAGCTGCTCGACAAGATGATCGAGGCGATGGGCTGGTCGCGGCGCTCGGTCTATATCACCAACATCATCCAGTGCCGGCCCCCCGGCAATCGCAACCCGCAGCCCGACGAGGTCGCGGCGTGCAAGCCGTTCCTCGACGCGCGGATCGGCTCGATCGCGCCGCGGATCATCGTCGCGCTCGGCCGGCCCGCCGCGAACACGCTGCTCGACCGTGATGCGCCGATCAGCGCGCTGCGCGGGACGTTTCACGATCGCGATGGCGTCCGCGTGATGCCGACGTTCCACCCCGCGTACCTGTTGCGCGAACCCGAGCGCAAGCGCGACACCTGGGCCGATCTGAAGCTGGTGATGGCGGAGCTCCAGCGCCTGGGCATCGCACCGCCCGGCACGCCGCGTGGCTGAGCCTCCCCATGTCGCGCTCGGGCTCCTTGAACAGGAGCTCGCCGGCGAGATGCCCGGGCACATGCGCGCGTTCGCCCGCGCCCACGCGGAGGGCCGGACCCCGCCGCCGGCGCCGCTCGTCGCGCGGCTCGCCTCCAGCCTCGAGATCGTGCGCACGGCGCTCGCGAACGAGGGCCTCGCCGATCGCGCGCTCGCGTTGCTGCGCCTGGTCGCGCCGCTCGCGATCGAGGATGACCCGGACGTCGTCGCGGCGCGTGCGGAGCCACCGAGCTGGCCGGGCTTGACCACGCTCGCCACGGCGCGCGATGCCGCGGCGCGGGCGCGGTTCGGGATCGGCGCGATCGCGCTCGTGCATCGCCTGCACGGCACCGACGGCCCGTCCACCGAGCTCGATGCGCCGGGCCCCGCGATCGCGGGATGGCACGACAAGGGCGCGGCGGTCGACGCGACCCAGATCCAGGACGTGTGGAACGCGGTCGCGGCGCGCCTGGGCCTCGCAGGCGTGGTGAGGGTCGATCGCAGCACGGTCGCGCGGCCGTGCACGTTCGTGATCGAGCCACTGCGCGAGATCGTGGTCGTGGTGCCGCAACTGCTCGACACGCCGGCCGCGCGGTTCGCGGTGCTGCACGAGCTCGGTCACGCGGCGGCGGCCCTGGTGTTGGCCGCGGGCATCCCGCGCGCCGTCGACGAGGCCGCGGCGTCGTACGTGGCGCGCCTGGCCGAGCCGGCATCGTGGCTCCCGCCGCGGTGGGTGAGCGACCTGGCGGCCGCCGCGCGGCTGCGGCGCACGGCGCTCGCGGCGATGCTCGATGACGTCGAGCGGTTGCTGCCGGCGCTGCCGCAGCTGCCCGGCAAGGCGCCACCGTGGGCGCTGTGGCACGACCCCGGCGCGCAGGCGGCCTACGTCGCGGCCGAGGCGATCGCGGAGCGGTTGCGGCAAGATCTCGGAGGCAATCCGCCGCGTGGCCAGTTCGCGCGCGCGCTCGCGGCGGAGCGTGACCGGATCGATCGCAGGCCGGTGTTCTGATGCGGCGCGATCGGTGAAGATGCGCGCGGTGCGGTGTCCCCGGATCGGCCTGGTGTTCGCGGTCGCGGTCGCCGCGGGCTGCGGCGTGCGCGCGCCGGCCCCGCTCGAGGTCGCGGCGCTGGTCGCGAAGCGCGGGCCGGTCGAGGCGCGCCGCGAGCTCGCGATCCGGATCCTCGCGGAGCCGCGCGACGTGCAGGCCCGGTTGGCGGCGGCCGAGCTCGACGATCGACTCGGCCGGCCGAGCGACGCGATCGAGCAACTCGAAGCGGTCGAGCGCCTCGGCGGCCCGATCGGCACCCGCTGGCACGACCGCGATCGCGCGCGGTTCGGCAAGCTGCTCGCGGCACGCGGCCGGGTGCGGCTCGCGCGCGAGGCCGGCTCCGCGCTCGCGGATCTCGAGCGCGCGCGCACGTTCGGCGCCGTGATCGCGGCCGGCGAGCTGTCCCGCGCGCGCGCGGCCAAGGCGGTCGCGGAGCTCCGCCACGTCGACGCCGACGTGCGAGCGCACGGCCAGACCACGCTCGCCGAGCTCGCGACCGACCCGGCGTGGGCCGGCGCGCGGCCCCATGCAAGCCCCGCGGAGCACGGCGCGTTCGGCGCGTGGCTGTGGGCGCGCGGCGCGAACCGCGAGGCGTACGACCAGCTCGTGGTGTGGCACGACGGGGTCACCCACGCGAGCTCGGACGGCGCCGCGCCGCTGGGCTCGCTCGAGGACGTCTACGCGCAGGCGCTCGCGTGGTGGTCGCCGACCGCCGCGGTCGCCGCGCTGAGCCGGCCCGCGCCCCCGTTCGTGCCGCCGGTGCCGGCGCCGCCAAGCGGCCCCGGCGAGCCTGCTGGCGCGCCAGCCGTCGAGCTCCGGGACCCTCGCGTGGCCGCGGTCACCGCGTTCGCGCGCGCGCGGCTCGTCGCGATCCTCGAGGCCGGGCACACCGGCACGCACGCGGCGCAAGCGCCCGCGCGTCCGGACGGCTCCCCCGAGCTCGCGGGGACGGGCATCACGAACGAGGCGCTCGACGCCGTGGCGGCGGCGTTCGCACGAGATCCGGCCGTCGCCGAGCGCCTGGGCCGCGAGCTCGTCGCGCGCGCGGTCGATCGGGCCCTCGGCGAGGTCGCCATCGGCGCGCTGTTCGATGCCCTCGGCGATCCGGCACGGGCACGCAGCGCGTGGCTCGCCGCGAGCGCCGATAGCGACGAGCCCGCGATCGTCGCCGGCTACGCGGCCGCGGCGGCACGTACGGGCGATGGCGATGCCGCGCTCGTGATCGCGACCGGCGCGGCGGCGGCGTCGGGCGACCCGGCGGCGACGTGGATCGACATCGCGCGCGCGTTGTTGCGCGGCCACCGCGCGCTCGACGCGCTGACCGCGATGCGCACCGCGATGGGGCTCGCGGGCGCGAACACGCTCGCGACCACGCTCGACCTCGCGATCGAAGCGAGCCGCGAGGTCGGGCGCGACGACCAGGCCGCGCGCCTCGCCGCCGAGCGTGCGCCGCTGTCGCCGCCGCCGGTCGACCACGCCGCGCAGCAGGGCGAGCTCGCCGCGCTGCGGCAGCACGCGCCGAACGCCTCGGCGCTCGCCGCCGCCTGGGTCGCGACGCGGGACGACCCCCGCGACATCGAGCTGCGTGCGGCGCTGCTCGCGGCGCTCGAGCCCGGCGATCCACGCCGTGCCGCGGTCGCGCGCGAGCTCGTCGTGCTGTCGGCGGATCGCGATCCCGATCGCGCGCTCGGTGCGGCGCTCGCGCTCCAGGCGTACTAGCGGCGGGCAGGGGGGCGCGCGCCGGAGCGCCGGTACTCGAGGAAGTCCTGCACGATCGTCGCGTGATCGAACACCAGCGGCCCGGGGAGCTCGGACGGTGCGCACACGATGCAGCGCGCGGCGTCGTCGCCGCCGACCGGCGTGCCCGCGGCGCGGGCGATGAACACGGTCGACACGGTGTGCTTGCGCGGATCGCGCGTCGGGTCCGAGTAGACGTGGAACAGCTCGACCAGCGTCACGTCGAGGCCGGTCTCCTCCTTGGCCTCGCGCACCGCCGCGTCGGCGACCCACTCGCCGTCGTCGACGAAGCCTCCGGGCAACGCCAGGCCGATCGGCTCGTGCTTGCGCTCGACGAACACGAGCGTGCCCGGGCGATCTGCGAGCTCGATCAGGAGGTCGCAGGTCGGGATCGGGTTGCGGTAGGCCTGGTCGCTCACTCGTGCTCCGCGTTCGCGAGCGGTCCGTCGATCCAGGCCGCGAGCTGCTGTTCGAGCTCCTTCGCCTTCGGATCGGAGCTGGTGATGCTGGTCTTCTCGTCGGGATCATTCGCGAGATCGTAGATCTCGGTGCGTCCCTCGCTGATCTTGAAGAACACGTGGTGCTTGCCGTCCGGTGAGATCATCGACTTGGCCTCGTGCTTCCACTCGTTGGTGGTCGGCATCTCGGAGAACGCGGGCAGTGGCGCGAGCTTGTCGCCGGCGATCGCGGGCACGAGCGAGCGCCCGATCCACGACGCCGGCGGCGTCACGCCGAACAGCGCCGCGATCGTCGGCGCCATGTCGACGAGCTCGACGACATCATCGCGCATCGCCGGCTTGACGTTCGGCACGCGGAAGATCAGGGGCACGTGGAGCAGCTCGTTGTAGAGCGACATGCCGTGGTAGAGCCCGGCCTCGCCGGGGTGCACGCCGAGCGCCTCGCCGTGATCGGACATCAACACGACGGTGGTGTTCGCGGCGAGACTGTTCTTGTCGAGCGCATCGAGGATCTGGCCGATCACGCCGTCTTCGAACGCGATCTCGTAGTCGTACTT
>JBDTEH010000007.1:0-57699 GCA_039922635.1 Kofleriaceae bacterium | reverse complement strand
TCGCGAGCGCGCCGAGCGCGACGAACGGGAAGCCCGCGGTGATCACGCCGCTGATCCCCAGCCGCTCCTGGAAGCGGACGACCCGGCGATTGCCGCCGAGGTAGGCGAGCACGAGCAGCGCGACGAGCCCGCCGATCACCTTGATCGCGAACAGCGAGCTCACCGCGGTCTGGTTGTCGGCATGCTCGCGGGGCGGCCGGGGCGCCGGTGGCACGCCGTGAGTCGTGCCCCCGGGAGGGTGAACGATCACGGCGGACCCCGGCGACGCAGGCGCCGGTGCTGGAGCCGGCGTTGCGATCGGCGGCGGGGTGACCGGCGGCGGGGTAGCGGGCGGCGGGGTGACCGGCGGCGGGGTAGTCGACGTGACCGGCGGCGGGGTAGTCGACGCGACCGGCGGTGCGGCAGGCGACGTGACCGGCGGTGCGGCAGGCGACGTGACCGGCGGCGAGGGCTGTGCGATCGCCAGCGCGGGCGCCAGCGCGGGCACGGCGATCAGCGCGACCACGACGGCGCGCCGCAGCAGCCGGGTGACGCGCTCGAACCTGGTTCGAGCACGTCGACCGTACGCCTTCACGGCTCTCCGAGCAGACGATCGATCGCCTTTGCGAAGGCCGCTTGATCCGCGCAGGTCTTCATCGTCTGCGAGTCGCTGATGATCTTCGCGGACGCGTCGAGCGCGGCTTGATGCGGTTCGATCGCGGCCTTGAGGCGCTGGATCTTGTCGTGACCTGCGTGCAGCACCCGTGCGTTCGCGTCGATCACCTCGGCGTTGTCGGTCGCGACCTTATCGAGTTGTCGCGCGACCGCGGCGCAGTCGGTCGCGGCCGGAGGCCCGAGCACCTCCGCGAGCGTGTGGTAGAGCGCGACCGAACGCTCGGCGAGCCGCGGTAGATCGTCGTCGAGCCCCGGCGGCGGTGCCGCATCTGCGGGCGCCACGACCGGCGGCGCGTGGCTCGTACCGGGTTCTGGGCTCGCCGGCGCCGGCGGTGCGTGACCGCAGCACGCGAGCCCCGCGATTGCCAACCACCGCAGCATCCGCGGCTATTTTACACAGCCCCCAGCTCAGGGCGTACAGGTCGGATCGGTATTCGGCGCGGGCGCCGGCAGCGTGACGCCCATCGGCACGATCGCGACGCCGGTCGTGGACAGCACGACGACATCGTCGAGCCCGTCGCCATCGAGATCGCCGGTGACGAGATCGTCGACATCGAGGTCCAGGGCCGGCGACAGCGCCTCGAGGTTGACCGCGCCGACCTTGCGGGCATACGCGATCTGGAAGGTCGTGCCCGAGTTGCGGGTCGGGATATCCCAGAACAGGTCGGTGCCGGTGTCGGTATCGACCTGACCCACGACCAGGCGGTCGGGGAGCGAGGCGGCCGGGGTGCGCGCGCGCTCGATCGTCGTCCCGATCGAACTGGCGGCGCCGCCGGTCGGCGCGATCACGAGCTGGCTCAGCTCGACGCCGGTCGCGTCGAGGTTCGCGATCACGATGCGCGGCTCGGTATCCGCGGTGAACCCGACGCCGGCGCCGCGGACCAGCGGCAGATCGAGCAGCTTGCACGCTCCACTGGTGCAGCTCGCGATCAGGGTCGCCGCCGGGACGAACGTCGTCGCGACGATGCCGCCGGCGTGGAGCGAGGCGAGCTGCGCGAACGTCGGCGAGCCCGAGGTGTGGAGCTGGGTCACGCAGCCGGCGTTGTCGAGCCGTACGGCGGTGACCCCAGAGACGTCGAACATCTGGAGATTGCCGCCGTGCAGATCGATCTGGCGGACCCGGTTGGTCGGCCCCGCGAGCAACACCTTGCCCGGCGTCGCGCCGCACGGTGGCACCACGATCGCGTCGCTGCACACCGGGCACACCAGCGCCTGATCGGTGACCGCGGTGGCGCCGAACAACGCGACGAGTACGCCGCGATCGGTCACCGCGTAGACCTCGCGATCGGTGCCGGCCGCGGGCTCCGCGACGATCGCCACGACGGTCTGGGCGCCGGGGAGCGGCGGCAGCGCGGACTGCGTGCCCATCTCGGTCGCGACGGCATGCCCCGTCGCATCGATCGTGATCGCGAGGTCGTGTGCGACGTTCGCGCTGTCGACGCAGACCAGGCGATGCACCGGCCCTTGCTGGCGGATCGTGCAGAACCGGCGCGCGCTCGACGGCGTGAGGTGAAGGTCGGTGTTCGCGAATCCGGTCGCCGCGAGCGACGTGTACGGCTGCGGCTGTTCGAGGGCCCACGCGGCGCGAAGCTGGACCGCATAGCCCCCGAGCTCGCTCGGGGGATTCGGCCGCAGCGTCGTGACCCCGGTGCCGGTGCAGGTCGGCAGCGCCGGCTCCCACACGCCATCGGAGAGGGTCGTGACGTTCGCGGGATTCGCGGCCGTGCTGCCGGCCGGACCATAGACCGTCCACGTCACCGGACGTAGGTCGGGTAACGCCGCGCCGCCCGCGTCGGTCAGCGTGATCGCGACGTCGAGCAGCGCAGGATCGGTGGGTGGATGGATCGACACGACCGCGGCGACGAACGTCGAGATCGCGACGGTATCGGCGCCGAGCACCTCGTCCTTCTCGGCGCAGCCGATCGTGACGAGCGTGGAGTCCGCCGCGAAGCCACGCGCGACGATCACCTTGTGGCCGGTACGCGAGAGGCCGGTCAGGTCTCCGCGGGCGGTGCCGTCGAGCACGACGTCATCCGCGGTGAGAGCCACGAGGCCGGCCGGATCGACCCGCGCGAACTCGAGGTCGGTGCATTTCAACGAGTCCGACTCGTAGACGGTGACCTCGGTCGTCGCGACCGTGACGGTGCTGGGGTGGGTGACCGAGACCGCCAGGGTCGGATCGGTGCCGCAGGCCGCGATCAGCACCGCCGGCGCAACGACGGCGCACCATCTCATCGATCCGATCCTATCACCGCAGACAGCTCGCCGTGTTTTGCGTATATCCTTCGCATCGTGAGCTTCGATCGGCGGACGCTGATCCAGACGGGTCTCGCGATGGCCGCCACGAGGGGTCGGACTGCGCCGCGGTCGTACGCGTTGCAGGTCGTGGGCCAGACGGCGGCTCCGGTCATGCTCGGTGCGCGCACGATCACCGTCGGTGCGCATGCGAGCTGCGATCTCGTGCTCGTCGACCCGCAGGTGTCTCGCAAGCACGCGGAGCTCGCGATCACGCCGGATGGCATCCGGGTCAAGGACCTCGGCTCGACCAACGGGACCTGGTTCCAGGGCACGCGGATCGGCGAGATCGTGGTACCGGCAGGTTCCACCATTCAGTTCGGCAACACGCCGGTCCGGATCACCGGAACCGATACGCCGAACCTACCGCCGAGCGATCGCGATCACTTCGGCGCGATGGCGGGGCAGAGTGTCGCGATGCGCGAGCTGTTCGCGGTGCTCGAGATGGCAGCGCCGAGCGACGCGACGGTGTTGATCGAGGGCGAATCGGGCACCGGCAAGGAGCTCGCGGCGCAGGCGATCCACGACGCGTCGTCGCGCGCGGCCCAGCCGTTCGTGGTCGTCGATTGCAGCGCGATCTCCGAGGCGCTGATCGACTCGCACCTGTTCGGTCACGTCAAGGGCGCGTTCACCGGTGCCGAGCGCGATCGCAAGGGCGCGTTCGTCGAGGCGAGCGGCGGCACGCTGTTCCTCGACGAGCTCGGCGAGCTGCCGCTCGCGGTCCAGGCGAAGCTGCTGCGCGTGCTCGAGGCACAGACCGTGCAACCGGTCGGCGCCGATCGGCCGGTCAAGGTCGATACGCGCGTGGTCGCGGCGACGCACCGCGATCTGCACCGCATGGTCGCGACGAAGGAGTTCCGCTTCGATCTGTTCTACCGGCTCGCGGTCGTCCACGTCGCGCTGCCGCCGCTGCGCGATCGGCTCGAGGATCTGCCGCACCTGATCGCGACGTTCTACGCGCGCAAGCGGCTCGACCCGGGGCCGATCGACGGCGACAACCTCGACAAGCTGCGCCGCTATGCCTGGCCCGGTAACGTCCGCGAGCTCCGCAACGCGCTCGAGCGTGCGTGGGCGATGTCGGGGCCGGCCTCGAAGTTTCGCGAGCTGCGGCTGTGGCTCGACTCCGGCGCGGCCGCTCCGCAGCACGCCGAGGTGATCGATACCTCGCTGCCGTTCAAGGAGGCGAAGGAGCGCTGGAACGACCAGTTCGAGAAGCGCTACGTCGCGATGGTGTGGCAGGCGAACGCGAACAACGTGACGCGTGCCGCGGAGCACGCGGACCTGTCGCGCAGGCACTTCCGCGAGCTGCTCTACAAGCACGGCCTGATCGAACGCCCGAACGAGGACGCGGACCCGGATTGAAGCTCGCGTGACCAAGTTCGGCGCGTACGAGATCCTCTACGAGCTCAAGAGCGGCGGGATGGGCTCGGTGCTGCTCGCGCGCCGCCGTGGCCCGGGTGCGTTCGAGCAGCTCGTCGCGATCAAGACGATCCGCCCCGAGTACGCCCAGTTGGCCCCGGTGCGCGCGATGTTCCTCGACGAGGCCGCGATCCTCGCGCGGCTCAATCACCCGGGGATCGCGACGGTGCACGACTTCGGCGAGGAGGGCGACACCCTGTACATGGTGATGGAGTACGTCGCCGGGTTGCCGCTGCGTGATGTCGGCACGTCGGTGATGCCGCCCAACGTGATCGCGCGCGCGATCGCGGAGGCGGCGCGCGGCCTGCACGCCGCTCACGAGGCGCGCGATCCGAGTGGTGTGCCGATGGGGCTGGTCCACCGCGACATCAGCCCCGATAACCTGATGCTCGGGTACGACGGCCACATCAAGGTCATCGATTTCGGCATCGCCCTGATCAAGAACCGCCAGGCTCCGGTCACCGAGTTCGGCACCGTGAAGGGCAAGCCGCCGTACATGTCGCCGGAGCAGGTCAAGAACGAGCCGATCGATCGCCGCAGCGACGTGTGGGCGCTCGGCGTCGTGACCTGGGAGCTGCTGACCGGGCAGCCCCTGTTCGAAGGCGACTCGATCTACACGATCGCGCTCGCGGTCGAGCAGCAGGTGATCGTGCCGCCGTCGCAGATGATGCCGTCGCGCCGCGCGTTCCCGGGCGGGCTCGACGAGGCGGTGATGGGCGCGTTGCAGCGCGATCTCGGGGCGCGCACCCCGACCGCCGCCGCGCTCGCGCAGCAGCTCGAGCAGGTCGAGCAGGCGGGGAGCGGCGAGACGCTCGCGTCCTGGGCGGCGCGCGAGCTCGAAGCGCAGCGCGCGGCGCATCGCGAGTGGCTCGCGGGTGTGGTCGCCGGCGCGGCTTCGCCGGGCGGGACGGCGAAGACCTCGCTGCCGCGCGCGGTCAGCCGGCCGACCGATCAACCGACGCAGGTCGGGCCGGTCGCCGCGGTCGCGATCGTCGAGGACACCGTAGCGGCGGCACCCGGCGCGACCTCCGGCACGTCGCTCGGCACGTCGCTCGGTGGCGCGGGAGCGGACCGCGAGCTCGTCGCGCCGGCGAGTCACCGCGCGAGGGTCGCGATCCTCGTGTTCGCGCTCGTGGTCGCGGGGGTGGCCGTGTTCCTCGCGACCCGCACGCGCGCTCAGCCCGAGCCGATGATCGCGCACGACGCGGCGATGGGGCACGGCGATGCGCCGCTGATCGTCCAGCCCGGGCCCCTCGATGCCGAGCCCGACGCACCGGAGCTCGCCGATGCGGCGCTCGTGATCGACGCGCCGGCCGACGCACGTAGCCAGGCGATCGCGCACCATCACGATGCCGGCGTGCGCGTGTTCGCGCCGGATGCGGCGAGGCTGGCGGTGGTGCCGGCCGGCACCGGCGCGATCACGATCCGCGCCGCCGAGGGCTCGAACACGATCACGATCGACGACGGCGCGCCGCTGACGCCACCGGTCAACCATCGCAAGGTCCCCGCCGGCAAACACGTGATCAAGTTCTACGATGGCAGGTCGAGTGCGCTGCTCGACACCCAGACGATCGAGCTGCACGACGGCGAGGCGATCACCGTCGTGCAACACCACTAGGATTGGCCGGCGCTAGGTCGCGAGATCGCGAACATCGCGTAGCTCGTCCGAGATCCCGAACTTGCCCTTCACGTCGCGCACGAGGGTCCCCATCGCGACCACCGGATCGTGCGTGAAGAACAGCCGGCCGTGGCGCGCGAGCAGGTCGGTCAACAGCGCGGTCTTCTCGTCGATCAGCATCTCGGGGTAGCGGTCGTAGCCCATCGTGATCGGCAGATGGACCCAGGGCTTGCCGGGGATCAGGTCCGCGGCGAACACGACCGGGCCGGCGGGCATCGCGACCTCGGCGAGCAAGAGGCCGGGCGTGTGGCCCTCGCTCTGGTGGAAGCGATAGCCCTCCCCGAGGATCTCGGAGCGCTCGCCGCGGACCTTCTCGACCCGCCCGGTCGCGTCGAGGAGCTCGACCAGGCCCGGGATGAACGACGCACGATCGCGGGCGTGGGGGTGAATGGCCCGCGCCCACGCCTCGGCGCCGACGACCCAGTGCGCACGTGGAAACACCAGGTCGGGCTTCGCGCCGGGTTCGTAGCCGGTCAACGCGCCGCCCGCGTGATCGAAGTGGAGGTGGGATAACACCACCACGTCGATGTTGTCAGGTGTGACGCCGATCGCGGCGAGCGACTCGAGCAGCACGTGGTGCGCCTCGACCACCCCGAAGCGCTCGCGCATCGCCGGGTCGAAGAATGCCCCGATGCCGGTCTCGAAAAGGATCGTGCGTGCGCCATCGCGCACCAGCAGGCAGCGGCAGGCCAGCGGGATCCGGTTGTGGTCGTCGGGCGGGATCCAGCGCTCCCACATCACCTTGGGCGCGTTGCCGAACATCGCACCGCCATCGAGCCGCTGGGAGTTTCCGAGCACCGAGGTCAGGCTGCGCACGCTGCGTCCTTACCATATCGACGAGCGTTCGGTAGAATTGCGCCCATGAGGGCATTCGCAGTGATCTGTGTTCTGGCTGCGTGCGGGCCGGCGCATCACACCGGTGAAGACGACACGATGGCGGTGCTGTCGATCGGACCGCCGACGAGCGATCTCACGATCACGAACTCGGCGCCGGCGACCGAGGACTTCACCGCGACGCTGACGTATCCCGATGGCACGACCAAGGACATCACCGCGGACGCGTCCTTCACCATCGACAGCCTCGTGGGTGACTTCAACAACTCGCGCACGCTGACCGTCAAGGGCGCCGGCAAGTTCACGATCACCGGCGCGTACAGCGACAAGCAGGGCAGCGCGCAGGTGATCGTGCATTCGGTCGGGATCCGCGTCGACCCGACGCTCGATCCCAACACGCCCGGCCTGTTCGGCGGCGCCGAAGATCCGGCGCGGGCACCGAACGTCGTCTATCCACCGGCCGATGTCGTGATGCCGCGCAACCTCGGCGACTTCGAGATCCACTGGACCGATGCCAACTCGAACGACATCTTCGAGATCTCGCTGCACACCGATCTGTCCGACGTGCGGGTCTACGTCCCCGGCGGCAACGGGGATCCGGCGGCCGGCCCCGAGGCGTCGTGGTCGGCGTTTTTGGCCGACGAGTGGGCCTCCGCGGTCGGCAACAACGCGACCATCACGTACCAGGTCCGCGGCGTGTCGAGCGCGAACCCCGCGCTCGGCATCGGCACGAGCGGTCCGCGCCTGGTCAAGCTCTCGAACGAGGAGATGAACGGCGGCATCTACTACTGGGCGAGCGCGGGCACGACCAGCCCCGAGGGGATCTGGCGGCACGATATGGCCAAGCCCGGTCAGCCGGCCGAGCAATTCATGACCAAGGCGCAGACCTCCAATCGCTGCATCGCGTGTCACGTGCTGTCGCGCGACGGCAAGAACATGCTGGTCACGTGGGACGGCGGCAACGGCAACGCCAACACGATCGACGTCGGGACCAAGGCGTTCGGCGTCGAGGCCAACGCGTGGAACTTCAGCTCGTTCACGCCCGATGGCACCGAGTTCCTCGCGGTCCATAACGGGACGCTGCAGGTCCGCGACTTCACGACGCAGAGCGTGCTCGCGACGATGCCGGTCGGCGGCACCGACAAGGTCACGCACCCCGACGTCTCGGCCGATGGTTCGCAACTCACGTACGTCCGCGTGCCGAGCGCGAGCTATGGCGCGGACTGGCACTTCGGGAACGGCCAGATCTGGATCCGGCCGTTCGACCAGGCGACCCAGACGTTCGGCACCGAGAAGATGCTCGTCGCCGATGCGAGCAATAACTACTATCCGTCGTTCTCGCCCGACGGCAAGTGGGTGTTGTTCAACAAGTCCGATGACAACTTGCCCGGCACCGGCGCCTACAACAACCCGAGTGCCTCGGTGTGGGTGATCGCGGCCGATGGCAGCGCACCGGCGATCAAGCTCGCCGCACTCGACAGTGCGATCGGCTTCACGAACTCGTGGGCGCGGTGGGCGCCGTTCGCGCAGACCGTCGGCACCGAGCCGATCAACTGGATCACCGTGTCGAGCAAGCGTGATTTCGGCACGCGCCTCGTCAACCTCGCACGCCCACAGATCTGGATGACCGCGTTCGTGCCGTCGCTCGCGGCGGCGGGCATGGATCCGAGCCAACCGACGTTCCGGCTCCCTTTCCAGAACATCGACAGCAACAATCACATCGCGCAGTGGACCGAGCAGATCGTGGTGACGCAGTAGCTCGGCGGGTGTCGGGGACAACCCGAGCTAACTACCAAGCTTACAGAGCGAACGAGAGATCGACCTGGTCGATCGTGCCGGTGTCCTGCGCGGCGTCGTCGACGACCTTGAGGGTCCAGGTGCCGTTCGCGCTGGCACCGAGCTCGGCCGCGGTGAGGGTGTAGGTGTCGACGATGTTGTCCGTACCGCCGCCCTGGTCCTGGCGCAGCGTCTTGACCGGCGTGCCGTCCTTCACCAGCGTGAGCGTCAGGTCGCCCGAGTACGTGTGCGTGATGTGGACCGAGACGGTGAGGCCCTTGGGCGCCGTGACGCCGGTGACCGCGAGGTTCGCCGAGGCGCCGGCGGGGTTGTTATCGGGGATCGCGGTGTTCGGCGACGCCGTGAAGTCCTTGTGGTTCCCGCCGGTGGTATCGGTGCCCTCGGGCGCGACCGAGAGCTTGATCAGCTTCTTGACGTTCGCGACGTCGACGTTCGGGTTGGTTGGATTCCACTGACCGGTCGGCGACCACAGGAAGTCGACGTGCGCGTCCTCGGAGTCGGTGCAGAACCGGCCGCCGATGATCTTGCCGGCACCATCGAGCTCGAGGATGTAGTGGTAGTCGTCGGTCGAGACGTTGTCGCGATAGCCGATCGGCGCGGTCCCGGGCGAGCCCTCGACGACGTAGCTGACCGTCATCTTGACCTCGTAGAGCGCCTTGGCCTTGTCGTTGTAGGTCCACGTCGTGCCGGAGTTGCCGACGCACGTGTTCGCGGCGCTCGTGGCGACCTTCGCCTGCTTGGTGATCTTGTAGCCGACGACCGGCTGGTTCCACACCTCGTAGTTCGCGGTGCGGTCCTCGACCAGCGGCAGCGTCGTCAGGCCGAGGAAGTTCGTCATGATGACGTGGAGCCCACCCGGGTTGACGTCGGCGCAGTCGTCGTTCGCGGAGCCGTGCACGTCGTGCGTGATCTCCTGCGAGTTGCAGCGACCACCGAGCATGACGGCGCTCGTCGAGTCGAACGCGTTCTGGATGATCGCCTTGATGTCGCCGACCTCGAACTTCACGTTGCCGAGCGTGACGGCGTGCTGTGGCTCGGGGACGAGCTGCGAGGCGGGCGTCCACGCGTGGCAGGTGCCCCACCAGCCCTGGATCCCGTCGATGCTGCCGTCGCTGCCGTAGTCGTCGGTCTTGCCATCGCCGTCGTTGTCGGTGCCGTCGTGCATCTCGCCGCCGCCCTGGAAGTTTTGCGACTGCCACTTCGCGGCCGGTCCGGCGCAGCCGTAGTAGGTGTCCCACTCGGCCTTCGCGCCGGTGCCGTAGAACTTGCTGGGGTAGTGCGCGCAGCCGGCGGCGTGGTTGAACGCGGCGTCGTACTTCTCGAGCGGCGACGGGATCGCGTCGCCCTGCCAGCGATTGTTGTGCGACCCCTCGGAGGTCGGCCAGTAGGTATCGGCCCAGACGGTCGCGGCCTTGCCGACGGCCTCGGGATACGCGTCCTTCCACACCGCCGTGTCGCGCCAGCCTTGCTTCGGCAGGTCACTCAGCTTGTACGTGAGGTGTTGCGACATCCGGGCGGGATCGTTCTTGTAGTCGAAGCCGTCCGCCTTGCCGCCGCCGCTCGCGGGGCCGGCGCAATCGATGTCTCCGGGCATCGAGCAGTCCGGCGTCGGGTCGTTCGAGGCGGCGCAACCGAGGGTCGCGCCGATCAGGGATAAGCCAAGCGTGGTCAGGAGCGAGCGCATATGCGGTGGGGCGAAAGCACCCTCCGTGCCAGCGCGGGCGGCCCTGCTTTCACGTGGTTGGGGTGGCGACTTCGGAGGCACTTGCCGGCTGATCGATCCGCCAGATCGGCTACCGTGGTTGCGGATGAGGCTCGCGCTCACGGTCGTGCTTGCGGGGTGCGCGAGCGGCGGCGGCGCTCGCGGCACGCAGGTCCGCCTCCGCGATGCGTGCGGCGCTGCGACCTACTGGAACGGCCACGCGTGCGTCCCGGCGGGCGATGCGCCGCAACACCTCGAGGCCGGCGCCCAGGCGATCACCGCGCAGGATCCCGACGCGATCAAGGCCGCGGTCGACGCCGCCGAGAAGGCGGGGCCACTCGACTACAGCTCCAACATCAAGCTGTGGGAGGAGCGTGGCATCGGTCGCGCGTACGGCGACGACGAGGCGGGCGCGAAGACCGCGTTCGACATGATGCTCGCGCTCGATCCCAAGCACGTGTTGAGCTACCGGCTCTCGCCGAAAGCGACGCTCGTGTTCGAGGAGGTTCGCAAGGCCGCCCCGCCGGCGCCCGCGGTCGAGGTCACGTGGTCCCGCGGTCAGCGGGCCGGCGCCCCGGTGCCGATCGAGATCGAGGTGCTCTCCGATCCGAAGCGCTTCCTCGATCGCGCGACCTTGTACGTGCGCTCGCGGGGAGAGGCCCACTGGCACGCGACCGACCTGACCCTGGCCAAGGACAACACCATCGTGTTGCCGCCGGTCGCGGCGACGGCGCCGGTATCGCTCGAGCTCTATCTCCGCGCCTACGATGCACACGACAACGAGGTGCTGACCTGGGCCGATCCGCAGCACCCGCGCGAGCTCGCGCTGCGCTACGAGCCGCCGACCCCGTGGTACCGCAAGTGGTGGGTGTGGGCGCTCGGCGGCAGCGCGGTCGCGCTCGCGACCGGCGTCACGGTCTACGCACTGACGCTGTCGCCGCCGGACACCGTCGGCGGCACTGCGATGGTCAAGTAGCTACGAGGACCGCCGAGCTCAGTCGTCGGGGCACGGATCCGTCGCCGGGCTCTCCCAGGTATAGGCGACGGACCGCAAGATCGAGACGTGATCGAGGATCGCGCGATCGGTCTCGTCGGTGCGCGAGCCGTACGGATATGCGAACGCCGTGACCGGGAAGCCGTCCTCGCGGAGGTGGTCGATCGAAGGTTCGATCTCGTCGCTCATGTACGTGCCGAGCCCGCGCTCCTCGACGTAGACCGGGCCACGATAGTGCTTCACGCTGTGGGCCTCGATATCGTGGCCGTCGCCCGCGAGGTCGTGCAGCGACGCGCGGTCGGCCGCGCTCAACTGATCCCAGAACGCGATGAAGAACGTGACCCGCGCGCCGTACTGCTGGAACATCGGGCGCAGCGCGGCCCACTGCTGGACGTACGCGTCGTCGAACGAGTAGGCGAGGCCGCCGCCGGCGGGGCGGATGCCGTTCGCCATGTCGGCGTAGGTCACGAACGCGAGGCCGCGGCTCTGAGCGCCGGCGAGCACGTGCTCGATCACGTCGGGTTGGATCGTGGTGCCGGGCTTGTGGTTGTAGAGCTCGAGGACCTCGCCGCGATCGCGCGCACGATCGAGCCCGGTGTCGATGCTCGCGTTGTCGATCCGCGCGTAGGTGTCGATGTCGATCGCGCAGTGGACCTTGCGACCGTCCCAGTTGTAGAACGCCGAGTCAGCTTGCCCGACGTCGTAGTGGCACGCGGTCCCTGCGGCCACGACGAGCAGGAGTGGTAGGGTCCGCGCGTGCGAACGCTTGCGGTGCTGTTGCTGGTCGCGCGCGCGGCGTCCGCCGATCCTCACGACCTCGTCGCGCGCCCGCTCGTACTCGCGCCCGGTCAGCTCGACGCCGAGCTGGTCGTCGAGACCAACCTCGCGCCGAGCGGTGGGTTCGCGAGGCCGCTGTCGTTCGCGCCCGACCTCTGGGTCGGCGTCACGCCGCGGCTGACGCTCGGGCTCGTGCATAGCGACCCGAGCCTAGACCGAATCGAGCCCGGTGCCAGCCTCTGCGTGCGCCGCGATGGCTTCCTGTGTGACGGGTTCTACCGGGGAGGCGGCGTCGAGGCGCGTTACCTCGCGTACGACGCCGCCGCGTGGTCCATCGCGCCTCGGGCGCGCTTCCTCGTTCGCGATCTCGATCCGGTCAAGCCCGCGTTGACGCTCGGCGGCGAGCTGCGCTGGCACCACGGCCGCTTCGCGATCAGCGGAGCTCCGTACCTCCAGCTCGGGCTCGGCAACACCGACCGCGGCAACCGCGCCGAGCTGTGGCTGCCGGTCGTGTTCGCGGTGCAGCCGACCTGCCGGTGGGTGGTCGAGCTCCACAGCGGCTGGAACAGTGACCTCGCGGTCGCGAACGATGGCTGGCACATTCCGATCGAGCTCGCCGTGCGCGCGGCGGCGACGCGGCATTTCGAGCTCGGCGCGGCCGCCGGGTTCACGAGCCTGCTCGGGCCGCAGAACAACCCGAAGCAGCGCGTCGCGTTCTTGACGATCGGCTGGCGCAGCTAGGGCCGCGCACGGCCGAACGCCGTCGAGCCATCGCGCAGCACGAGCCCGAGGCACGTGGTGCCGGTCGCCTCGTCGAGCCGCGCGAGCGGGAACATCTCGGCGACGGTCAGCCGATCGCCGACCCATTCGCACGGCTGGCAGGCGACCGCCTCGGCGAGCCGGATCTCGTCATCGACGAGCTTGACGTCGCGCGGGTTCGCGCGCTGATCGACCAGCGTGCGATGGCGGCGCAGCTGCACGAGCAAGTCGGGCTTCGCACGACCCGTGGGGGTGCACGCCTTGACCGGCTCGTCGTGGCAGCCGGCGAGCACGGCGACGAGCGCGAGCCACCTCATGCGCGGTGACGACGGCGCAGCACCAGCGCCAGCGAGAGGCCCACCAACCCGATCAGCGTGCCGCGATCGCCACCGCCGATGTTGCAACCGCCGCCCGAAGGCACGCACAAGTTCTGCGCGCCGACCGCCTGGCACGCGAAATCATCGGGACACGCGTTCGCGTCGTCGCAGGCCTGCGTGCAGAACTGCGTGTTGTCCTCGTTCTGCGCGCAGATGTTGCCGTGGCAGTCGCTGTTGTTGACGCAGTTGTCTCCCGTCGCCGCGAGCGCGATCGTGACCGAAAGATCCTTCTTCGTGATGTTACCGGCGAGATCGATCGCCTGGACCTCGAGCGTGTAGGTCCCCTCGGGCTGGTTGTTGACCGCGATCGAGTACGTCGATCCCACCGGCGACGTGCTCGCACCGACGGTGGTCGTGCCGAGCAGCACGTCGACCTGATCCATCGCGGTGTCGTCGGTCGCGGTCGCCGTGACGACGAACGAGGGCGGTAGCTTGACGTTGTCGCCGGGCGCCGCGACATCGAGCGTCGGTGGGTTGGTCTCGGTCGGGCGCAGGCCGACGAACTGGGTCAGGCGCTGCGCCGAGTTGGTGACCTGACCGGTGCCGGTCGTCATGCAGCTGCAGTTGTTGGTGTCCTGGGCGTCGGTGCCGCACTGCGAATTCGCGCTCGTGAAGCTCTTCATGCCCGCGGTCGCGAACGGCACGTACGACATCGTATCGGGCGACGAGATCTCGTGCTCGAGCGACAGCAGGTGCCCGACCTCGTGCGCGACCGTCGCGCACAGCTCGTCGTTCGGGTGCGAGATGCCGAGATGGTTGTGCGCGAAGCTGAACGCGATGCCCTTCTCGGTCACGCCACAGAAGTTGTCGGCCGAGGCGACGCCGAGGATGCCGGAATTCGCGCTCCAGCCCGTGCTCGCGCCGTCGCCGCCGACCACCGCCTCGACGTAGTTGCCCGAGATCGGCTCGGTCTCGGTGATGATGATGTCGTACGGCTTGTACTGGGACTTCACGCACTGGACGATGTAGTTCCAGTCGAAGTTGGCGTCGATCGGTGGGATCACGGCGTTCATGTGGGCCTTGCCGTCCCCGGCGGCGATCACGTTCGCGGTGTTCGTCGACGCGTCGGTCATCCCGTTCGTGATGTTATAGGTGCCGCCGTTGCGGTTGAGGTAGATCGTCCGGACCGGCGTCGCGGGGGCGCTGAACAGCGCCACGCCGGGCACGGGCTGCCGGATCGTCGTCGTGCCGCAGCTGTGGGCGTCACGGATCAGGTTGCCGTGCGCGTCGGTGCGGGGACCGGCGAGCGCCGTCGAGCTGACGAGAAGGACGACCCAAGGCGCTTTCAGCATGGCAGGCACTGTACTAGATTCCGGCCCCATGTCCGACGACGTCTTGCTACCTGCGCCGATCGCGAAGCGCCGTACGTTCGCGATCATCGCGCACCCGGACGCGGGCAAGACCACGCTCACGGAGAAGCTGCTGCTGTTCGGCGGCGCGATCCAGCTCGCCGGCGCGGTCAAGGCGCGTGGCGACCGCCGGCGCGCGCGCTCGGACTGGATGAAGGTGGAGCGCGAGCGCGGCATCTCGGTGACCACCTCGGTGATGACGTTCGACTTCCGCGACTGCACGTTCAACCTGCTCGATACCCCGGGCCACGAGGACTTCTCCGAGGATACCTCCCGCACGTTGACGGCGGTCGACTCCGCCGTGATGGTGATCGACGCCGCGAAGGGCATCGAGACCCAGACCCGCAAGTTGTTCGAGGTGTGCCGGCTCCGCGACGTGCCGATCGCCACGTTCATCAACAAGATGGACCGCGAGGGCCGCGATCCGTTCGATCTCCTCGACGAGATCGCGAATGACCTCCAGCTCGAGGTCACCCCAGCGTCGTGGCCGATCGGCATGGGTCGCGAGTTCCGCGGCTGCTACGACCTGTTTCGCGACCAGCTGATCCTGATGGAGCGCAGCAAGGGCGAGTACATCCAGGAGGGCATCACGCTGTCGGGCCTGACCGACCCGCAGCTCGACCGGCTGCTGCCCGAGTCGCAGGTCGCGAAGCTGCGCGAGGACGTCGCGATGGTGAAGGGGCTGTGCCCGCCGTTCGATCTCGAGGCCTATCGCGCCGGCCACCTGACCCCGGTGTTCTTCGGCTCGGCCGTCAACAACTTCGGCGTGCGCGAGTTGCTCGCCGGGGTCGCCGAGCTCGCGCCGCCGCCGCGCAAGCAGCCCGCGCGCGAACGCGCCGTCGAGCCGCAGGAGACCGCCGTCTCGGGCTTCGTGTTCAAGATCCAGGCGAACATGGATCCGAAGCACCGCGACCGCATCGCGTTCGTCCGGCTGGCGTCGGGCCACTTCACGCGTGGCATGCGACTCACGGTGCCGCGCACCGGCAAGACGCTCGGTGTCCACAACGCGATGCTGTTCCAGGCCAACGAGCGCGAGCTCGCCGAGGAGGCGTGGGCCGGCGACATCATCGGCATCCCGAACCACGGCACGCTGCGGATCGGCGACGCGCTGACTGAGGGCGAGGTGCTGCACTTCACCGGGATCCCGAGCTTCGCGCCGGAGTTCCTGCGCCGCGTGCGCCCCGACGATCCGATGAAGGCCAAGCACCTCGGTCGCGCGCTCGAGCAGATCGCGGAGGAGGGCGCCGCGCAGGTGTTCAAGCTGTTCCTCGGCTCGGACTTCGTGGTCGGCGTCGTCGGTGCGCTCCAGTTCGACGTGCTCGCGGATCGGATCCGCAGCGAGTACGACCTGCCGTGCCACTTCGAGGCCACCTCGTTCGAGGTCGCGCGCTGGGTCGATGCGGACGACCCCAAGCTGATCAAGAAGTTCGCGGACGCGAATCGCGACAACATCGCCGAGGATCACAGCGGCGCGACCGTGTTCCTCGCGCGCAACGACTGGCAGCTCAACCGCGCGAAGCAGGACTTCCCG
The DNA here is from genome assembly GCA_039922635.1 of Kofleriaceae bacterium. Classification (GTDB taxonomy): domain Bacteria; phylum Myxococcota_A; class Polyangia; order Haliangiales; family Haliangiaceae; genus JABFXX01. Next base: position 41,533 of record JBDTEH010000007.1, on the reverse strand, counting down.
AACCTCCGGTTCCTGCAGACACGTGAACAAGCGCCACTTACCGCCGCCGCCGTGTGACGCACATACACGAGAGTTTTCTTACAGTTCCTACACATCGCCTGGGATAGCGATCGGGTAGTGACGTACGGTCGTGATTCTCATCCGCGCGAGATGCCGCTAGCGTGGGTGGCAAGGGATGGCGACCGAACAGCACGTGCTGATCATCGAGGACGACCGAGTCACCGCACTCGTGATCTCCGAATACCTCACCGCGCACGGCTACCGCACGACGGTCGCCACCAACGGCCAGGAAGGGGTCGATGCGTTCGAAGGCGATCGTCCAGATCTGGTGTTGTGCGACGCGTTGCTGCCGCGCGTGAACGGCTTCGATGCGTGCACCGCGATGCGGAACACCACGTTCGGCGGCGTCGTGCCGATCGTGATGATGAGCGCGTACTATCGCAGCCACCGCCAGGCGATGGACCAGGTGCCCGAGCTCGACGTCGATGGCTTCCTGGTCAAGCCGTTCGATCTCGACATCCTGCTCGACCGCGTGGCCGCGCTGTTGCCCCACTGATGCTGCGCCACGTCGCCGCAGAGCTCGCGAGCCTGCGTGATCGCCGCACGCTGCGCTACGGTGTGGTCAGCGGTTACGTGCTGACGGGGGCGTTCGCCGTGCTCGTCGCGCTCGGAGTCGCGCTCGGCGTGCTGCCGTGGCATCCGTTGCTCGCCGGGCTGATCGGCCTCAAGCTCGTCACGAACACGCTCGCATGGCTCGGCCTGCGCTTCGACTGGATGGCGCTCGAGCTGGGCGGCATCAACGTGTGCATGGACGCGGTCGTGATGACGGGCGCGATCTGGGCGACCGGCGATACCGCGAGCCCGATCGCGGCGATCTACACGATCGAGGTCACGGTCCTCGCGTTGCTCACCAACCTCACGACGGCGGTGATCGTCGGGGCGTGGTCGCTCGTGTTGTTCACCGCGATGGGGCTCGCGACCCACTTTGGCGTACTCGCGCGGTTTCCGACGCCCGCGGAGTGGTCCGGAAACGCAGGGGGATACCTCGCGATCTCGATCGGGTTCACCGCGCTCGTGATCGGCGTACCGACGTTTCATGTCGGCCTGATCCTGCGCCGGCTCCGCGATCACGAGCGCCGGCTCGAGGCGCGCACCCACGCGCTGGTCGACGCGAACAAGCAGAAGGCCCAGTTCATGGCGAACGTCACCCACGAGCTGCGCACCCCGCTGCAGGGCGTGATGGGGCTGTCCGAGCTGGTCGCGAAGGGCATCTACGGCACCGTCGGGCCGCGTCACGTCGAGGCGATGACGAACATCAAGGGCAGCGCGCGCCGCCTGCTCGGGTTGATCGACGACCTGTTGCTGCTCGCGAGCGACGATGCCGGCAAGCTCGAGATCCACCTCGAGGAGATCGACCTCGCGGATGCGTTGCCGAGCGTGCTCGCGACCGGCCAGTGGCTGCTCGCCGACCGCGAGCTGACGCTGAGACACGAGCTCGGTGCGCTGCCGACGCTCCGGACCGATCGCAGCAAGCTCAATCAGATCGTGCTGAACCTCGTCGCCAACGCGATCAAGTTCACGCCCGACGGCGGCACGATCGTGCTGCGCGCGCGCCGGTTCGGCGACGTGATCGAGATCGAGGTCGAGGACACCGGCATCGGCATCCCCGAGGACGAGCTCGACCGGATCTTCGACGAGTTCCACCAGGTCGACGGCTCGCTGTCGCGTGAGTACGGCGGCGTCGGCCTCGGCCTCACGTTGGTCAAGCGCCTGCTCGGCCTGCTCGGCGGCACGATCACGGTGGCCAGCACGGTCGGCCAGGGCTCGACGTTCCGGGTCCGCCTGCCGCGGCCGCGCGGTGCGAGCCAGGCGAGCTAGGGTTATCCCTCCGTGGCCGTGGCCGTGATCTGCCCCGTGATCGTGGCCGTGCACGAGAACGGCAACGCTACCGTGATCGCCCCCCCTTGACGATCAGGGATCATCTTGGTCAGCACGGTCGAGCAAGCCAAGTGCGTAGGGCTCGTCGTCGATCAACTCGTCGATCTTCATCACGAGATGCGCTGCACTGACCTGGTAGGTCTTGCCGGCTTCTGCGATGTTCTGTGGGATCGTCGGGGCAGATCACGATCACGGTAGCGTTCCCGTTCCCGTGCACGGCCACGATCACGGGGGCGATCACGTCGACGATCACGATCAGGTCAACGATGCCGAGATTCGCAACCAGAGTAGCGCGCAGCCGATGGCGACGACCGCAGCGTAGTTCCGCAGCGTCTTCACGCCATCGTGTCGAGCAGCGCGCAGAATCACGTAGGCGAATGATCGGTTGCGCGCACGACTCAACGATCGAAACCAACCGACTTGATTAGGCAGCGGCTGCGCTCAGCCCTCGAGCTGGAGGCCGCAGTCGGCGCACGCACCCTCGATCAGCGGCAGCGCGCAGCCACACGCCGGGCACGCATCGCCGCTGAGGTCGATCTGCTTGCCGTCGACGAGCTCGTTCCAGTCATCCTGGAGCAACTCGGCGAGCTTGGGTAACTGTGCCTCCTGGACCAGGAGGTGCGTCTTGGTCCCTCAACCACCGCCGGAGGCGGCTTGTCCGGGTGGACACCCGATCTCCGCGGTGATGCCGGCCGCGACGCAGCGATCGCGCAGCCGCTTCATGTCGGGGATCGAGCCCGACATCGTGGGAACGAGGTTCTTGGTCACGCGGTCACTTCTTGAACAGCTTGTCGAACGCGCGCCGCATCGTGCCGGACTTCTTCGGCGCGGTGTAGCCCTCGTTCGAGTAGGCGATGCGCGCCGACGGATCGATGCCGAACGCGACGTAGAGCGACAGCAGATCGTGGACCATCGCGGAGATGCCGGTCGTGCGCAGGTCGTACGACAGGCAGTAGCTATCGGGCTTGTTGCGGATCATCGCCTTCGCGATGATCATCAGGATCGCCGGATCGATCAGCTCGCCGTTGCCGTCGAGGTAGTGCTTGTAGCTGAAGAACCGATCTTCGGGCGCGAGCTCCGGCGCACCCTGGCCATCGGCCTTCGGCGCGCGCAGGTTCTGGATCGTGCGGTACTCGTGCTCGATGTACGCGGCGATCGAGTTGTTCTCGTCGCGCCGTTCGTACTCGACGAACTTGCGGAACGCGTCGAACAGGTTCTTGGGGTTCGCGTACGCGCCACTGATCAGGTAGTAGAACACCGCGCCGAGCGAGTAGATGTCGGCGGGGCGGCCGACCGACTTGACGACGCGGCCGCGGACGTTGATCTCGCTCGACTCCGCGAACGGGCGGTTGAGCAGGATCTTCTTGCGGGTGCGATCGGCCGCCGCGATCGAGTACAGCTCGTTGCGGTTGAACAGCGCGAACGTGTCGTTCTCGAAGATGTCGATGTAGAAGTCCTCGAAGAACTCGACCTCGGGCGACCCTTGCGTCGTGTTGACGAGCAGCTCGAACGTGTTGGTCTCCTGCTCGGGGCTCTGGAAGTACAGCGTGCCCGGCACGGCCTGGAACCGCGTCATCGAGACGTCGAGATCCGGATCCGAGACTTTGCCGACGTTGAAGTCCGCGAGCTTGATCCTCATCTGCGCGCCGCGCAGGTTCGGATCCGGCAGCTTGACGAGGATGTTCGCCGGCTTGATGTCGCGGTGACAGATGTCGCGCACCAGGTGGGAGAACTCCACGGCCGTCGCGACCGGGATGATGTACTCGAGCACCCGGAAGATCCGCTCGCGCAGCGGCACCGCGAGCAGGTCGTCGCGCCGGCGCTTCTGGCGTGCGCCCTTGAGGCGCTCCTCGAGGCTCATGTCGAGCAGCTCGAGGATCATGAAGTCGTTCTCGACCTTCTCGCGCACCGAGGGCGGAATGAAGCCGGCGCTGTCGCCTTCACCGGATGCGAGCAGCTCGACGATGTTCGGGTGACCCTGGACGCGCTCCAGGATCTCCTTCTCCATCTGGAACCGCATCTGATCTTCACCGGTGACACCGCGCTGCAGGCACTTGATCGCGACCGGCCGGCGCAGCGTGGTCTTGGATTCGACCCAGCGCTCCTCGCCGAGGTAGGCCTTCGCGAAGCGGCCCGAGCCGAGCTCGATCGGCATGCCGGTCTCGTCGACCACGAACGCGTAGATCCGCGAGCGCGACACGTACGGGGTCGGCTGCGCGATCACGCCCGAGACCTGTTGCATCGGCGGCCCGGATGGCGGCTGCGGCGGCATCCCGATCGGGCCGAGGTTCGTCATGCCGGCGACGAGGGCCTGGGGATGCGGCTGCATCGGCGGCGGGCCCAGGTGCGAGAGCTGCGGCGAGCCCTGCGGGAACATCTGCGGCACCGAGGGCCGCGGCATCGGGATGCCCAGGTTCGGCGCGCCCGGCTGTGGGATCTGGTTGACGTTCGTCGCGTCGTGTTCGAAGTCGTTAAAGTCGCCATACACCTCGGCGATCGGAGGACCACTCGAGGGAGTGGGCCTGCGCCCACCCGGCGGCGCTGCTGGAGGCGGTGTCTGACCCATGATGTGCGATTACCCGCGTCTCCCTGACCTGGGCACCGTACGCCCTTGAGTGTACACGAAATACGCGTCGGCACCGGGCCCAAAGTCGAACAGGATCGGGTCCGCACAATCGTCGAGACCCACGCCGACGCGCTCGTTGCCGATGGGAAAAACAACGAGCGAGCCCTCGGTCGCGCCTTGCACGACGCGAAGATGCCCGATCTCCTGCGCGCGCGGGGTGACGAGCGCGAGGTCGCTCGATTGGTGGAGCGAGACCGCCGGTGAGGGCCGTCCTCCGAGCAGCGCGACGAAGCAGGTCAGGCCCTTGACGTGGACGACGCGCTGCCCACCCGGGCCGGGGATCAACGTCAACCGGACCTTGATGCCCTGCGGGCCGACCAGATCCGCGACCCCGGTCGAGACCATCACGAAGTGGACGCGGCGGTCGCTCGCGGGCTGCGGGACATCGGCGAGCCCGATCCGCCGGACGGGCCCCGTAGGCTGAGGGGCGGTGCTCATCCACGCCTGCGTGGTCGGCGCGCGGAACGTCTGCGGGGTGAGATCCGTCGCCGGGATCACGGGCGGCGTGGGTGCCGCGCTCGCCGAGACCGCGGGTGGGGTCTGCGGATCCACCGTGGCCGGGTTCGCGGTCACGAGCGCCGCCGTCGCAGCCAGCGCCGGCAGCGGCTTGGTGGTGCGGACCGTGTGCGCACCCGCGGGCGGCGTCACCATGCCGACCGGCGAGGTCGGCGTCACGATCTCGGACTCGTTGGGCGCCGGCGGCGAGGTCAGGCTCGCGGCCTCTCCGGCCGAGGGCTCGAGCACGTGCTCGAGCTCGGTCGCGAGCTCGTCGACGCGCAACACTCGCTTCTTCGGATCGAACGCGAGCGCGCGCGCCAGCACGCCGATCAACCCGCGTGGCAGGTTGAACGGGGCCAGCGTCTCGCGCAACAGCTCGTCGGCGTGGCGGCGCTTCTTGTAGCCGGCGTAGACATCCTCGTCGGCGAAGATCGCCTTGCCGGTCAGCATGTAGATCGCGACGACCGCGAGCGAGTAGATATCGGTCGCCGCCGAGACCGGCTGCCCGGCGAGCTGCTCCGGTGCCGCCCAGCTCGGCGAGTACATCGCGAGCTTCTGGCCCGCGACGATCGCGGTATCCTCGGCGCGCTGCTCGCGGTCCGCGTCGGTATCGGCGCTCCACTTGGCGATCCCGAAATCGGCGAGCTTCGGCAGCTTCAGCGAGCCGACCGAGCCGAACAGGATGTTCTGTGGCTTGATATCGCGGTGCACGATGCCGAGCGTGTGCGCCTCCGCGAGCGCCGCGCACATCGCGGAGACGATCCGGACCGTCTCCGCGAGCGACTGCTTGCCCTGCTCGCGGATGATCTGCGACAGCGTCCCGCCGTTCATGTACTCGCAGACTTGCAGCGGCATCCCGGCCGCGTCCTTCGGGCCGAGGTGGCCGAAGTCATAGATCCTGAGCGTGTTCGGATGGGTCAGCCGCGACAGCGCGAACGCCTCCTGGACGAAGTGTTCGTAGCTCGTGCGGCCGACGCCACTGTGCCCGCCGAGCCCGCTGAACACCTTGATGCACACCGGCCGCGACAGCCGCTCGTCGGTGCCGCGGAACACGACGCTGTGGCCACCAGACCCGATCTGCTCGACGACGCGATAACGGTCGAGGACGAGGTCACCCACCTTGACCTCGGGGAGCTTCGGCGCGGGCATCCAGGTCACATCGTAGCCCGGCTCCTGCACCGGATCGCAACTCGGCGCCACTGACAGTTTGTCAGCTCGACCGTCGACACGAGGGGACGACTTGGACCGGATCGGGCCGCGTGCTATCGGTTGATCGCGTGACCGCTCGCCACCTCTTCCTCGGCCTGGTCGCCGCCGCGGTGCTGATCGCGGGGGTGTACCTGTTCATCGAGGTCCGCTCGACCTCGCCGGCGATCGCGGCCGCGCCTCCGGCGCATCTCCCCGATCCCGTTCAGGCCTCCGGCGGGCCCCATCCGCCCGCCACGTTCGAGCATCGCACCACCTCGCCGCTGCCCCGGCCCGCCGAGCACTTCGCCGGCACGACCGTGACACCGCCGTCGATCCCTAGCGACGACGAGACCAGCGACGAGACCGTCGCGGCCATCGACAAGCCGAACCCGAAGATGGACGCGATCATGGACCAGGCGAACAAGCACTACGACAAGGGCGAGTGGGAGGACGCGAAGCTGATCGCGGCCAAGGTCCTCACCAAGCAGCCGAACAACATCCGGATGATGAGGATCATGGTGTCGGCCTCGTGCGTCGACGGCGACAGCGGCGTCGCCCAGAAGTGGTTCGATCAGCTGCCGAAGCTCGATCGCGACCAGATGAAGGTGCGGTGTGACAAGTACGGCGTCACGTTCCGCGAACCCGCACAGTAGCGTGCGAAGATCCTTTGTGGTACGCGCTACCCGATGTCGAGCATTCTGGTCGATACGCTAGGTCGGGAACCGGTTCGTCCCAAGGTCATCGAAGAGACCGTCGAGCTCATCGATAGCCAGGTCAAGACCAAGGGCTTCCTGATCAAGGGTGCCTACTCCACGATCAAGGCGATCAAGAAGCGGTTCGTGGCGGAGACGGTCGACGCGCTGCTCGACGATTGGCTGGGCCGGCTCCAGCCGCACTACGACAAGTGGGAGACCGCGAAGGCCAGCACGTTCGCGGACTACGTGATCGCGCGCAGCGACGACGTCGCCGAGGATCTGCTGAAGGTCACCGACGAGCGCGCCGCGACGACCTCGCACACCACCGCCAAGAAGATGTATGGCCGGATGCGCGACTCGGCGAAGCGCAACGTCGTCGAGGCGATTCCGGAGCTCGCGCGGCTACTCGAGAAGCACCTCGATGGTGCGCTCAAGGCGCAGGCGCAGGCCTGACGACTCTTGCAGCCTGCTTATTGTTGGCCTGCTTATTGTTGGTCGAGCAGGTACACCATCAGGTAGCCCTCGGCCGTGCGGCGAGGACCGGGCGCGGCCGACATCAACCGGAAATCGGCCGCGAGCTGGCGCCGCTGATAGCTGCGGTAGAGCGCCATCGGATCGATCTCGTGCGAGTGCTCGAGCTCCTCGAACTGGCGGCCGAGGACCTTGCTCGCCCAGGCCGGGCTGGCGACCCCGAGCTGCTCCTGCTTCATCGCGCGGCGCAGCAGCGCGAGCTCCTCGCTCGTCATGTTGAACAGGAACTCTTCGAACGCCGCCGCTTCGTCGACGCTCATCCCGTCGCGACCGAAGAAGTCGAGCACCTCGGGGCTGCAGTCTTCGCGGACGAGCCGGAACGTCTCGGTCGCGCCGAGCAGCGTGCCGTACGCGCTGTTGATCCGGTTGCGCGCGTGCCACGCGGACTCGAGCAGCGGCGCGAAGTCGTCGATCTCGAGCGCCGCGTCGTCCCAGATCGTGATCAGCTGATCGGCCGCGCGCTGCTTGGTCCGGCGGTTCACGTCGGGTTTGCGAAGCAGCGCGAGCAGCAGCTCCTCGGCGAGCAGCGTGTAGATCGACTGCGCGACCTCCTCGCGGAACTCGTGCGTCATCCGCGCGGCAGCCTCGACATCGTGGAGCGCGCTGGTCGCCTTCACGAAACCACGCATGAAGTTGATCTTGGTGAGCAGATGGGTGCGGGACAGCGTCGCCTTGAGCGGCAGCGAGAGGTCACCCGAGAGGCCGTCGAGCGAGCACAGGTGATCGATCAGCGTGCCTTCATCGCGCGCCTCACCGCCGAGCGCGGTCGGCCGGCGCAGGGGACGCTGGCGATCGAGCAACTCGGAGGTCGCGCGTAGCTCGTTGACGAGGTTCGCGAGGATCACGGCGTCGCTCGGCGATTCCGCGGCCACCGCCGCCATCGCTTGTTCGACCAGCTCGGTCTCGTGACGATCGAGCACGTGCGCCGCGAACGCTTGTGCCTGGGCCGACAACCCCATCGGCGATGAAGCTAGCACGCTGGCCCCGGCCGGCGCGATGTTCGTCGCTACAGGCGGGCTAGTAGGGGTACGACCGGGGTACGACACGTGGGCTTGGGGCACGACACTAACCGCTGGTGCGCTCGCGACGGCGACGTACCACGAATCGGATGGCGAGCGCTAACAGCACACCGATTATGACCACGCCGATGATCAGGTCGACGTGCTTGAGCTCCCGTGCGGTCGCGAGGAAGGCGTCACCGAAGTGATAGCCCAGAACGATCAGGATAGCTCCCCAGATCGTCGAGCCGAGGAACGTCTGGGTCAGGAACGCGCGCAGGGGCATGCGGGCGATGCCGGCGGGCACCGAGATGATATGCCGGACCACTGGCAGGAACCTCCCGACGAAGATCGTGGCCTTGCCGTGGCGCGCGAAGAACCGCTCGGTGAGCTCGATGTCCCTGGTCCGGATCAACGCGAACTTGCCGTAGCGCAACAGCAGCGGCTTGCCGCCGGCCGCGCCGATCCAGTAGCTGATGCACGACCCGAGCAGCGCGGCCGTACTGTTGATGACGAGGATCACAGGGAGCGAGAATTCCCCGCGTGACGCGAGGATCCCGGCGAACGGCATGACCAGCTCCGACGGGATCGGGACCAGGGTGCTCTCGAGCGTGATCAGGAGGAACAGGCCGGGATAGCCCACCCGGAGCACGAAGTCCTGGACGAACGTGGCTAGGTGATCGAGCACGCCGCGCTTTTAGCCCGACCGCGACGTTTCCGGAACGAGGAACGAGAAGTAGCGCTCCGGGAAGTCGTTGAAGGCCATCTGGGCCCCGCACTCGGGGCATGGCATCGCCGGCGCGATCAGGTTTGCCAGCCCGGCGGCGTTCGCCCCGGCGTCGATCAACAGCGAATCTTCGCGCCCGCAAGCGTCGCAGGCATAGGGCGCATAGAACGAGGTCACCTGCGAGGTCCCGCGGGTGGCGATGATCATGTTGAGCTGGTGGATGATGGGCTCGGCCACCCGGCGTAGCTCGATCGCGATGCCCCGCCGGCCGGCCTCGGCCTGCATGCGGATCCAGTCGCGCACGCCGAGCGAGTTGATGAACGTCACACCCGCGAGGTCGAGCACGAGCCGGCCCCCCTGCGCGCGCGACAGCAGCTCGGTCAGCGCTGACTGCTCGTCGATCGCGCCCGATAGCTGCCATTGCCCCGGGCCTGCATCGATGTTCAGTCGGCCACGCGTATCGGTCACGAAGAGGTCTCCACGAAGACGTTATACGACGAGGCGGGCACGCGTTCGGTGGGTGGATAGCGGACGTCGACCAGGGCGATGATCTCGGTGCGCTTCCCCGGTGCCAGGTTGAAGACCAGGTGGTCGCAGGAACGGTAACTCAGGGCAACCCCCATTCCCGCGCCGCCGCCCGATTCCCGGATCTCGTGCTGGGCGAGGGCGCGCAAGATCGTGTCGCGATCGAGGCTGCCGAACCGGTCGGTGACCTCGAGCGCGACATAGCGCGCGTCGCAGCCCCAGCGCAGCCGGACCTGATGACGCTCGTCGAGCTCGAGGTCGGTGTCGCGCGCGGTCTCGGCACGATAGTGGACGCCGTGGGCATCGACCGGCGCGTTGTGGACCGCGTTCGAGATCAACTCGTCGGCGACCAGCATCGTCATCGACGCGACGCGGGCCGATTGTCCGCGCGCGCGGATCGCCTCCGCCAACCCCGCGACGACATGGGCGCGCTGCGAAGACCGCGTGATCGTGAGCTCGTGGAGGTCGGTTCCCCACAACAGGTACTTCTCGACCCCGAACAGGTCGCCACGCATCAGCTTGTGCGCGGTGACCGTGAGCTCCTCGGCCAGCACCGGCATCGGGTGGACGAGCAGGTTCGTGACGGCGCCCATATCGAGGATCTGCGGGACCTGATCGATTCCGGCGCTGCCGAGCAGCATCATGCACGCCTCGGCGCCACGCGCGCGCGCGGCCGCGAAGAACGCCGCGGCTTGGGGCGACCGGGCGGCGCTGCCATCGACGACGACGAGCTTCGGCGCGATATGCTGGAGCAGGCGCAGGCCTTGCTCGAGTTGATCGGCGATCTCGATGCGATACCCGGTCACGCCCAGGATGCGGTGCACGACCCGCTGGGTCTTGCGATCCGGGTGGACGATGAGGATCGACGCTTCCCGCACCTTTGCTCCAACGGTATCACCAGATACCTCGGCCGCCCTGGCGATTTCGTGAGCCCATATCGACCGGCGGCTCAGCCCCGGCGGATCCGGTCGTACGCCGCGCCGAGCGCCCGCGCGAGTTGGCCGAGCTCCGTGGGCGCGCCGGTGTCGGCGGCGCCGAGGACCGACTCGCCGGTCACGAGCACCGCGATCACGTCGTCTGCGACGATCACCGGGGCGGCGGCGATCGCGGTCGCGTGCAGCACCCGCACGAGCTGATCTTGGGCCGGGCTCGGTGGCGACGTCGTCGCGGGCCGCTTGGTCTCGATCGCGCGCTGCACGGTCGAGGCGAGCCGCAGGGGGAGGTGGAGCTCGGCGAGGTCCGCGATGCCGTGGCCGCGGTAGCCGATGGCGGTGGCCTCGCGGATCACGATGATCGCTCCGGACCGCCAGCGCGCGGCGATGAAGCTCATCGCGAGATCGCTCGCGGCGTCGCGGGTCGCGACATGGTCGAGCGCGAGCATGGTCGCGGCGATCGTCGGCGCGGCGGCCGGCAGGCGGAACACGCCGCTGGTGTGGGTCATCTTGACGCCGCTCGCCGCGATCGAGTTGAGCTGCAACAGGCCGCTCTGCGTCGGATCCTTCGCGACGCGTGCGTCGTCGAGATCGGACAGCGCCATCCGGATACTGTCCGGGTCGAGCATGTCGACGTCGGCTTGCGGTGGGGCCAGGGGGGGCAGATCCACGGCGGAGTCGAGATCGATGTCGAACTCGTCGTGCGGCGCGGCGCCATACGACGTCGCGATCAGCTGTTCGAGCCGGGTCGCGGGCGTGATCACGAGCGTGACCCCGCCGAGCAGGCGCTCGAGCGTCGCGCGCAGCGCCGGGGCCGGATCGCGCGCGGCGACGATCAGCGTGCCGTTGCTGGTACGGCCGATCGGCAGCACGTTCGATGCGCGGCCGAGCTCGGCGGGGATCAACGAGATCAGCGCGGTGTCGCGATTCGCGAGGTGCTTCGCGAGCGCGCAAGGAAATCCGCGTTGTTCGCCGAGCGCGCGCGCGCCGTCGTCGAAGTCGAGCGCGCCGGCCGTGACCAGCAGCGAACACAGGCGGTGGCCGCTCGCACGTTGATCGCCGACCGCGGTGGCGAGGTCGCTCGCTCGCACCAGCCCCTTCGCCACCAAGAGATCACCGATGCGCACGCAGCGGAAAGTCTGCCACGCGCCCGAGCCAGCCGGTTCGCGGACCCGCGCAATTCGCAAGCATCCCATCGTCGACGCGGTCACGCCGAGCGCGAGCGGTGGGCTTCAGCCGCGGATCTCGGCGGCGAGCTGGTCGAGATCGAGCGTACAGCCCAGCGCGGCCGCGAGCTGCCCCGTGATCTCGCGTTCTTGTTGCGAGAAATCGTCGTCGGCGAGCGCGATCGCGACCCCGAGCATCAGCGCCGCCTCGGCCGCCTCCGGGTCGCCGACCAGCTCGGCGACGCGCGCGATCCGGGGCTCGAACCCCGAGGCGTCGAGGTCGCGCGACACCGCCATCAGCTGCTCGTCGATCCGGTCGGGGTCGACGCCACCGAGGATCTGGAGCCGGTCGAGCAGCGCGTCGTACTCTGCTTCACTGGCGTGACCATCGGCCGCGGCGACCAGGAACGCCGTCGTGACCGCGGCCTCGAGAAAGGCCGGATCCTGCAGGCGGCGGGTGAGCTGATGGCGAGACCACCAGGTTCGCTTTTCGTAGCTGTCCATGCGGCCCGCATCTTACTCGTGGTTCGTGGCTCGTGGTCGAGCGCCCGCGTGATCCGGCGATCCGGAATCACTCGATCCTCGCCATGATCTCCTGGGTCCACCGGATCGCGTCGAACCACGCGACGAACACCTGATTCGCGGAGAACCCGGAGTCGCGCACGTGGGTGAGGTCGCCGCGGTTCTGGTGGCGCACGGTGTCGAGGATCTTCGCGGCCTGCGAACCTTCACCGACGAGCGCCTGCCGGACCAGCGGCGCGATCGCGAGCTCCTTCAAGACCTCGTCGAGCGGGCGATCGAGGATCGCGTCGAGCAGCGACAACAGGCCCGCGGTGAACAGCTGATCCGCGGGCAGCTTGACCTGGCGGGCGAGCGCCTCGGCCATGCGCGCGCGGATCAGCGCCTGGCGCGCCAGATCGAGCGGCTTGTCGTCGAAGCCCGCGACCATGATCAACATCACGAGGGCGCCGACTTGCTGGACGCCGAGCCGCAGCACGGCCTGGCGCACCGAGCCGATCGGCTGACCGAGTGACATCGCGGCCGAGCTCGCGAGCTTGATCAGCCGCACGCTGAGGCCGATCTCGGCCGCGATCAGGGTCTCGAGCTCGCGCAGATCGAGCTGATCCTTGTATAGCGCGTTGAGGATCTTGACGAGCGCGACGCGGTCGTGTGGCAGCCGCTTCGACTTCGTGATGATCGGGAGCTCGAGGAAGTGGCCCTGGAACAGGTAGAAGCCGAGGTCGCGCAGGAACATGTGCTCGGCGTGCGTCGAGATCTTCTCGGCGAGCATCGTCGGGCCGAGGTGGGCGAGACCGTCAAACTGGCGCTTGATCTCGTCCTTCTCGACGTGGAGGACGTCGACCTTGATATAGGTGGCGAGCGGGACCAGCGCGCGGGTCTCGTCGGTGAGCACGAAGTCGTCCAGGGCGATCTTGTAGCCATCCGCCGCGAACGCCTCGAGCGCGGTGACCAGCTCCGGGGTCACCGGCACGTCCTCGAGCACCTCGATCACGGTGCGCTCGGGCGGCATCGGCAGCGGGTAGCGGCCGAGCAAGAAGTCCGCCGGCAGGTTGACCCACACCGGCAACGCGCCGACGAGCGTGTCGAGGCCCATCTCGACGAACGCGGTCAGCATCGTGGTCGCGGTGGCCTGGTTCGGATCGGAGAACCGCGCGCGATTCTCCTCGCTGTTGCGGAACAGCAGCTCGTAGCCGACGACCTCGAGCCGGCGATCGAAGATCGCCTGGCGGCCGACGAACGCGTCGAGCGGTGGGGTCATGCGTACACCACGACGCTGCGGATCGACTCGCCCTTGGTCATCAGCTCGAAGCCGTGGTTGATGTCGTCGAGTGCGAGCTTGTGGGTGATCAGCTCGTCGATCTGGATCTTGCCGTCCATGTACCAGTCGACGATCTTCGGCACGTCGGTGCGGCCACGCGCGCCCCCGAACGCCGAGCCCCGCCAGTTGCGGCCGGTGACCAGCTGGAACGGCCGTGTCGAGATCTCCTTGCCCGAGGCGGCGACGCCGACGATCACGCTCGTGCCCCAGCCGCGGTGACAGCACTCGAGCGCCTGGCGCATCACGTCCGTGTTGCCGACGCACTCGAACGAGTAATCCGCGCCGCCCTTGGTGAGGTCGACGAGGTACGAGACGAGGTCTGGGACGTCCTTGGGGTTCACGAAGTGCGTCATCCCGAACTTCTTGCCGAGCGCCTCGCGCGCCGGGTTGAGGTCGACGCCGATGATCCGGTCGGCGCCGGCGAGCCGCGCACCCTGGATCACGTTGAGTCCGATCCCGCCGAGTCCGAACACGACGACGTTCGCGCCCGGCTCGACCTTCGCGGTAAAGATCACCGCGCCGATGCCGGTCGTGACCCCACAGCCGATGTAGCAGATCGTTTCGAACGGCGCGTCGGGCCGGACCTTCGCGACCGCGATCTCGGGCAGCACCGTGTAGTTCGAGAACGTCGAGCAGCCCATGTAGTGCGCGATCGGCTTGCCGCCGAGCGAGAACCGCGAGGTCGAGTCGGGCATCAGACCCTTGCCCTGGGTGGCGCGGATCGCGGTGCACAGGTTGGTCTTGCGCGACAGGCACGATCTGCACTGCCGGCACTCCGGCGTGTAAAGCGGGATCACGTGATCCCCCGGCGCGACCGACCCGACACCGGCGCCGACCTCGACGACGACGCCGGCACCTTCGTGGCCGAGGATCGATGGGAAGATGCCCTCGGCGTCCATGCCCGAGAGCGTGTACTTGTCGGTGTGACACAACCCGGTCGCTTTGAGCTCGATCAACACCTCGCCGACCTTGGGCCCTTCGAGCTGCACCGTTTCGATCGAGAGAGGCTGGTTGGCCTGCCAGGCAACAGCGGCGCGCACGTCCATGACCCGAGCGTGCCAGACGGCGCGGTGAGGTGCGACGGCGGACCTCACTTCTTCTGGTGGCGGGCCGAGGCGCGGTCCCGGGGCTCACCGCGGAGGTGTCACCACGGGCACCACGGGCAGCTGCGCGGACAGCGTCGGGCCAGCTTCTTCGCGCTTGACGAGGTTCGCGAGGTCGTCGGCGATCACGCCGGCCTCGGCCGCCGGGATGTTCTCGGTCAATTCCTCGTACACCCGCACCGCCTGGAGATCGATCTGCTTCATCCGGTCGTGCTCGACCGATTCGCCGGGTAGCTCGACGCGCAGCTCCTTCATCACCATGTGCAGGCCCGCCGCGATCGGTAGGGCGAGCAGCGCACCGACGATGCCGGCGAGCGTGCCACCGACGAGCAGCGCGATCAGGACGATCGCGGGCGGCAGCCGCAGCGTGTGGCCGTAGACGCGCGGGACCAGGATGCGGCTCTCGAACTCCTGGTACAGCACCATCAACACGGTGACGATCAGGATCGCGGTCGTGCCGTGCGGGATCACCGCGATGATCACCGGCGCGCTCGCGACGTAGCCGCCGACGAACGGGATGATATCGGTGAGGCCGGCGAACAGCGCGAGCGCGAGCGCGTTGTCGGCGCCGAACGCTTTGAGCAACACGAACACGAACACCGCGATCGAGATCGACGTGATCAGCTGCCCGCGCATGTAGCCACCGACGATCACCTTGAGCTCGAGCAGGACCTTCGCGAGCGTGACGTGGTGGTGGCGCGGGACCACCGCGTAGAGCAGGCCCTTCGAGCGGACCGGGTCGGCGAGCAGATAGATCGAGAGGAACAGCGTCGAGATGCCGTACCCGATCATCTCGAGCATGTCGGTCGAGTAGCCGATCATCGCGCTCGCGGCGCGCTTGCCGAGGTCGTCGACCGGCAGGTCGTTCAGCGTGTTCACGAACGGCTTGGCCCAGGTGTAGTGATGTAGCGAATGCACGAGGTGCGCACGCTGCTTCGGTGCCTCCGCGATCAGGTCGAGCAACTGGCCGACCAGCGGCGGCACCATCAGGAGGATCACGCCGATCACCGCGAGCCCGGCGGCCGAGAACACCAGCACGAGTGCGCGGCCGCGGCCGAACCCGCGCTTCTCGAGCCACGCGACCAGCGGATCGAACGTGCCGACCATGACCAGCGCGATCGTCAGCACGGTCACCACCGTGCGGAGCTGGCCCAGCACCCACACGCCGGCGACCAGGCCGAACAGCAACCAGATCGTGCGTGGCGCGATCTCGATGCGTCGCGTGCCCAGATCGACGTTCGGAGCCATGCGGGCGGTGCACTGCGGCGTTCGTGCCAGGGTGTGACGCTAGCGTGACGTGGCACTTGCGCTCGGGCCCACCGTGCCGACCGGCACGGCGTGCGCGACGGCCACGTGCGCGCTCACCCGACGTACGTGATCTGCCACTCGTGGAGCTCGCCCTCGACCGTGACGTCGACGACGTCGCCCGCGCGCTTGCCGAGCACGGCCTTGCCGATCGGCGACACCGGCGTGACCACCGAGAGGTGACCGTCGCCGCCCGGGCCGGTCAACGTCATCCCCGCGCCGACCGGCGCGAGAAAGAACGTGCGGCCCTCACCGCGCTCGTCGTCCTCGATCTCGACGATCGCGCCGACGGCGATCCGCGCGGTCCCGGTGAGCGCGCCCGGCCGAAACGACGCGAGCGCATCGGCGGCCGCGAGCGCCTCCTGCGCGCGCTTCTGTTGCGCCTTGCCGAGCGTGCCGAGCTGGTGCGCGGCCCGCGCGTCCTCGCGCTTCTCGTCGGGGGTCGCGCCCTCGCGCGCCTCGAGCGCGGCGGCGTCTCGCGAGGCCAGCGCCGCGCGCGCGGCGGTCGAGAGCTGCGTGCGGAGCTGGTCGACCAGCAACTGCTTGTCCATCTCGTGATCGTCGAGGCGAGGTCGCCGGGGAGCAAGTTTTCAACGGCCGGACGGGGTGATCTCGATGACCTCGGCCGCGCCGCGCGAAAGCTCGATCGTATCGCCGGCCCGCGCGCCGAGCAGCCGCTTCGCGAGCGGCGACAGCCAGCTCAGCTTGCCTGCGTGCGGATCGGCTTCGAGCACGCCGACGATCTGATAGCGCGTGCCATCGTCGAGCTCGACGGTCGAACCGAACCGCACTCGCTCCGCCACGGCCGGCTCGACGAGCTCCGCGCTCGCGAGATGCTCGCTCAGCTCCTGGATCCGTACGTCGGCGTCCGGTGCGCGAGCCCGAGCCGCGCTCAACGCTGAAAGCTCCTCGCGCAGCACGCGCGCTCCGGCCACGGTGAGGTAATTCGGTACGCCTTCAGGAACCGGGACGCGATGGCGGCGCACCGTAACTGCCGGTGCGTCATCATCTTCCTTCGTAAAGGCCTTGCTCACCCGATCAACGTAGGTCGCCGGCATGGTCGCTGCAATGCGAGGCCGCACATGAAGCTCGTGAACCTCGGACTCGCTTATTCGCTCCTCGTCGGCGGCGTCGCCGCATATGGAGTCGGTTGTTCGACCGTGCAGAACGCGTACGACTGCAATCACATCTGCAACCGGTACTCGGAGTGCTTCGACTCGAACTACGACGTCAACGCGTGCGAGTCGCGTTGCAAGGACACCGCGAACGACAACACCACCTTCGCGGACAAGGCGGAGTCGTGTCAGTCGTGCGAGGACGACAAGTCGTGCGCCGGCGCGACGTTCTCGTGTATCGACGAGTGCGCGGGCATCGTGCCTTGACGGCCTCAGCGACCGATGTTCTGGACGGTGCGGGCGACCGTGGGATCGACGGCACACTTCACCATGAAGTCGGCGACGTCACCGTGCGGCAGCTTCGCCGCGGCGCGGACCGCGATGCCGGCGCCGTGCTGGTAGTCGCCACGCGCCGGATCGTGCGAGAGCACGGGGGGCCGCACGATCACGTAGTCGAGCGCGCTCGCCATGATCACCTGCTCGGCGAGGCGCTTGTCGTCGCGTAGCGCGTGGTAGAGCCCGCCAAACAGCTTGACGGCGAGCCGGCTGGCCCAGCCGAGCTCCGCGCCATCGCTGCACATCAGGCCGCTCTCGAACACCAGCCGGTGGACGCCGTGCTCGGTGCAACCCGCGACGATGTTCGCGGCCCCTCGCGACATCAGCGTGCCGGGCTGCCGGTTGTTCGCTGGACCGAACGCCGACAGCACCGCATCGGCGCCCTGGACCGCGGAGGCGACATCGCCGGCGTCGAGCACGTCGCCGGGTTGGATCGCGAGGTGGTCGCGCAGCGGGATGGCCTCGGGCTTGCGCGCGAGCGCGAGCACGTCGTGGCCCGCGGCCAGCGCGACCTCGAGGATGCAGCGTCCCGTCCCACCGGTGGCCCCGAACACGACGAGCTTCATGCCGGCGAGTCTACCGGGGGATCCAGTTCTTGATCGCGTGCTTGATGTCGATCGCGCTGCGGAAGCCCAGTGTGGGCACGCCGGGCGCCGCGCCGTCGAGCTGCGCGTAGAACGAACGCGCGACCCCGGTGCTCGCGTGGACATCGAAGTCGTGGACCGAGAGGTCGAGCGCGAGCTCGCCGCCGCCGGTGTCCGCGTGCGAGCCCGGATCGGACTTCGAGGTCCACCAGTGGGTGCGCGCGACGAACGCGCTCGCCGATAGCTTCGCGCCGGTCGCCAGCGGCAGCGCGGCGGTGAGCGTGGCGCGGTCCTCGATCGACATGTCGCCGTCGAGCGAGACATAGCCGCTGCGCTTGGCGCGCGCGTCGACCTCGACCGGTCCGACCATCGTCGCGATCGCGGCGTCGTACGCGCCGACGCTCATGCGCGGCAGGTTCTCGGTCTTGACGGTCGCGACCTCCTTGCCGTCGCCGTCCTCGATCCCGAGCGTGGCGGTATCGGTGATCACGCCGATCCCGAGCTCGCCATACGCGACGCCGAGATCGAGCCCGGTCCAGCGCGCGAAGTAAATGTCGGATACGACGGCTTGCGAGGCCCCGCTGACGCCGGTCGCGGAGATGTCGAGCACGTGGAGACACGCGGCAGGGCCCTCGCTGCGCAGCCGGCACTGATAGTACGTATCGACGTCGAACGTGTACGTCGCGCGCTCGGCACCGGCCTGGTGCTCCAGCGTTCCGCCGATGTCCGCGACCGCGATGCCGTAGACATGGCCCCGGTAGGGCAGCGTCACGCCGAGCTCGAAGCCGGCGCCCGCGCGCGCGTAGGCCGCACGCGCGACATCGCGGCGGGCGTCGAGCGCCGGCCGGCTGCCGAGCTCGGCACCGGCCCAGACCCCGAAGGCAGGACGATCGGGCACGCCGAGCGGTGCGATCGCGGCCTTGGCGCTGACGTTCGCTGCGCCGTCGGTGCCGTCGCTGCCCGAGCGCAGCTCGAGGTTCGCCTCGGCGCTCGTCGTTGCGATCGCGTCGGCCGCGCGCGCGATCTGTGTCGCGTGCGCGCCGGCGGTCAGCGTGCCCTCTGCGGTGCGGCCGATCTGCTCCTCACCCGCCCCCGCGGTGAGGCCGATCTCGGTGGTCGTGGCGAGCGCCGGGTCGGCTGCCGCGATGCGAGCCGAGGCGAGGACGGACGCGACGACGAGCTTGCGCATGGAGACCACCGTACGCGCGACGACGCGGCGCGCCAGGCCGCGGCCGCGAGCTGCCGATGAGTGCTCCTCGGTGCCAGAGGATCCCCGAGCTTGCCGCTATCCGCTAAAACGGACGATTGTGCTTTGCGACCGCGGCGAGTGGTTCTAGACTCGGCGCGTCATGGAGTTCCGGGACGCCTGTGGCGTTGGTTTTGTCGCCAATCTCAAGGGCGTTCGCTCGCGCCGGATCGTCGACGATGGCCTCGAGATCCTGCGCCGGCTCTCGCACCGCGCGGCGACCGGGGCCGACCCCGATACCGGCGATGGCGCGGGGATCTCGCTGCAGCTGCCGGAGCGGTTCTTTCGCGTCGAGGCCGAGCGGCTCGGGCTCGAGCTGCCGTCGAATCGCCGGTTCGCGGTGGGCAACGTGTTCCTGCCGCCGGACCCCGCGATGCGCGAGGCGTGCGAGCAGCTGATCGAAGGCGCGATCCACGACGAGGGGCAGCGCGTGATCGGCTGGCGCGACGTGCCGATCGATCCGAGCGTGACCGGTCCGGTCGCGCGCGACGTGATGCCGGTGTTCCGCCAGGTGTTCGTGCGGATGCGGCGCGTGCCGCCCTCGGCCTGGGAGCGCACGTTGTTCGTGATCCGCAAGCTCGCCGAGAACCGCGTGCGCGAGCGCGGCGCGGATCCGATCGGCTACTTTCACATCGCGTCGTTGTCGACCGAGACCATCGTCTACAAGGGCCTCCTGTTGCCGGGCCGGCTCGGCCAGTTCTTCCTCGATCTCCAGCGCCCCGAGCTCGAGAGCGCGGTCGCGGTCGTCCACTCGCGGTTCTCGACCAACACGTTCCCGACCTGGGATCTCGCGCAGCCGTTTCGCTACATCGCGCACAACGGCGAGATCAACACGCTGCGCGGCAACAGCAACTGGATGCAGGCGCGGCGCAGCCAGCTCTACTCGGCGAAGTTCCACGGCGGCCTCGAGCGGCTGATGCCGATCATCGTGCCCGGCAAGAGCGACTCGGCGCAGTTCGACAACATGGTCGAGTTGCTCACGCTCGGCGGCCGCACGCTGCCCCACGCGATGATGATGATGATTCCGGAGGCGTGGGAGAACGGCAAGCTCGACGATGATCGGACCAGCTTCTATCGCTACGCGACCTCGCTCGTCGAGCCCTGGGATGGACCCGCGGCGATCGTGTTCTTCGACGGTCAGATCGTCGGCGCGACGCTCGATCGCAACGGGCTGCGGCCCGCGCGCTGGACGCTGACCACCGACGACCGCGTGATCCTCGCGTCCGAGGCCGGCGTGATCGACGTGCCGATCGAGGAGGTCAAGGCGAAGGGTCGGTTGACCGCCGGCATGATGTTCGTCGTCGACACCGCGGAGGGCCGCATCGTCGACGATGCCGAGCTCAAGCGCGACGTCGCGGGGCGGTTCCCGTATCGCAAGTGGCTCGACAAGAACGTGTTCGAGCTCGCCGAGCTCGACGACGCGGTGCCGCCATCCTCGGTCACGGGCGAGGCGCTCGTGCGGCTGCAGCGCGCGTTCGGCTACAGCGACGAGGACGTCGACCTCATCCTCGTGCCGATGGCCGAGACCGGCAAGGAGCCGATCGGCTCGATGGGCACCGATACGCCGCTCGCAGTGCTGTCGGAGCACGCGCCGAACCTGTCGGCGTACTTCCACCAGCTGTTTGCGCAGGTCACGAACCCGCCGATCGATCCGATCCGCGAGGCGCTCGTGATGTCGCTCGAGACCACGATGGGCCCCGACGGCAACACGTTCGACGAGACTCCCGAGCAATGCCACCAGCTCCGGCTGCGCGGCCCGGTGATCGACAACCGCGATGTCGCGAAGATCCGCGCGGTGCGCGAGGGCGTGTTCGATCCGGTGACGCTGTCGCTGGTGTGTCTGATCGAGGACGGCTGGTTACCGCGTGGTCTCGCACGGCTGCATCGCGCGGCGGTCGCGGCGATCGACGACGGTCGCAACGTCCTGATCCTCAGCGACCGCGGCATCGACGAGCATCACGTCGCGATCCCGGCGCTGCTCGCGCTCTCGGCGCTCCAGCAGCACCTCGTGCGCGAGGGCATCCGCATGCAGGTCGGCATCGTCGTCGAGACGGCCGAGGCGCGCGAGTGCCACGATATCGCGCTGTTGATCGGGTTCGGCGCGGCCTGCGTGAACCCCTACCTGGCGCTCGATACCGTGAAGGCGCGTGGGCTCGACCCCGCGAAGCTGATCCACGCACTCGAGGAGGGCCTGCTGAAGGTGATGTCCAAGATGGGCATCTCGACGGTGCAGAGCTACCGCGGCGCGCAGATCTTCGAGGCCGTCGGCCTCGATCGCGACCTCGTCGACGAGCACTTCACCGGCGTGCCCTCGCGGATCGGGGGAGCCGGTCTGACCGAGCTCGCCGCCGAGGCGCTCGCACGCCACGCGCGCGGGTTCGCGGGCTACGACCCGCTGCTGCCGATCGCGGGCCAGTACCGCTGGCGGCGGACCGGCGAGCTCCACAAGTGGAACCCGGCGACGATCGCGACGCTGCAAGATGCCGTGCGCCGCGAAGATCGCGAGCGCTTCGCCGAGTTCGAGCGGTTGTGCGACGACGAGGAGCACGCGCTGGTCACGCTGCGCGGCCTGCTCGACATCCAGTACGCCGACGAACCGGTCCCGCTCGACGAGGTCGAGAGCGTCGCGTCGATCGTCCGCCGCTTCGTCACCGGCGCGATGTCGTTCGGATCGATCAGCGCCGAGGCCCACGAGACGCTCGCGATCGCGATGAACCGGCTCGGTGCGAAGTCGAACAGCGGCGAGGGCGGCGAGGAGCCGCACCGCTTCGAGCTCGACGCCAACGGGGACGCCCGGCGCTCCGCGATCAAGCAGATCGCCTCGGGCCGGTTCGGCGTCACGACCCACTACCTCGTCAACGCCGACGACCTCCAGATCAAGGTCGCGCAGGGCGCGAAGCCGGGCGAGGGTGGCCAGCTCCCGGGCGCGAAGGTCGACGACCGGATCGCGAAGGTGCGGTGCTCGACCCCGGGCGTGACGCTGATCTCGCCGCCACCGCACCACGACATCTATTCGATCGAGGATCTCGCGCAGCTGATCTACGACCTCACCGCCGTCAACCCGACCGCGCGCGTCTCGGTCAAGCTGGTCAGCGAGGTCGGCGTCGGGCTCGTCGCGGCCGGGGTCGCGAAGGCACGCGCCGCGTGCGTCGTGATCTCCGGCTACGAGGGCGGCACCGGCGCATCACCGCTGAGCTCGCTCAAGCACACCGGCCTGCCGTGGGAGCTCGGCCTCGCCGAGACCCAACAGGTGCTCGTCGAGAATCACCTGCGCGATCGCGTGCGCGTCCAGGTCGACGGCGGGTTGCGCACGTCGCGCGACGTGATCGTCGCGGCGCTACTCGGCGGCGAGGAGTTCGGCATGGCGACCGCGTCGTTGATCGCGACCGGTTGCGTGATGCTGCGCAAGTGCCACCTCAACACGTGCTCGGTCGGCATCGCGACCCAAGATCCGCGGCTGCGCGAGCGCTATACGGGCACGCCCGAACAGGTCGTCGCGTACTTCACGTACGTCGCCGAAGGCGTGCGCCGCCACCTCGCGCGGCTCGGCGTGCGTTCGCTCGACGACATCGTCGGTCACGTCGAGAAGCTGCGCGCGAAGAAGCGCGGCCTCGCGTGGCACCCCAAGGCCGCGCGGCTCGACCTGACCGCGATCGTGCAAGCGCCGGTCGCGCGCTTCGACGTGCCGCGCCGGTTCGCGCGCGCGCAGCCGTGGAACCTCGACGACCACGTCGATCACGCCGTGATCGCGAGGCTCGACAAGCTCCCCGTGGAGATCGACCTGCCGATCGATAACAGCAAGCGCGCCGCCGGGACCCTGGTGTCGGGCGTGATCGCGAAGCGTCACGGTGCACGCGGTCTTCCCGATAACTCGATCACGGTGAGGTTCAAGGGGTCCGCCGGCCAGAGCTTCGGCGCGTTCCTCGCACCCGGCATCACGCTGGCGCTCGCCGGCGAGGCGAACGATTACATCGGCAAGGGCATGTCGGGCGGGCGCATCATCGTCAGGCCACCGGCCGGTGCGCGGTTCCTCGCCGAGGACAACGTGATCGTCGGCAACGTCGCGCTGTACGGCGCGACCGGCGGCGACCTGTTCGCGAATGGGCTCGGTGGCGAGCGCTTCGCGGTGCGCAACTCGGGCGCGCGCGCCGTCGTCGAGGGGGTTGGCGATCACGGTTGCGAGTACATGACCGGCGGCGTGGTGGTCGTGCTCGGACCGGTCGGCCATAACTTCGCGGCGGGCATGAGCGGCGGCCTCGCGTTCGTGTGGGACCCGACCCAGGCGTTCCGCGCGCGCTGCAACCTCGACATGGTCGAGCTCGAGGCCCTCGGCGACGAGGACGAGTGGTTGGTCCGCGGCCTGGTCGAGGATCACGTGCGGTTCACGGCGAGCGCGCGGGGCGGCAAGCTGCTCGCGAACTGGGACCACGTGCTGCGCTCGTTCGTGAAGGTGATCCCCAGCGACTACAAGCGCGTGCTCGAGGCCCGGCGCGTGCGTCCGGCACCGCTGCGGGTGGCGACGTAATGGGCAAGATCACCGGGTTCCTCGAGACCGGGCGCGCGGCGCCGCATCGCCGGCCGGTCGCCGAGCGGCTCCGCGATTGGCGCGAGGTCGAGCAGGTCGGCGCCGACTCCCGGGAGCAGGCCGGCCGCTGCATGGACTGCGGCGTACCGTTCTGCACGCAGGGCTGCCCGCTCGGCAACGCGATTCCGGACTTCGCCGACGCGGTGTATCGCGGGCGCTGGGAAGATGCGTATCGCAAGCTCGCGGTCACCAACGACTTCGCCGAGTTCACCGGCCGGCTGTGCCCAGCCCCGTGTGAAGCCGCGTGCGTGCTCGCGATCGCGAGCCCGGCTGTGCCGGGCGGAGCAGCGGCGCCGCATGGCGGCGCGGTGACGAATGGCGCGGTCACGATCGAGGCGCTCGAGCACGCGATCAGCGATCGCGCGTTCGCCGAAGGCTGGGTCACCCCGCTGCCGCGCGGCCCGAGCACCGGCAAGACCATCGCCGTCGTCGGCTCGGGGCCGGCAGGGCTTGCGGCCGCGATCCACCTCGCCGCCGCCGGACACACGGTGACCGTGTTCGAGGCCGGCGCGCGTGCCGGCGGCCTGTTGCGCTACGGCATCCCCGACTTCAAGCTCGACAAGGCCATCATCGACCGCCGGCTCGCGGTGATGCCCGATGTCGAGCTGCGCTGCGGCGTCGAGGTCGGCGTCGCCGGGCGAGGGCCGACCTGGCGCGCGCTCGTGGACGAGCACGACGCCGTGGTGCTCACGATCGGCGCGCAGCGCCCGCGCGATCTGGACCTACCGGGCCGCGACCTCGCCGGGGTCATGCTCGCGCTCGACTACCTCGTCGAGCAGAACCAGGTCGTGGCCGGCGAGCGCGAGCTCGCGACCCACGATGTCCGGGGCAAGCGCGTCGTCATCCTCGGCGGCGGCGATACCGGCAGCGATTGTCTCGGCACCGCGCTGCGCCAGGGCGCCGCCGAGGTCACCCAGATCGAGCTCGTGCCGGCGCCGCCGATCGGTCGTAACCCGGAGACCCCGTGGCCCGCGTGGCCGCTGGTGTTCCGCACGTCGAGCTCCCAGGAAGAGGGAGGCTCGCGCACGTTCGGGTTTCGCACCACGCACCTCGAGGGCGATCTTCCCGGCAACCGTGGCCGGCTGGTCGCGCTGCACGGGATCGCGGTCGAGCGCCGCGCCGGACAACTGGTCGATCTGCCGGGCACCGAGCTGCGTCTCGACTGTGACGTGCTCGTGCTCGCGCTCGGCTTCACCGGTCCTTCGGCACAACCGCTGGTCGATCAGCTCGGCGTGCGGCTCGATCCACGTGGCAACATCGCGGTCGATCGCGACTTCGAGACCAACGTGCGCGGCGTGTTCTGCGCCGGCGATGCGCGGCGCGGCGCTTCGCTCGTGGTGTGGGCGATCGCCGAGGGCCGCGAGCTCGCGCGTGCCGTGGATCGATCGTTGCGATCGTTGCGATGAAGGTCAAGCCGATCCTGCGCTGGGTGCTGACCGTGTTCATGGTCGGCGCCGGGATCAATCACTTCTACAACCCCGCGCCCTACCTCGGGATGATGCCCGCGGCGCTGCCGCACCCCGAGTTGCTGGTCCAGCTCAGCGGCGTCGCCGAGATCCTCGGCGGCCTCGGCCTGATCCTGCCGCGCACGCGCCGGCTGACCGCGTGGTGCTTGATCGCGCTGTTCGTCGCGATCTTCCCGGCGAACCTCAACATGGCGCTCCACCACCTGCCGCTCGGCACGACGCCGGTGCCGGTCTGGGCGTTGTGGGCCCGGCTGCCGCTCCAGCTCGTGCTGATCGCGTGGGCGTACTGGTTCACCAGGCCCGAGAGAAACTCGTAAGCGAGTGGCACGTTCGATGCTTTCTCGTAGAGCATGGACACCAAGCAACCGAACCAAGGCGAAGGCGACCGCGTCTCCGCGCGCCGATACAACCACGACCTGCGCGAGTTCATCGCGGAAGGTCGCGTCGAGCCCGCGGCCCTCGACGCCGAGCGGTTCGTCGAGGCCCATCCCGACGAGGCGATGCGGGCCGAGCGCAAGGCGAAGCACGGCCCGATGGGGTGGCTCGCGCGCACGGTGGAGAGCCTGCGCGCGGTGCTGCACCGCACGTAGCCGGGCGGATCAGGCGACCAGGCGTGCTTCGAGCGTGCCGCCCGCGCCGAACAGCCGCTCGCGCCACTGGCCGAGCAGCGCGCGGGTGTCGCGATCATTCGGGTGAAACCCCGGCTTGAAGTACGCGAGGTAGGCCGGGACGAGCCTGGTGAAGAACGCGGGGTAGAGGAAGAACCGGGTCGCGCCGCGCGCCCACCGCCACGGCTTCCACAAGATCCGGCGCGTCACCATCAGCCGGGCGTGGGTGATGCCATGAGCGATGAAGAAGACGATCGTGGCGAGCGCCATGAGCCAAACGCGGCGCCAGTAGCCGCCGCCGGTCGCACGATAGACCTCGAACGCGACGGCCTTGTGCTCGCTCTCCTCGAGCGCGTGCCACAGCCACAGCGACCGCACGCTCGGATCCATGGGCTCGTGCATGCGCGCGTCGCGCAACAGGGCCTCGGCGAGCATCGCGGTGAAGTGCTCGAGCGCGCAGGTCGCGGCGAGCTGCGAGTGCGGCGCCAGGATCTTCCGCACGAACGCGAGGAAGCCCTTGAGGTTCGCCTCGATGCGGCGGACCTCGCGGTAGCCGTGGCTGGCGAGCAGGTCGTTGAACGCGCGGTGCTCGCGGCCGTGCATGGCCTCCTGGCCGATGAAGCCGGCCACCTCGCGGGCGAGCTCGGGGTCGGTGATCTGCGTCGCGAACTGCTTCACCGATCGGACGAAGAACTGCTCGCCCTCGGGGAACAGCAGCGAGAGCGCGTTCAGGAACGTGGTCTCGTAGGCGTCGTCCTGCGCCCAATCGCGCGGCACGCCGGCGAACGCGAAGTCGACGTCACGGCGGGGGATGTCCATGAGCCCAGCATGGCGCCGTGCGTCGATCGGACGTAGGTCCCACGGGGCAGGCGGGTTATCATTCGGGGCCACGTGTACGAGATGCCCGGCGCCTACGTGCGAGACCTCGTCGACCTCGTCGCGAGCCGCCAGATCGCGCCCGCCGTGCTGCTCGCCGGGCTGCCGGTCACGCTCGCGCAGCTCGCCGATCCGACCACGCGCGTCCCGTTGCGCGTGTGCGACGCGATCGCGAAGCGCGCGATCGCGCTGACCCGCGAACCCGCGCTCGCGGTCCACCTCGGGATGCGGATGCGGGTGTCCTCGCACGGCTTCCTCGGGTTCGCGGCGATGACCGCGCCGACCGTGCGCGAGGCGCTCGGGCTCGCGGTGCGGTTCTCGGCGATCCGGACCTCGGCGATCGAGCTCGCGCTCGTCGTCGAGGGTGACACCGCGTCGCTCGTGATCTCGGAGCGCGTCGATTTCGCGCGCGAAGGGCTCGAGGTCCTGCGCGAGTTCGTGATGCTCGCGCTGCTCGTCGGCATCCGCCAGCTCGGCACCGAGCTCACCGGCAAGGTGCCGCA
This sequence comes from Kofleriaceae bacterium, assembly GCA_039922635.1. Classification (GTDB taxonomy): domain Bacteria; phylum Myxococcota_A; class Polyangia; order Haliangiales; family Haliangiaceae; genus JABFXX01. Next base: position 14,142 of record JBDTEH010000007.1, on the reverse strand, counting down.
CGGGTTCGCCGAGTGCGCGTTCCCGGCGCCTTCGTTCATCACCGGCCCGATCGATCAGATCGCGTTCGATCGCCCGACGCACCGGCTCGTGTTCGCGGCGTCGTTGCTCGATCGCGAGCTGGTCGGCGCGGACACCGTCGCGACCCGCCTCGCGATCGAGCAGTGCGAGCGCGAGCTCGCGACGACCAGCGATGGCGAGCTCACCGCGCGGATCCGCACCGCGCTCGCGGCCGATCCGGCGACCACGCTGCCCGCGGTCGCGCGCACGCTGCGGCTATCGAGCCGCACGCTCAAGCGCCGGCTCGCCGAGCAGGCCACCACATTCACCGCGATCCGCGACGAGCTCCGCCGTCAGCGCGCGCTATTGCTCGTCGACAACCGCACGCTGTCGATCGGCGAGATCGCGACCAAGCTCGGCTACACCGAGCTGCCCAACTTCACCCGGGCGTTTCGCAAGTGGACCGGCGTGACCCCGATCGCGTATCGCGACCGCCGCACCGAGCGGGTCGGTGGTGCCGGCGGTGATGTCGGCGGTGATGTCGGCGGTGGTGCCGTCGGTGATGCCGTCAGTGATGATCGACCTGGAGCGCCCCGAACGCCGGGCTCGCGGCCTCGACGTACGAGCGGGCGCCGGCATCGTCGAGCAAGGTCGCCGCGAAGAACGCGGTCACGTACGACGCCGCGATGTTCCGCCCGGTCGGCGGATCGAGGTAGGTGAAGTCCGAGTCGTCGGTCTGGCGCTGCCCCGTGCCGCAACCGGGCGCGAAGATATCGACGAGCCCGTCGAGATCCGAGACCGACCAGTGGCCCGCATCGGGGACCTCGACCTTGTACGCGGGGCTGGCCGCCGCCGTGAAGTTGTCGCGGATGAACTTGTTGCCGAACTCGGTGATGCTGTTGTCCTCGATCGCGACCATGAAGAACACCGGCACGTGGATGTCCGCGAGTGTCACGCCCGGCACGAGCGGGTTCTCCATCGGCGAGCACAGCGCGGCGGCCGCGCCGATCCGGGGATCGAGCTGCGCGACGCGCCCGGCGGTGACCGCGCCCATCGAGTGGCCGAGCATGCCGACGTGCGCGAGGTCCGCCATCCCGCTGATCGGCGTGGCGCCGGCGGCGACCTGATCGAGCGCGGCGCGGATGTCGAGCTGGCGGACGTCGAGCTCGGCGGCGTCGATGTCGGCGTCGTGTCCCGCGAGGTGGTCCCACAGCGTGTCGCCGAGGTGCTCGACCGAGATCGCGACGAAGCCGTGACTCGCGAGCCGGATCGCGGTCGTCGCGTTCGACAGCCGCGTGCACGAGTGGCAGTGCGAGATCATCACGACCGGGAACGTGCCGTCGCCAGGCGGCGCATCGAGCGCCACCGGCAGCGTGCGGGTCGGGCAGCTCGGCGCGGCCGCGAGCAGCTGTGCGAACTGGGCCTGCGGCGGCTCGGCCTCGAGCATCTCGATCGGCGTGTCCGCCGCGGCCGCCGGCGTCGGGTACCACGCCTGGGCGACGAGGTCGCGCGCGCGCGCCGCGTCGTGGACCATGAACCGCGTGGTGCCGACCGCCCAGCCACCGGGTTGTTCGACGCTGCGATCCGGCGGCACGCTCGGCGCGCTGCTGCACGCCGCGAGCACCAGGAGGCAGATGCGGCAGAGGCTACGCATGCGAGGCACTCTATTGCAATTCAGAGGCTCCCCGTGGATTCGAGCAAGCCTGAATGAGCAAGCCTGAATGAGCGCGCTCGCGTCGGCGAGTCGCTTCGATGCGCATCGTCGCTACTCGGTCCCCGAGCCAGGCACTTCGTGGATGCTGATCAAGCCCCAACGCCTCCAGCCGACCTTCAACAGCCAGGTGCGTGGCAACCACGTGAACATGCCATCGTAACCCTGCGGGATGCGAAACAGCGTGTACTCGCGCTCCTTCCAGCCATCGAACGTGATCGCGGTCGAGTACGGATCGACCTTCCACGGCTTGCGCAGCGACGCGGCGCTCTCGCCGTGATGATGCCAGTTGTTGAGCACGTACGTGATCGTGTTGCGAACCTGGCGCGGGGTCGTGAGGATCACGGCGTGATAGCGATCGGTGAACACCGACCCGCGGCGGCGCTTGCCCGTGTGCTCGCCGATCAAGGCGTTGACGTGCTTCGCGGCCGAGATACCGAACGCCTGCATGCCCTTGGCAAGGGCCGTGCGGTCCTGAACCTCCACGATCATGTGGATGTGCGAGCCCTGGATGCTCAGGTGAACGATCCGGAACGTCTGTTCGTGCCGCCTCGCCGCGACCAATGAAGCCTCGCGCACGGCGCGAAACACCGAGTGCGTGCGCAGCGTGCCGACCTCAAGCGTCGCGCGCAGCACGACATGGACAGGCTGACTCGCGCGGATCCGCGGACGAACCTTGTGCGGCTCGCTGGCGCGACCCTCGCTGATCGGCCGCTTCGGTCGACCAGCCCCGGGTCGCGCGCCACCCCGAAGCTGGCCATTCTTGTCGCGCTTGCGCGGCATCGGCAGCTCCTGCTGCACGTGGCGGGTGCGCGCTCGGGCCATGTGGCCATGGTGGGGTCGGCTCGGATCGATGTCAAATGAAAATCGCCGAGATTTATGAAAAATCGGATAACCTGGCTATCGCTCGGCACCAGACATCGAACTACCAGGAACCTAGTCGGGTCTGGAACGCGCGCTGATCCCGTGGCACTGCCGCCGCCGCCGCCCGCCATCCGCGAGCGGCTGCGGCCCTGGCCGGGCTCGAGGCGCTCGGCGTGGCGCTCGTGGGCGCCGGCATCGCGGTCGTCGAGCGCACGGGGCTTGGTCGGGCGAGCCCGACCTCGTCGCCGGCGCTGTCTTCGAGGAACTCGCAGTTGGCTTCACTGCAGTCGCGGCAGCCGTTGCCTCCGTCGGAAGCCCCACCCTGTACGCCGTGGAGCTACCGAGATGGCGAACGGCGTGGTGTCGACGAGACCAGCCCACGTAAACGTCATGCCAAGCCCAACTTCCTCGACTTGCTCGGGCGGACGCGAGAACCACGTCTCAGGTGCGCGTGCGGGCGTGAAAGACCGCGCGAAGCTGTAAACCGATCGGCGGATACGTCGAGAGCCGCGCGTCAAGCTCGGATTTGGTGAACCATTCGATCATTCCGGCAGCTCCGTCAAGAAGCACTACCGCGCGGCGAGCATCGCGAACAGCACGGGCTCGAGCGCCCACGTCGCCGACGCCGTCATGTCGAGAGTCGCGACCAGGCTGCCCGACTTGGTCGCGCGGCACGCGACGCGGACGCGGCGGTCGTCCTTGTCGTACCACGCGTAGAACTCGAGCTTGGCCGCGGCCTCGGTGTGCGGCGCGTCGACCGCCGCGGCGGGGAGGGCCTGCTTGCGCTCGGCACACGTCTCCGAGGCCGCGCGCACGGTGAGGGTCGCGTTCGCCTTGCCCTCGCTGTACTCGGCGGTATCGGTGGTCTGCGTCCCGGACACCGTCCAGGTGCCGGCGAGCGCCGGCGCGTCGACCTTGCGGCCCGAAGGGAACGCGAGCGGGGTCTTCTTGATGACCGGCGCGGCGGTGCCGGCGCGCGCGTTGACCGCCGGGATCACGCGGCCGATCACCGGCGCGAGCGTGTCGAGCGCCTGCTTGCTCGACTTGCGGAGCGCGCGGATCTTGTTGTCGTGGTCGTCGAGCTGGTGCTCGAGCTTCTTGTACGAGGCGTGCGGATCGGCGATCAGCGCGAGCGTCGCGTCGAGCTCCGCGCAGTAGGCCTGCACGATGTCGAGGCCCTTGGTCAGCGCGTCGAGGTCCTCGCGAAACTCGGCGGTGCCGCTATCGACGAGCATCTGCGCGCCGGTCTTGGCCCTGCCGATGCCCTCGGCCCGCGTGTGGCACGCGGTCAGCTCTTTCGTGTAGCCGGTCGCGAGCTGCTTGGTCCTGGCGTCGGCGTGGGCCACCGAGGTCAGCACGACCAGCGCGAGCGCGACCGCGCGGATCATGCGGCGGGCTCGAGCTCCGCCGCGGCGCGCTCGCGCGGCAGCAGCGCCGGCCACTCGCGGCCGCTATCGGGATCGTACAGCGTGCCCGCGTCCTTGTAGACGCGGCCGGTGCGGTTGATCTGGAGCAGCGCGGCTCCCATGGGCATCGCTTGATAGCGCTCGGGCCAGTGCTCGAGGCAGAGCTTCTTGATCAGCCGCGCATGGCGCGAGCTCATCGCGGGGAACAGGTGGTGCTCGGTGTGGTAGCCGAAGTTCAGCGTCAGCAGATCGACGATCTTCGGCACCGTCACGGACAGGCTGTTGATCAACGGATCGTTGATCGGGATGAACGGCCCGAGCGAATGGTTGGTCAGGATGAACGCGATCGTGATCGCATTCGCGATCATCAGGGGGACGAGGAACGCGAACAGCCACGGCACGAACCCGATCGCGACGAGCAGCCCGCCCCACAACGCGACGTACAGCGCGGTCTCGAGGTACGCGAGCGCCGCACTACCGCCGCTGGCGTACTTGAACTTCTTGATGCTGTGGGTCTGATGCGCGCACTGGATCGTGAACCCGAACGCCATCGTCCAGAACCCGCGCAGGCGATGCGGACCGACCGCGAACTTGTCGACCGCGAAGCGAGCGCCCGCTTGCGTCTTGTATTCCTCGAGCGTCGGGAACGCGTCCGGATCGCCCGGCTGGTTCGTGATCGCGTGATGGGTCTGGTTGTGCCACGCGACCCAGATCCGCGGCGAGAGCATGAACGGCGCGAAGCCCAGGTAGCCCTGCGCGTACTGGATCAGCTTGGTGCGCGCGATCCCGCCATGCAGCAGTTCGTGCGAGATGAACGTCTGGGACGCGAAGCTGACGCCGATCGCGATCGACAGCAGCGGCCAGCTCCACGCGGGGGCCCAGTGCAGGCCGATCGCGGCGATCCCGAGCACGACGACCGCGAGATAGAGCGGGACCAACCACAGCCGCGAGCGCGCGGGCGCGTAGGCCGACTCGGGGATCTCCGGACGGAGCTCCGCGACATAGTGGGAGCGTGGATAGAGCGGGATACTCCCCAGATACAGCTGCGCCATCGCTCCGAGAGGAGCGCATTTCGGGCGCGTTGGCCAGCCACAATGCTGTCAGGAATGGGGTGTCAGGAATGGACCGCGAGGATGACGATGCCCGTGGCCGGGCCGAGCTCGAGCACCATGCCGGCGTGGAGCGCGTGGCGCCGCGCGCCTGCGTGGTGGCCGCCGATGTAGAACCCGCCCGGGCTACCGGCATCGCGCGCGAACCAGCCGTCGTGTGAATCGACGCCGAGCTCGACCTGGCGCCGGCTGATGTGGTCGCCCTCGATCCGGACCGGCGCGTTCGTGGCCCGACCGATCCAGGCCGGCTGCGTGATCGTCATCACTCGCGGGTGCCGGTCGCCGAGCACGCCGATCACGAGCCCGACCCCCTCGGGCAGCGGCGTGACCTCGAGGTTCGGGTGGTACAGGCGCGCCAGCATCCGCACGACGAACAGGCCGTGCTCGACTGGCTCGCCGCCGGTCAGCCGCGCCCACGCATCGCGCGCGAGCTCGCTCGGATCGCGCAGCATCTCGACCGCCGCCGGCGCCGCGAACGCCGCCATCAAGGTCGCGCTGTCGCCGATCGTGCGGGCGAGGTGGCGCCAGCCGAGCACCGCGTCGAGCGGATCGTCGAACTCGAGCGCGACGTGATCGCCGGTGATCGTCTGCTTCGCGGCGAGCGCGCGGAGCTGGTCGTCGAGCTCGCGCACCGACAGCGTGCAGTGCACGCCGACCACGCAGGTCAGCGGAGCGCGCGCCGTCAGCGCGAGCGTCGCCGGCATCTAGCCCAGCTGGCGCGAGCCGAAATCGAGCTTCATCGCCGCCTTCGCCATCCGCAGCGTCTCCTCCGCCACCGCGTTCGCGCGCGCGGTGTGGGCGCGCAGCAGCTCGAGCACGCGGGCATCGCCGGGCTTGCCTTCGTAGGCCTTGCGGCGCTCGCGGATCGGCGCGAGGAACGCATCGATCGCGCCCGCGACCTCCTGCTTGACCGCGCCGTCACCGATCTGGCCCGCCGTGTAGAGCTGCTCGAGCTCGGCGAGCCGCGCCGGATCCTTCAGGAACGCGCGCGCGTACTGGAACAGTGGGTTGCCCTCGACCACGCCGGGGTCGGTCGCCGACTGCCGGCCGGTGACCACCTTCGCGCACTTCTTCTTGATCTCGGCCGCCTCGTCCGCCAGGAAGATCGCGTTGTTGAGGCTCTTCGACATCTTGTGCTTGCCGTCGGTGCCGACCAGCCGCGCGATCCGACCGAGCAGCGCCTTCGGCACCGGGAACACGCCGCCCTTCGCGACGTAGTCGGCGTCCGCGGTCGTCGAGGGCACGCCGCAATAGACGTGATCGAACCGGCGCGCGATCTCGCGACACATCTCGATGTGCGCCTCCTGGTCTTCGCCGACCGGCACGAGCTCGGGACGAAACGCGAGGATGTCGGCGCACTGGCCGACCGCGTAGAGCGGGAACCCGAAGCTGTAGTGGTCGCCGAGATCCTTCGCCTCGATCTCGGCCTTGAGCGTCGGGTTGCGCATCACGCGGTTGAACGGCACCAGCATCGCGAAGTACCAGCTCAGCTCCGCGATCGCGGGGATCTCGGTCTGCAGCACGAGCGTCGAGCGCTTGGGATCGATGCCGACCGCGAGCCAGTCCTTGACGATCTCGAGCGTGTCGCGCCGGATCTCGTCCGGCTTCTCGGCGCGCGTGGTGAACGCGTGCATGTTCGCGATCAGGAAGTAGCAGTCGTACTCGTCCTGGAGCCGCACGCGGTTCTCGAGCGAGCCGACCCAGTGGCCGAGGTGAAGTCGGCCCGTCGGGGTGTCACCGGTGAGGATGCGCGGTCGCGTTACCATCGCGGCGCACGATACCTCAAGGCAACGCGATCTGCCCCACGTTGAGCGCGCCCCACGTCGAAGCGGCCCCTGCGCCGCTGGTCCAGTCGGCCTTCGTGTTCGAGTCCATATCGCTGACGCGCTGGATCGAGTTGCCGCCCGGCGTCGTGGCTTCCATCGCGAGGTTGTCGACCGCCGCGGCCTGGAACAAGGCATCCGTGTAGGTCGTGGCCGCGGGCGTCCACTGGTTCGCGGATCCGACCACGCCCGCGCCGGTCAACGTCGCTGCTGCAGCGGTGGTCGCCGCATCCGTGAGGAAGACAGCGTCGACGATCGTGTCGGTCGCATCGTAGAGCGTGAGCACGTTCGTGGTGGCGGTGAGGCCGCTAGCCGAGGTCGAATACAGGTCGTACGCCGTATCGAAGTTCTTCGCGTGTGTGGCGCTGGGCTGGCCTGCCGGGTCGGTGAGCTCGTCGGTCGCGGTCGGCAGCGGGTTGCACGTCGCAGAAGTGCCACCAAAGTGCACGATCACGAAGTCGTTCTTGTGGACCTGCAGCGCCGCCGGAAACGTGTAGTTGATCGTCGAGGCATCGCGTTCGGTGAGGCGGAAGTTGCCGAGGCTGCCGTCGGTCATGACGCGCAGCTCGACCAGGTCGCAGCTCGAGGTGATCTTCGCGTTGACCTCGTTGATCACCACGGTCGCGGGCGTCGTGTAGCCGAAGAAGTTCGCCGCGAGCGTGGTTGCGAGCGGGGTGCCCTGGAGATCGGTCAGCGTGTTGGTGACGTTCACCGTGTACGCGGCGAGCGCGGTCTGGGCATCGGTCGTGAACGTGACCGTCTTCCCCGCGACCACGGGGTTCGTGGCGACCGTGAGCCCCGCGACCGTGAACTGCGAGCCATCGGCGAGCAGGCTGTTCGGATCGATGTTGCGCGAGAACGTGATCCGTACGGTGGTCGCAGACAGCGCCGCCGCCTTGACGACCTGTGGTGCGGCGCAGCCGCTGAGCGCGAAGTCGCTGGGCTGGAACACCGTGATCTCGGAGTTGGTCGTCGTCGAGCTCGCGACGAATTTGGAGAACGTGACCTTCGTCGCGGTGATCGCGCAGCCGGTCGTCATGTCGATCGCATTCATCACCGTGGTCGGCGCCCGGAGTTGCAGGGCGGAGGTCGCCGTGATCCCTGCGGTGTCGATCTCGAATCGCGAGAAGCCCGAGCCGCTGCTTCCGACGTTACCGGTCAGCGTGCCGGTGACCGTGACGAGCTCGGCGTCGTACGAATCGGGCGCGGTCACGAGGTCCGTCGCCGCCGAGATGTCCTGGACCAACGCGTTCAGATCGGCGCCCTGAGACACGCGCGAGAAATCACCGAGCGTCGTGACGCGCGGCTGGCCCGACACCGTGGTCTTCATCGTCGCTGTGAAGTTCACGACGTCGCCGTCGACCGGGACCGGCGAGAGCGTGGCCGGATCGACCGCGACGAAGATCGCGGGTCCGGTGGGACCGGTCTGGATCGTGAAACCAGCAGGATCACTCGTAAGGTCGCCGATTTGTGGCTTGACGTACGTGACCGTCACGTTCTGGAGCTCGATCCCCAGCGGGCCATCCGCGGCGGCACGAACGTCGGCGATCGTCCCGATCACGGTGGGCGGCGCGTCCTCGAACACCTTCGCGTCCTCGAACACCTTCGCGTCCTCGAACCCCATCGCGTCGTGCGGTCCGGAGATCGAGGCGTCGGTCTTGGCGGCGTTGTTGTCACCGCAGGCGGCGAAGATCACGAGGGCTAGGAGCAGGCTGCGCATAGCCCGCGTGATACCTCAATCCGGCGATAATTCCATCGCGCTCCCGCATCAACGAGCGCGAACTGGAAGCTCGATCACGAACCTGGCCCCCGGGGCCGCCGGCTCGTAGCGAATCGTTCCGGCCACTTCCTCGACGATCTGCTTGACCAGCGGTAGCCCGAGGCCGGTGCCGTGCGGGGTGGTCGTGACGTACAGGTCGAACAACTGGTCGGCGATCGCGGGCGAGACGCCGGGGCCGTCGTCGGTGATGGCCAGCTCGATGCGGTCGCCGACCGCGCGCGTGCGGAGCGTGATCGCGCCACCGGTCCGGGCCGCGGTGATCGCGTGCGACGCGTTGAGCACGAGGTTGACGACCACCTGCTGGAGCTCCGAATCGGCCAGCGCGACCGCGGCGGCCGGATCTTCGAGATCGAGCGCCACGGTCGCCGCGCCCTTGGTCATCAGTTGCAGCATCGGCGCGAGCGCGGGGAGGATCTCGCCGAGCCGAGACCTGGCCCCGGTCGCTCCGGCCCGGCCGAAGTTCTTGAGCCCGTCGAGCAGCTCGGTCGCGAGCGTGATCGTGCGGGTCAGCCCGGGCGCGAGCTCGGCGACCTTCGGATCGGTCGAGGTTTCGATCCGCCGCATCGCGAGCTGGACCGAGGTGAGCGTGTTGCTGAGCTCGTGGCCGATCGCGGTCGCGACGTGGGCGAGCGTCTCGATCCGCGTGCTGTCGAGGTGGCGCGCCGCGGCATCGTGGGCGCGTTGCTTCGCGGCGAGCACCTCGACCTGGCCGCGGACCACGGCCGCCATATCCGCGATCGTACACGCGAGGCTGATCTCGGCCTGGCTCCAGGTCCGCGGCGGGCCGACGTGCTCGTGGCAGATCACGCCCCCGACGCTGCCCTGATAGTAGAACGGCGCGTCGATCAGCGATGTGATGCCGAGCGGCCGAAAGTACGCCGCGAGCTCGAGCGTCTGCGGGCAGGTCGTGACGTCGTTCGCGACGATCGCGCGGCGCGCGTGCAAGGCGGCGCCGTAGGCGCTGGGCTCGGCCAGCGTGAGGCGCCGCCGCTCCGTCGAGTGCTGGTGGTTCGAGCGGGTATACAGGTGGTAGAGCTCGAGCTGGTCGGGCTCGAACAGGTGCCAGACGCTGACGCGTTCGACCCCGAGCGCGTGTGCGCTGATCTCGGTCGCTATCCGGATCGCTCGCTGGTAGGTGTCGTCACCGTCGATGCGTAACCGAGCGAGCGCCAAGCGCTCCGCCTCGAACGTGACCGGACCCCCCTCCGAAGCCGCCATCCCCCAACTCTTACGGATCGCCGCGCCGATCACCAGGGCTCTTGCAGGCAGGTTGGCCCCCGTGCGATACGCGCCCCATGATGACGCCTGTTCGCTTGGCCGTCGCGCTCGCCCTGATCGGCGGTTGTGTCAAGCCGGCCACGACGCCGGCCGCGCGTTCGACCTACGACCTCTATCAGCTCTGCGGCGATGCGCGGGCGGCCGAGGGCGTCTGCGGTCCTGCGGCCCACACGGCGGGCGATGCGCCGCTGGTCGATACGAACCTCGCGACCCCGGCGCGCCGGATTGGCCGGATCGCCGTCGCGCGCGCCTGAGCGTTAGCCCGCGTACGACCAGTCGACGTCGTACGACTTGTTGTCGACCTCGATCGTGCCGGTGATCGAGAACGTCCGCGCCGCGAGATCGAACGACATCGTCAGGTTGTCGACGAAGTGACCGCTGGCCTGTGGGCCGGTGACCATGACGTCCGCGTCGACCGTGAACGTCGCGCCGGTCGTGCTCGTCGCGGCCGTCCACTGCCACGACCCGTCGGCGGTGACGCCCCCGGCGCTGCAAGCCGTGAACGTCATCCCGAGATCGAACGTCGCGTTCGTGACGGTGCCGTCGCCGGCGTACGTCCCGGTCGACGCGAACGTGCCGCCGCCCGGGCAGGCACCGTTGAAGTCGACGGAGCCGTCCGCGGGTGCGAGCGAGGAGTGCGCTTGCACCGCTTGCGCCTGGAGCGACTGCACCGCGCCGAACTGCGCGAAGAACGTTTGTTGGACCGACGCGGGCGGCTCGTTCGAGCTACACGCGGCGAGCACGACGACGAGGAGGGTGAGGCTCTTCATGCGGCGATGCTCGCACGGAGTCGCGTGGCAGGCAGTGGAAGAATTTGCGTTCAGCGTGCTGCAAGTCGCTGATCACTCGGCGTGAACGGCCGAACACATGTGTCACGACAGAATCAGCGGATGATGATCGTGGCGTGGTCGTGGTCGTGGTTGCATCCGCCATACCGCGCCAGGACCGTGCACCTCGATCGCGGCGTGCGCTCGACGCGCACACTAGGCCGCTGCGAGCGTGGCAGTTATGCTGCACGGATGGCGCAGCTCAAGCTCTACACCCGCGAATACTGCGGTTACTGCTCCGCCGCGAAGAGCCTGCTGGAGGGCAAGCGGATCTCGTACGAAGAAATCGATTGTACCGACGATGACGCCACGCGCGCCTGGCTGCGCACGGCGACCGGGCAGGCGACCGTGCCGCAGATCTTCATCGACGGGAAGTCGATCGGCGGTTTCACGGAGTTACGCGCGCTCGATCGCTCGGGCGAGCTCGATCAGTTGCTCGGGGCCTAGCTGACGAACGGATAGATCATGACCGCGACGATGCTCGCGATGATGATCAGCATCACCATCGTCATCGGTGCGAGCCACCGCGCACCCGCGTGATCGTGGAGCTGGAGTGTATGGGTAGTAGCCATGGCCAGTGAACGTGCATCGGACGTGCCGCCGGGCCTATCCTGAGCCGTGTCGACGATCCTGTTCGGCGCGAGCTCGATGCTCGGCTATTCGCTGTTCCGCGCGCGGCCCGCGATCGCCGCGTACTGCAACGCGAAGACGCGACGCGTGCCGGACGGCCTCGCAGGTGCGATCGATCTCGACGACGAGCCGGCGGTCGCCGCGCTGTTCGCGTGCGAGACGCCGGGCTTGCCCAACCTCATCGTGCAATGCGCGGGCGTGTGTGACGTCGCGAGCTGCGAGCAGACCCCGGAGTTCGCCTGGCGGGTCAACGTCGAGGCGATGGAGATCTTGGTGCGCCACGCGCCGGCGACGAGCCGGATCGTCTACCTGTCGAGCGATCACGTGTTCAGCGGCGACGGCGGCCCGTACGACGAGACCACCCCGACCGATCCGCTCAGCGTCTATGGCCGCACGCGCGTCGCCGCCGAGCAGCTGATGCTCGCGCGGCCGAACACGCTCGTCGTGCGCAGCGGTCCGTGGATCGGACCGTCCGCGAGCGGGCGCAACGGTCACCTCGATTGGTTGCGGTATCGCCACGCGCGCGGCCTGCCGATGACCGTGGTCGCCGACGAGGCGCGCTCGGCGGTGTGGGCCGAGCCCGCGGCCGAGCGGGTGTGGCGACTCGCGGCCTCGCCGATCACCGGCGTCCGTCACCTCGCGACTCCGCGGGCGGTCGGTCGGCCCGAGCTCGCCGCGTATCTCGATCAGCACTTCGCGATCGGCGCGCGGATCACGCTGCAGTACCGCCGTGATCGCGGGGCACCGCATCCGGGGCACATCGAGCTGCGCACGGTGTTCGACGACGACCTTGCGACCGAGCTGGCGTCGGTGGTTCCGTGACCTACATCGTCGCCACAAAACGCTTGGCCCTCCAACATTCAGCGGTGGCTGGTCGCAAATCGCCCCAGGGGTTGTCTACCGTTCACGGATGACCAGCCGAAAGCTCCTACTCGCATCGCTGTTCTCGGTCGCGATCGTCGGCTGCGCCGACACCGAGGACGATACGACGACGGTCAACACCGACGAGCAAGCCGGGGTGCAGGAGCCCGGCTCGGCGACCGCGGCGCGCGGCTGCTCGACGCTCGAGCCGAGCGAGGCGCGCAAGGCCGAGATCGAGCAGCAGGTCTCCGACTTCATCGCCGCGCAGGGCACGCCGAGCTTCGAGCTCGCGAACGCGCCGATCAAGGTCCACGTCCACCGCATTCACGCGGCGAACGGCACGGGCGGCGCCGTGACCACGACGCAGATCAACGATCAGCTTGCCGTGCTGAACGCGGCGTACGGCTCGGCGGGATATTCGTTCACGCTCGCGAGCACCGACGATACGAACAACGCCTCGTACTACACGGCGACCGACGGTACGACGGCAGAGAAGGCGATGAAGAAGGCGCTCCGCATCGGCGGCGCCGCCGATCTCAACCTCTATACCAACAACATGGGCGGCGGCCTGCTCGGCTGGGCGACGTTCCCGGCGGACTACGCCGGCAACCCGAAGATGGACGGCGTCGTCGTGCTGTACGCGTCGCTGCCCGGTGGTAGCGCCGCGCCGTACAACCTCGGCGACACCGCGACGCACGAGATCGGCCACTGGATGGGCCTCTATCACACGTTCCAGGGCGGCTGCGCGAAGAACAACGACTACGTCAGCGACACGCCGGCGGAGAAGAGCGCCGCGTTCGGCTGCCCGACGGGCCGCGATACGTGCACCGGCAAGAAGTACCCGGGCCTCGACCCCATCACGGACTTCATGGACTACACCGACGACAGCTGCATGAACCACTTCACCGCGGGCCAAGGCACGCGGATGAGCCAGCAGTTCGCGACGTACCGCTAGCTCGCGCGGCGCGCGGCGAGCCCTGCCGCCGCGAGCAAGCCGAGCGCGAGTAGCGCCCAGAGGTCGTGCGGATCGGCGTCCGCCGGCGCGCCCGTGCCGAGCGCGCCCGTGCCGAGCGCGCCGGTGCCGAGCTCGCCCGTGCCGAGCTCGCCCTTGCCGAGCTCGATCGCATACGCCGCACCGAGCCGCGCGAACGCCAGCGCGTGGGTCGCCTCGCCGTTGCTCAGCGCGAGCGTGTCCTTGCTCGTGTGGATGTGCTGGTTGCGGTCGCGCATCCGCGCCTCGAACGGCATCGAGGCCGGCACGCCCGCGCGCGTCCACGACGCGTGATCCGAGCACGCGTAGCCGCAGGCGTCGCTGCCCCACGTCGCGCCGGTGTAGGTCTCGATCAGCCGGACGAGGAACGCGTTCTGCGCCGCGCTCGTGAAGTCCTTCATCAGCCAGATGTCCTTGTCGGAGCCCTGGTAGTTGGTCATGTCGAGCTGGAGCGCGCCGACGACGTCGGTGTTCGCGCGCTTGAAGTCGCGCACGATCGCCTGCGAGCCGAGCAGGCCGACCTCCTCGGCCTCGTACGCGATGAACTTGATGGTGCGCTCGGGGCGATAGTCGGCGGCGAGCAACGCGCGCGCGATCTCGGTCAGCGTCGCGATCCCGGACGCGTCGTCGTCGGCGCCCGGCGCGTTCGCCGACAGCCCGCCCATCGCGATCGAGTCGAGGTGACCGCCGAGCACGATCACCTCGTCGGCGCGGGTGGTGCCGGGGATCGTGAGCACGACCGACTTCTGCGGATAGCCGTGATCGACGAGCTGCACGGTGACCCCGGGACGGGTCGCGAAGCTCCGCCAGCGCTCGGCGAGCCAGGTCGAGGCCTCCGCGCCGGCGGCCGACTTGTAGTAGCGG
>JBDTEH010000006.1:0-43442 GCA_039922635.1 Kofleriaceae bacterium | reverse complement strand
GACCGGCGGCCCACGCGCCGAGCTCGGGATGGGCGGTGACGAGGACCGGCACGAGGCCCTTCGCGCGCAGGATCTCGACGAGGAAGCGGGTCACGGCCGTGTCGCCGAGCACGACCACCGGATCGCGCGCTGCGAGGCCGGTCCGCGCGTACAGCGTGTAGGCGATCGCGACGTCGCCGGGAACCGCCGCGGCGGCGGGCACCGGCAGGTCGAGTCCATCGCCGAGCTCGACCGCCCACCGGCTCGAGACCCGCGCCGTCCACGCTTCGCGATCGCGCGGCTGCGCGTGGGCGCAGACGGCGGCGCCGCCTCGCCGGCAGACCTCGCACTCGCCGCACGGATCGGTCGGTCCGATCAGGACGAGCGCGCCGCCGGCGGTGCGGCCGAGGGCCGCGCCACTGGGTTGGCGGGCGAGGAGCTCGAGCTCGAGCCGCTCGACCTGCGCGACAGGGCCGCTCACCAATCGTCGCGGCCGTTGCGCTGCGCAGCCGCGGGGTCGGTCAGCTCGGACGGCCGATCGGGTTCGACGTTCGGATCGTGGCCGAGCATGGTCTCGGCGCCGTCGGGACCGTCGACCCCGGACAGGTGGCCGTTGTGCCCGTCCTGCGCGAACGACATCGCGAAGTCGTTGCCTTCGGGCTCGTAGTGCTGCTCCTCGATCAGCGCGTGCTCTTCGATCTCGTGCTCCTGCAGGTCGCCGAGATCCTCGGGCGTCTCTTCGGGTGGATCGAGCGGCAGCGGCGCGCGCGCGGCCATCGGCGGCGGGGCCGGTGGATTCGTGCGCGGTACGGGCGGGGGTGGCGCGACGCTGCGCGGACCCGAGCCCGAGGTGGTGCCGGTCGTGGGCTGTTCGACGGGCAGACCCTGACGGGCGCGCCACGCCTGAAGCGCCGTGACCAGGTCATCGTACGAGATCATGGTCCGACGATATCACGACGCCCCGTGCTAGAAGCTCGGCGATGGCGATCCGCCTGTACACCTCGCCGGTCCTGCCGACCGAGGGGCTCGTTCATGGTTTCCCCGAGCGCGGCGGCGGGGTCTCGACCGGCGCTCGCGCCTCCCTCAACCTGGGCAAACGCTGGGGGGACAGCGTCGAGAACGTCGAGCACAACCGGCGGCTGCTGGCGGCTCACGCGGGCTACGATCCGGCCGCGCTGGCCGCCACCCGCCACGTCCACGGCACCGCGGTCTGGGCGGTCGGAGAGCCGTTGCCCTCCGACGCCGAGTTCGACGGCCTGGTGTGCGACCGTCCTGGCCCGGTGCTCGGCGCGTTCGCCGCCGACTGCGTGCCGATCCTGTTCGCGGATCCCGAGGCGCGCGTGATCGGCGCGGCGCACGCCGGCTGGCGGGGCACGGTCCACGGCGTCGCCTCGAACGTGGTGGCGCGGATGACCGAGCTCGGCGCGCGGCCGGAGCGGATCCGCGTCGCGCTCGGACCTTCGATCGGGCCTTGCTGCTTCGAGGTTGGTCCGGAGGTCGTCGACCAGTTTCGCGGCGCACTCGGCGACGTGCCCGGGCTCGTCGTGCGTGGGCCGAGCAAGGATCACATCGACCTGCGGGTCGCGCTGCGCACGACGCTCGAGCGCGCCGGCGTCCACGCCGAGGCGATCGACGCTCGGCCACCGTGCACGAAGTGCGAATCCGATCGATTCTTCAGCTATCGTCGCGACGGTAAGGATGGCGGTGTTCACATGGCGTTCATCGCACTGCGCTAGCGCCGGGCTGCTCGCCGGCTTGATCGCCGCAGGGTCCGGGGCGTGTGGCGGTCCGACTGCCAGCCACGCGGCCGTCCAGCGGTCGTCGCGGCCGGGGTGGGGCGCGCGCGTCGCGCTCGCGATCGACGTCCACGCCCCGCAGTCGCTCGCCGACTTTCCGGTGCCGATCCGGATCACGCCCGATCGCTTCGACCTCCACAGGATCGCGGCCGACGGTCACGATCTCCGCTTCACCGACAGCGCGGGCGTCGACCTGCCGTTCGAGGTCGAAGCGATGACGCCATCGCACGGCGGGCTCGTGTGGGTGCGCGTGCCGGCGCTCGGCCACGGCGCGACCCGGCTCGAGATGTACTTCGATAACCCGAAGGCGCCGTACCTCGCGGACCGCGAGACCCGCAACGTGTGGCGCGCGGGGTTCACGGGCGTGTTCCACTGCATCGGCGACGGCATCGATAGCTCGCCGGCCGCGGCCGTGACCGGGGTGGTCGGGACGAACCCCGCCGACGGCGTGTTCGGTGAAGCGCTCTACTTCGCGACCCAGAAGGCCGACGCGTTGACCGCGACGCTCGCGCCGTCCGCCGGCGATCGCACGCTCTGCGCGTGGGTCCGCCCCGACGGGATCGACGGCATCGCGCGGATCGCGGGCGCCACCGGGTTCGCGCTCGACCGCGATCGCGGCAGCCTCGCGTGCAACGACGCGATCGCGCCGAACGCGCTCGCGGTCGAGACCTGGCGCTATGCGTGTTGTGTCCACCACCACGGCTTCGACGCCGTGTTCGTCGACGGCGTCGCGACCGGCCGGCCAGGCCGCTCGTCCGATCATGCACCGGGAGCCGCATTCGAAGTTGGTGGCCGTCACGGCGAGCCGCCGGCCAAGCGGTTCGCCGGGGTGATCGACGAGGTCCGGGTCTCGAGCGTCGCGCGCGATGCGGCATGGCTCGCCGCGGAGACCGCCACGAAGGACGATGTCGTCACGTTCGGCGCGATCGAGAACCTGTGAGCGTGGCCTCGTAGTTGTCAGCTGCAGTGCGCGCCGCTGCACGACTTGGTGCAGCCGTCGCATTGCTGCGGGCACTCGCCACCGGAGCAGGTCAGCGTGCACGACGCGCCGGCCTCGCACTTCTGCGTGCAATGGCCGCCCTCGCACTCGAAGTCGCACTTCGCGCCCCCGCTGCAGGTCTGCGTGCAATGGCCTCCGGAGCACGAGGCCGAGCAGTTCCCCTTGGCGGGGCAGGGCTGATCGCAATGGCCGGCAGAGCAGCCCATGAACGCAGCGGGGGCATTCGCGTTGACCGCGACGTCGCCGTTGATCTTGACCGCGACGCCACTGGTGCCCGAGACCACGACCTGGTCGCCCTCGGTCGCGACCCGCATGCCGTTGGAGCCGGCCTCGACGTGGGCGCCCGGCACGGTGACGTCGACGCCGTTCGCGCCGACCTTCACCGAGGTCGCGTCGTCCTTGTGGCAGGCGATCAAGGCGAGCAGCAGCAGGCAGTGCTTCATCCGCCGATCCTTGGCCACCGGCGCGCGTGACGCAAGCGCTACAGCTGGTAGCTCGCGGTGACCGTCGCGGTGAGCGGGATCCCCGGCGTGAAGTGCATCTGCTCGATCGCCGGGGAGGTCGGCGTGACCGCGGAGGTGTCGGCGAACTGCGCCTCGCGCCAGGTCTGGTTGAACAGGTTGTTGATCGTGAGGTTGATCCCGAGCTTCTTGGTCGGCTGCGTCGACGCGATCAGATCGAAGATGAAGTAGCCCTTCGCGGTCAGCGTGTTGTCGTCGTTGCCCGGGCGATCCGCGATGCCGCGGCCGCGCAGCGCGATCGAGAACGTGTCGTGGATGTACGTGATGCCACCCTGGCCCATGAGCCTCGGCGCGAGCGCGAGCGCGTTGCCATTGCCGGCGTTCGCGACGAACTGCGAGTGCGCGATGCTGGCGTTGGCGTCGAGCCGGAGCCACGGCACGGGATTGTAGGCGCCCTCGAGATCGACCCCGTAGCGCTCGGTCGGTCCGCTCGGCTCGGTGCCGCCTTCGTCGCCGCTCCACACCAGCTCGGAGTCGAGGTGGAGGTACCAGAAGTCGGCCGAGAACCGCGAGTGAGGCAGGTAGGTCGTGCGCACGCCGGCCTCGGCGCCGAGCGCGCGGGCGAGCGAGCCGTCGCCGGCGGTCGCGACGTTGCCGCGCGCGTCGTTCGAGTGAAAGCCATAGCCGGAGTTCGCGAACAGGTCGAGCTGGTCGTTCGCCTCGATCTCGACCGAAAGCTTCGGGCTCGCGATCGCCTTGCCGGCGCTGCCGCCGGTCTGGGTCGAAGGGTCGGTGGCCGTCGCCGGGTCGAGGTCGTCGACATCCCACACGAACTGGTCCCAGCGAAGGCCGGGCAACACGTGGACGTGCGGCGCGACGTGGACGTTCGCCTCCGCGTAGCCGGAGAAGTTACGGATCCGATCGAACGTGTGGTTGCACGGATTGACGCCGTCGTCGAAGCAATCGGGGAGCCGCACGCGCTTCTGGTCGTGCCAGAGCGCGTTCTCGACGTCGTCGTTGCGGGTCTGTGCCCCGACCGTGATCCAGGTGTCGAGCGCGCCGGGCGCGATGTGGCGCTCGTACTTGAGATCGAGGCCATAGGTCGAGCGCGCGTCGTTCTGCTCGATCTCGTCGCCGTGGACCCGATCACGTGCGAACAGCGTGAAGTCCGAGTACAGGCGGAGCCGGTACGACAGCATGTACGCCATCGCGGTCCACGATCCGCCGTGCGCGTCGCGGACCGTGTACGCGAGCTGGCCCGTCGCACGCGAGGTGTCGCCACCCTCGGATGGATCGAGCGAGCCGTACTGGCTGATCAGGCCGCTGTCGACCGCCGACTCGGGGACCTGGCCGGACGCGTTCCACTTCGCTTCGTACCAGTTGCCCTCGAGGTGAAGCTCGCCGGGACCGGCGCTGCCCTGCCACTTGACGAGGGCATTGCCCTGGCGGAAGTGCTGCGGGTGCTCGAACGGCCCGTCGGTGTCACCGATCTCGACGGCGATCAGGGACTTGTCGGGCGCGCGATCCGGGGAGGCGTCACGCAGCTCGGGGCTCGCCATGCCGACGATCCGGCGGTTGTACTGCTCGAACGCCTTGGGACCCGCGAGCGGTGCGCCGCCGGCGATCCAGATCGTCGGTCCGTCGACCTGGTCGATGGTCTCGAGCTCCATCGCGCCGGCGGTGTAGAAGTCGCCGAACCGCGCCGAGTACGGGCCCTTGTGAACGTCCACCGTCTCGACGGTCTCCGGGATCAAGAAGTGGGTATCCGCGTAGCCCTGGCCGTGGCCGTGGCTCGGCATGTTCACCGGCACGCCGTCGGCGAAGATCGCGATGTCGGTGCCGTGGTCGGCATCGAACCCGCGGATGAAGTACTGATCCGACTTACCGCCGCCGGCGTGCTGGCTGACCATCAGGCCGGGGACCTGGCGCAGGATGTCCGAGACCTGGGTCATCGAGCGATACTTCAGATCGCCGCGCGTCAAGTGGACGGACGACGCCGACTCCGCGGGTGCGGTGTCGACGATCTCGATGGTCTCGCCGCCGTCGGGGGGGACGTAGGTCCGCGGGGCCGGGATCGCCGCGGCGGTGGCATTCGGCCGGGGGCCCGCACCCGTAGGCTGCGGCGTAGATCCAGATCCAGGACCGGCATCGGATCCCGATCCGGCCTCGGGGACCGGCGTGGTCGCCGAGCCCTCGCCCCCCGATCCGGTCGTCGACCCCGATCCGGAACCCGGCCCAGATCCCGATGCCGGCACGGCTCCCGGTCCGCCTGGTTGCGCCGAAGCCGTCGCACTCAACACATACGCCAGCGCGACGCCGGCGATGCCACTCATCGCAGTCTTGAACGTTGCCATTCGACATCGCCCAGCCACAGGACGGCGCCCACCAGCGAGAGCAATGCGCGACGCTTCATCCCGGATCAACCTACGTGCGGAGAGTCGCACCGGATCGCGGCTCGAAGCGCGCGAGCGCGGCGATTTACGGAGATCGCGAGCTCGGCGAGCGCCGTGACCGCCCAGCCGCGGAGCGCGGGCGCCTGCGGCCGCCGCCATGGCCAGCGCCCCGCCAGGCGCGAGCGCGATCCGCCGGTGCGCACCCGAACTACGCCCGAGCCTCGCCGCCGGATCGCCGCGAGGTCGCTATCGCCGCAGCAACCTGCCGATGGGCAGGCTGAGGAAGAACACCGCGCTCAACGACAACACGATCGCACCGCCGGTCGGCACCCGCCACGAGGTCGAGATGAACAACCCGGCGAGTCCGGAGATCGTCGCGAACACGATGCTCCAGCCGAGGTAGCTGCGCGCGCTGTGCGCGAGGTTGCGCGCGGCCGCCGCCGGCACGACCACCATCGCCTCGACCAGCAGCGCGCCGATGATCTTGAGGCTGACCGTGATCGCGACCGTGACGATCACGACGAAGCCGTAGTCGATCAGCGTCGTCGGCGCGCCGCGCGCGCGCGCGATGGGCGGGCTCAGGCTATCGGCGAGCAGCACGTTGTACGTGACCACGAGCGCCGCGAGCACCAGCAAGCCGAGCACGATCGCGAGGATCAGGTCGCGGTCGGTGATGGTCAGCACCGAGCCGAACATCACCGCCTCGATCTGGTGGATATTGAAGCGGCGGGTCGCGGCCACGAGCAGGCAGATCCCGAGCCCGAGCGTGAACGCCATGAACACGCCGATCACGGTGTCGGGCGGCAGCGTGGTGTGGCGGCGCACGAACACCATGATCACGGCGATCAACAGGCAGAACCCGAGGATCGCGGTGTAGGTCGCGTCGAGCGGCTGGCCGATCGCCACGCCGATCACCAGGCCGGTCAGCGCCGCCTGGCCGAGCGTCGTCGAGAAGAACGCGAGGCGGCGGGCGACGACCAGGTGGCTGAGCGCGCCGAGCAACGGCGCGAGGATCAGGATCGCGACGATGCCGCGCGCGATGAACGGATAGCAGTACGCCTCGGGCAAGCCGAGCGCTCGCGCGAGATCGATCCACCAGCCGTACAGCCAGGTCATAGCCCCATCGCCTCGTCGAGGCTGGCCGCGCCGGCGCGCTCGAGCACCTTCGCGGGTGGTCCGGTGTCCTTGATCTGGACGTGGAGGTAGGTGACGCGGTTCGCGATCCGCCGGACCTGCGCGCGATCGTGCGAGACCATCAGCACGGTCGTGCCGTGGTCATCACGGAGTCCGCACAACACGCGGTCGAGCTCGGCGATCGCGTCGGGATCGAGGCCGGTCGCGGGCTCGTCGCACAGCAGCAGCTCCGGGGCGGGCTCGATCGCGTTGCCGATCAGCACCCGGCGCAGCTCGCCGCCGGACAGCTCGCCGAGCCGGCGGTGCTCCATCCCCGCGAGGCCGACGCGGGCGAGGATCTCGGCGATCCGCGCGCGCGCCGCCGGACGCACGCCGAGGCAGACCGGCAGCTTCTGGCGGGCGAGGGCCAGGAACTCCGCGATCGTGACCGGCAGCGTGCGATCGGCGACGAAGCTCTGCGGCACGTAGCCGACGAGGCCGTTGCCGCGAAACCTCAGCTCGATGGTCCCGGCGAACGCGGTCTGGCCGAGCACGGCGGACAGCAGCGTGCTCTTGCCCGCGCCGTTCGGGCCGATCACGACGTGGATCGTCGCGGGGTTGATCTCGAGGCACGCATCCTCGACGACGACGCGGCCCTCGCGGCGGATCGTCACGTGGTCGAGCTCGATGGCGGCGCTCGCGGTCACGACGGGTCGGTCACCAGGGCCTTGACCAGCGTGTCCGCGTTCTTGCTCATCACGGTCTCGAACTCGGTCGGCGAATACGTCCCGACCGCGACGTGGCTGATGATGTAGACCTTCGCGCCGGTCGCATCGCGCAGCGTCGCGAGCAGCTTCTCCGGGAAGTCCTCCTCGGTGAACACGACCTTGATGTGCTGCTTCTTCATCAACGCGATCATGTCGCCGAGCTCCTTGGCCGAGGGCGTCAGGCCGTGCGCGGGTTGGACGACCCCGGCGAGCTCGATGCCGAACTCCTGGAGCAGGTAGCTATAGCCATCGTGGACCGTCACCACGCGCTTGATCTTCGCGTTCGCCAGCTTCGCGGCCGCGGCGGACTGGATCGTGCGCAGCTTGTCGGCGTACGCGGAGGCGTTGGCCGCGAACGCGTCCGCGCTCGCGGGGCGGAGCTCGCCGAGCTGCTTCGCGATCAGCTTGGTCTGCTGGATCGCGTTGGTGAACGAGATGAACGTGTGCGAGTTCGAGGCGTCGCCGTGCATGCTCTTGACCAGCGGCGTGTCCGCGTTGACCTCGATCACGACGAGCTTGGTGTTGCCGGAGGCCTTGATCATGTCGCGGATGAAGTCGTCGTGGCCGATCCCGTTGATCACGATCGCGTCGAGCTTCGCGAGCTTCGCGATGTCGTCGGGCGCCGGCTGATAGTTGCCGGCGTCGACGTCGTTCGGGAGCACCGCGACGACCTCGGTGTTCGGCACACCGGCGATCACGTTCGCGGTCCACGAGTAGTAGGGGTGCAGCGTGACGCCGACGCGCAGCGGCGAAGCTGGCTGGACCGGAGTCGGGGTGGGCCCTGGGGCCGGCGCCGGTTGCGGCTCCCTCGTCTTCGAGCAAGCGAACAGGAGGAGCAGGGTGATCGCGAGATGGCGCATGAGGTCCTTACGGGGTGGAGGTCGTGACGCGTCGCCAGCCGTCTTCGAAGGCCGGGGTGGCCATCGGCGTGGTCAACGGACGCGGGCCGAAAAACACGCCGACGTGGAGCAGCGTGCCATCGCGGAGCGTGTGGTGGGCCTCGTCGGTGAACGCCTGGGGATCGATCGGCGTCCCCGGATCGGGTTCGAGGATCGAGATCACGAAGCTCGGGCGCCGCGAGCTCGGGTCCGGGGTGCCGACGTAGTTGACGAGCGCGCCGTCGCGCAGCATGCGCCAGCGATACCCGGCCTTGTCGAGCGGATCGGGCGCGAACGGTGGGATGTGGCGCGCCGCGAGTTGCTCGACCGTCGGCCAGGCGCCGCTCTGCGAGCGCACGTCCTCGGCTTCGGTCAGACCCTCGAGGCTGGCGCGGAACAGCCGTTGCGCGTCGGTGTCGAGATCTCGAAACAGCTCGAGATCTGGGGTCGTCGCGCCGGTCGCCGCGAACGCGCCGGCCTCGCCGCGGTGAAAGACCGAAGCGGTCATCAGCACCGCCGACCAGATCACGATGTGAAACACCGCGCGGACCACCAGCGCTGCTTCGCGCGCGACCGAGGGTGACTGCACGACGACGGTACGAACCTCGTTCGGCATGCCGGTCAAAGCTCTATCACGAACGCGCACGCGCAGACGCCGGCGCGTGGGGCACGTGGTGGATACGCGCGAGGCCGCACCACAGATCGGTCCCACGCGCTATGGTGGCGAGGCGATGAGCTCTCCGAACACGCTCGAGGGATGGGGGCGGATCTCCGTTCCCGGCCGCGAGGTGCTGTCGTCCGACCTCGAGAAACTGACGCGTGGGGCGAGGTTGTCGCGCGGGCTCGGGCGATCGTACGGCGACTCCTCGCTGCCGGCGTTCGCCGACGACAAGATCGCCGGGACTCGGCTCGCGGATCGGATCCTCGGGTTCGATCCGGACACCGGCGTCCTGCGGGTCGAGGCCGGGATCAGCCTCGCGGAGCTCAACCGGGTGTTCCTCCCGCGCGGTTGGTTCGTCCCGGTCAGCCCCGGGACCAAGTACGTAACGGTCGGCGGCATGGTCGCGAGCGATGTCCACGGCAAGAACCACCACCGCGACGGATGTTTCGGTGCCCACGTGCGGCAGCTCCGCATGCGGCTCGCCAGTGATGACCTGGTGTCGTGCAGCCCGACCGAGGCGCCCGATCTGTTCTACGCGACGATCGGCGGCATGGGGCTGCTCGGCCACATCCTCCAGGTCGAGCTCACGATGCGGCGGATCGCGAGCCCGTGGGTGCTGATGGAGAGCGAACGGGTCGCGAACATCGACGAGTTCCTGGTAGGGCTCGATCGCGCCGCGGCCGGCTCGCCGATGACGATGGGCTGGATCGATTGTCTCAGCCGCGGACGCCAGCTCGGTCGCGGCCTGTTGATGGCGGGAGACTGGGCGCCCGCGGAGCAAGCCGGCGCCACACGACCGCGCGCGCCGATCGAGCTCTCGCTCCCGATCGTGCTGCCGAACTGGGCGCTCAATCCGTGGTCCGCGCGTGCGTTCAACGCGCTGATCTTTCGCACGCAGCTGCGCAGGCGCGTGGTCCGCCGGGTCGGGCCCGATCCGTTCTTCTATCCACTCGACGCGATCCTGCACTGGAACCGGGCGTACGGCAGCCGCGGCATGACCCAGTACCAGTGCGTGATTCCGCGCGCCGCCGGTGCGCCCGCGGTCCGCGAGCTGCTCGAGCTGCTCGCCGAGCTCGGCTGCGCATCTCCGCTGTGCGTGATCAAGGACTGCGGCCCACAGGGCAAGGGGATGCTGTCATTCCCGATGGAGGGCACCTCGGTCGCGGTCGACATCGCCGCGAGCCCAGACATCCAGCGCGTCATCGATCGCCTGAACGAATTCGTGATCGCCGCCGGCGGTCGGATCTACCTGACCAAGGATCGGTTCACGCGCGCGGAGCATTTCCGTGCGATGGAGCCGCGGCTCGAGGGCTTCCTCGCGGTGCGCGAGAAGTGGGATCCGGACCACCGGCTGCGCAGCGCGCAGTCGGTCCGCCTGTTCGGAGATCGCCCGTGAAGGCGGTCGTGCTCGGCGGCACGTCCGGCATGGGCCGCGAGGTGGCGAGGCAGCTCGTCGAGCGCGGCGATGCCGTGTGCCTGCTCGGCCGCGATGTCGAGGAGCTGGCGCGCAGCGCCGCGGACCTCGAGATCCATCACCCGCGCCGGGAGCACGGCGGCTACGCGACCTGCGATCTCGAGCACCCCGAGGGGTTCGCGACCGCGCTCGACCGTGCCGATGCCGCGCTCGGCGGCTTCGACACCGTGATCGTGACCGCGGCGATGTTCGCGAGCCAGGCCGCGCTCGAGGCCGATGTCGAGCTCGCGCGCCGGCTGGTGACCGTCAACTTCGCCAACACCGTGGTGTTCTGCGAGCACGCGCGCGCCCTGCTGCTCGCGCGCGGCGGCGGGCGGCTCGTCGTGTTCTCGTCGGTCGCGGGCGACCGAGGCCGCAAGCCGGTCGCGATCTACGGCGCGAGCAAGGCCGGGCTCTCGGCCTACCTCGAGGCGCTCGATCACAAGTTCCACGCGGCCGGCCTGGCGGTCACGTGCGTCAAGCCCGGCTTCGTGCGCACCGAGATCACGGCGGGCCTGCCGCCTCCGCCGTTCGCCGGCGAGCCTCGACGGGTCGCCGCGCAGGTCGTACGCGCGCTCGATCGCAGGAGCCCGGTGGTCTACGTGCCGCGGGCCTGGGCGCTGGTGATGCTCGTGATCCGCTGGTTACCGCGCTTCGTGATGCGTAGGATCGAGCTGTGATGAACGCGCTCGTGCTCGGGGCGACCTCGGCGATCGCGGCGGAGGTCGCCGAGTTGTTCGCGCACCGCGGCGATCGGCTGCACCTGGTCGGCCGCAACGCCGACAAGCTCGCTGCGGTGGTCGCGCGTTGCGGTCCGGCGCGGGTGACCTCGCAGTGCGCGGACTTCGAGCAGCTCGATCACAACGCCGCCGTGATCGCCGCGGCGGTCGCCGAGCTCGGGCGCATCGATGTCGCGCTGATCGCGCACGGTGATCTCGGCGATCAGCTCGCCAGCGAGCAGGAGTTCGAGGAGGCCGCGCGGATCCTCCGGGTCAACTTCACCAGCGTGGTGTCCCTGCTGGTCCCGCTCGCCAACGCGATGGAGGCCGCGCGGGCAGGGCGGCTCGCCGTGATCACGTCGGTCGCCGGCGATCGTGGTCGTCCTCGCAACTACACCTATGGCGCCGCCAAGGGTGCGCTGAACATCTATCTCCAGGGCCTGCGCACGCGCCTGTACCCCGCCGGCGTCAGCGTCACCACGCTCAAGCTCGGCCCGGTCGATTCGCCGATGACGACCACCCATCGCAAGCACGCCTTGTTCGGCAAGCCGCCGGCGGTGGCGCGCAGCATCGTGCACGCGATCGACGCGCGCGCCGCCGAGGCGTACGTGCCCTCGTTCTGGCGCGCGATCATGCCGGTGGTCAAGCACGCGCCGGAGCGGCTGGTGCAGCGGCTCGGGTTCTTGTCGCGCCGCTGACGTCATCCACCAGCCGCGGCGAGCTCTCGCCGGAGCTGACGCGTGGCCTCGACCATCCGGGCGAGCGCTTGCTCGACCTCGGGCCAGCCGCGGGTCTTGAGGCCGCAGTCCGGGTTCACCCACAGGCGATTCGCCGGGACCACCGCCGCGGCACGCGTCAGGAGATCATGGATCTCCTCGGTCGTCGGCACGCGAGGCGAGTGGATGTCGTAGACACCCGGGCCGACCTCGTTCGGGTAGCCGACCCGGCGGAAGTCGGTGAACAGCTCCATGCGCGAGCGCGAGGTCTCGATCGAGAGGACGTCGGCATCGAGCTCGCCGATCGCGCCGAGGATATCGCCGAACTCCGAGTAGCACATATGAGTATGGATCTGGGTATCGTCACGGACCGAGCAGGTGGCGAGCCGGAACGCATCCACGGCCCAGCGCAGATAGGCCGCGTGATCGCCCCGGCGCAGCGGCAGCCCCTCGCGGAGCGCCGGCTCGTCGACCTGGATCGCCGCGATGCCCGCGGCCTCGAGATCGGTGACCTCGTCGCGGAGCGCGAGCGCGATCTGCTTGGTCGTCTCGCTCCGCGGCTGATCATCACGCACGAACGACCACTGCAGGATCGTGACGGGCCCGGTCAACATGCCCTTGACCGGCCGCGAGGTCAGCGACTGCGCGTAGCGCGCCCAGTCCACGGTCATCGGCATCGGACGCGAGACATCGCCGAACAACACCGGCGGCTTCACGCAGCGCGAGCCGTAGCTCTGGACCCAACCGAAGTCGGTGAACGCGAACCCCGAGAGGAGCTGGCCGAAGTACTCGACCATGTCGGTGCGCTCGAACTCGCCGTGGACCAGCATATCGAGGCCGAGCGCCTCTTGCTTGCGGATGCAACGCTCGGTCTCCGCGCGCAGAAACTGATCGTAATCGGCGGTCGCCAGCTTTCCGCTCCGCCACGCAGCGCGCGCGCCGCGGACAGCGCCGGTTTGCGGGAACGAGCCGATCGTGGTCGTCGGGAGGACGGGCAGGCCGAGGCGAGTGTGCTGGGCGACGATCCGGATGGGGAACCGCGAGGTCCGCGCCATCATCGCCGCGGTGACGCTCGCCGACCGGGCCCGGACGCTCGGATCGTTCACCCGGCACGACTCGCGCCGGGTGGCGAGCGCGGCGCGAGCGAGCTCGAACGCCGCGCCACTCGGAGCGAGAGCCGTCGCCGCCGTCGCGAGCGCCTTCACCTCGCCGAGCTTCTGGACCGCGAACGCGAGCCAGGACCGGACCTCCGGATCCAGGCTGCGCTCGCGGTCGAGATCGACGGGTGAGTGGAGCAACGAGCACGACGGTGCGATCCACACGTGGTGCTCGCCGAGCCGCTCGATCGCGGTCCGGACGACCGCGTGCGCGGCGTCGAGGTCCGTCCTCCAGATGTTGCGACCGTCGACGACGCCGATCGAGAGGATCGTCGCGCTGTCGAGCGCGGGCAGGACCCGGAGCAACTGCTCGGGGCCGCGGACGAGGTCGAGGTGCAGCGCCTCGAACCCGGCGCCGAGGGCGAGCGCGAGGTTGTCCCTCAGATCGCCGAAGTACGTCGCGAGCATCACGTGAGGACGTGCCGCCCACTTCGCGAGACGCGGCAGTGCCCGCTGGTAGGCCGTGCGCGAGTCGTCGTCGAGATCCGTGACGAGGTACGGCTCGTCGAGCTGGACCCAGGAGGTGCCGGCCGTGGTCAACAGGCCGAACAGGCGCTCGTACGCGGGAAGGATCGCGTCGAGTAATGACAGCGTGGTCTTGCCGGGCACCTCGTGCGCGAGCTTCGCCAGGCGAAGGAAGCTGACCGGGCCGAGGATCACCGGGCGCGGTTCGACACCCGCCGCTCGTGCCTCATCGATCTCGACGAGGATCCGCGAGGCATCGAGCGTGAACACCTGATCCGCTGCGAGCTCGGGGACGAGGAAGTGATAGTTGGTGTCGAACCACTTCGTCATCTCGAGCGCGGCGACGTCGGTCCCCGACGCTGCATCCTGGAGGCCTCGCGCCATCGCGAAGTAGCGTGCGGTCGGGTCTTCGATCCCGCGGAACCGCGCTGGCACGACGCCGAGCATGACCGCCGTATCGAGCACGTGATCGTAGAGCGAGAAGTCGTTACTCGGGACGTGATCGATCCCCGCGGTCTTCATTTTCGTCCAGTGCCGATGGCGGAGCGCACGCGCGGTCGCTTGCAGATCGGCGGCCGAGGTCTTGTTCGCCCAGTAACTCTCGACCGCCTTCTTCAGCTCGCGGTCGCTCCCGATGCGTGGAAATCCGAGACAGGTTGCCAGTACGGTCATGTGATCCCTTCGCGTGCGCCTTGGCGAGCGGACGCGCGGAGCACCGACACGCGCGAACCATAGTCGCCGCGCCGCGGGGGCGCAACCGGTAGATGTTCCGTCGCCACGCTCGGGCGAGGTCACTCACACGCCGCGATCGCCCAGGGAGCGGCGGTCACGCACGTCCCTGCGTTCGCGACGAAGCTGAACTGCGAGGGGCTCGTCGCGACCGACAGCGAACCGTTCGTGACCGCGAGCCTCGCGGCATCACCGCGCACCACGCCGTCGATCACGAGGTGGGTGACGTCGAACGCGGGCGGCGGGTCGCCGAGCAGGCCGTGGTCGACAAACGACGCGAGCTCGAGGCGGGGCGCCGGGGTCAGCTCCTCGCGGCCATCCACGCTCGCGATCGTCGCCGCGAGCTCGCTCACCGCGAGCGTGGCCGCGACGTGCTGGCCGACCGACTCGCTCACCGACAACGCGAGCCCCGAGAGCTCGAGCGCCGTACCGTCGAACGCCGCCTCGCCGGTCGCGGTCGCGATCAGGTAGTCGTGATCGGGGGTCTGTGCGCCGATCCCGCCGAGGTCGAGGTGCCCCGCGAACGTGCGTGCGTTGGCGTCGAGATCGATCGACAGGAGCTCACCCGCCGGCGCCGTGAAGGTCACGGCGCCGGCGCCGTCGAGCGACCCGCCCGGATCGGCGAGCGCGCCCGCGATCGGGCGATCGATCGCGAGCGCGGCGAGCACGTGGGCCGGGCCGGCGACCCGGAGCTCGAACGCGATCTGACCGGCGAGCTCCGCGCGGGGCGCCTGCGCACCGAGCGCCGCCGCGACCGCGCTGAGCGCCGAGGCCGCACCGTCGAGATCCGCGGTGATCGTGAGGGCGTCGTGGGTCACGGCGATGTCCACCGGCTCGTCGTGATCCGGCCCGAGCTGCGGGTAGAAGTGCAGCGCCTCGCCGTCGCCGTCATCGACGCGGATCCGGAGGGCGGCCTGGTCGACCGCCGCGACGCACGCCGGATCGACCACGCCGGCCGTCCCACACACCGACTCCGCCGGGAACCGAAACAGATCGTCGCCGAGGTAGTCGGCGTCGCTGAACACCTGGTCGGTCAGCCACCCCAGCACCGCGTCGGGATCGGGCACGGCCGGCATCGCGGGCACCACGTAGCCGAGCGCGATCGCGCCGGGCAACGCCAGCCGCGCGGCCGCCTGGGTCTGGTGGACCACGTTGCCCAGATCCGCGCTGATCCGGGACCTCACCATCGCCGGGTCAGTTCCACCACCGCAGGCTGCAACTACCAGCAAGCAGGTCACTCGGTGCATCACCCGCTGCGTAATTCACGGACGGTGCCAGGTGGCAAGCCCGCGAACTGTGGTCGTCGAGTGGTGATTACTCGACGGTGATGCCGAACTTCGGGAGCAAGTCCCCGGTCAGCGTCTGCACGGCGGTTTCCGCCTTGTGCCAGTCGATCAGCGCCTGCGCGCGGCGCAGCTCGGCCTGGCGCTGCTCCTCGAGCCGGTTCAACACGTCGAAGTTGGTCGAGCGGCCGAGGTTGAACCGATCGGTCTCGATCCGGATGTTCTCCTTCGCGAGATCGATCGCGCGCTGGCTCAGCACGACGCGGCGCTTCGCGAGCTCCATCTGCGCGACCGCCTGGGCCATGCCTTCGGCGAGCTGCGCGCGGATATCGAACGCGTTGACGCGGAGCTTCTCGCGCACCGCGTGCAGCTCGCGCAGCTTGTAATGGACGTCGTACTTGTTGAGCGAGCGCGAGAACGTCAGCTGGCCGCCGATCTGATACGACTTGAGCTCGACGGTGTCCTTCGCCGAGCTGCCGAACGACGTGTCCTGACCGCGCGGGCCGGCCTGAAGCGCGAGATCGAGCTGCGGCAGCAGGCCGTTCTCGGTCACGTCGATGTCGATCGTCGATTCCTTGTCCTGGCGGTCGAGCTGGGCGAGCTCGGGGCTCGCGCTGTACGTGCGGTTGATCAGGTCGGCCAGATCGAGGTGGGTTTCGGTCGCGCCGAGATCGGTCGCGACGCGCAGCCCGAGATCGCCGGCGCCGATCGGCATGCCGCACGCGCGGCGGAGCGCGATCGAGCGATCGAGGACCGCGAGCTCGCCGTTCAGCACGTCCTCCTCGCGGGTCGCGATGATCTGCTGCACCGCCGGGACCTCGGCATCGGCGACCTTGCCGCCCTTGACCTGGATCTCGGTGACGCGCAGGCGCTCGCGGGCGAGCGCGAGGCTCTGCTCGGTGATCGCGACCTGCTGCTCGGCGAGCACGAGGTCCCAGTACGCGGACACCACCGCCTCGACCGTGTTGAGCGCGGCGAGCCGGCGCGCGAGCTCGGCGACGTCGCGCGATAACGTCGCGCGGCGCTCCTGGGCGTTGTAGAGGTCGCCGCCATAGCCTTTGAGCAACGGCTGGGTGATCGAGCCCGAGATATCGCTCGTCCAGATCGTGGACTCCGGAATCACGTCCGACTGGTCGGTGTGCTGGTAGTTCGTGTCGACCTTGAAGTCGATCGTGCCGCCGGTCGGCAGCACGCGACCGATGTCGACGCTGCCGACCACCTGCGTCGAGCCCTGGAGCTGGAAGCCGCTGAATGCCGAGCTGCCAGCCTTCGCGTACTGGAAGTTCGCGCCGAGGGTCCAGTCGTGGCGTGCCCAGGTCTCTGCGACCTGCGCCTCGGCGACCGCGATATCGAGCTTCGCGTTCGCGAGCGCCGGATTCTGGCGCATCGCGAGCTGCAACAGCTCGGGCAAGGTGACCGGCTTGGGCTCACCGGCCCATTGCACGAGGTCGTCCTCCTGGGCCGACGTGCCGGCGCTACCGCCGGCGCTACCGCCCGCGTCGGCGCCGTCGAGGGCGCGCCTCAGGAGATCGGCGTGCGCGTACGACGGCAACGCCACCAATATCGAAACGATCATCCACCGCAACATCGAGACGGGTCGCATCATGGCACGGAGATTTCGGGCCCGCATCGTGCGACATGCGTGCGACGCATGCGACGTTTGGGACACCCGGGCTTTATCTCGAAACGCAGGCGGGTTAGGGTGCCCGCCTAGGGATGGCTGCAACGGTACTTCGTACGTACTGCTTCCTCGATGCGCTTCAGCCGCAGCAGGCGACGTTCATCGGCAAGACCGCGCGCGGATTCTTGCCGGTGCCGTATCAGGCCTCGCTGTGGGTGGAGATCGCGCCGGGGATCGCGATCAATCAAGTCACCGATGCGGCGCTCAAGGCGACGAGCGTCCAGCCCGCGGTGCAGGTCGTCGAGCGCGCCTACGGCCTGCTCGAGATCCATCATCACGACAAGGGCGAGGTGCTGTCGGCCGGGGCGACGATCCTCTCGCACCTCGGGGTCGAAGAAGCACAGCGGCTCAAGCCACGCGTGCTGACCAACCAGATCATCCGGGGCGTCGAGGCCTATCAGACCCAGATCATCAATCGCTCGTCGGCGGGCATGATGGTGCTCCCCGGCCAGTCGCTGTTCATCTTCGAGTGCGAACCGGCCGGCTATGTCGTGCTGGCCGCAAACGAGGCCGAAAAAGCCGCGCACGTGAACCTCGTGAACGTGACACCCTACGGTGCCTTCGGCCGGCTCTACATGGCCGGTCCCGAGGCCGAGATCGATCACGCAGCGGCGGCCGCCACGGCCGCGCTGGCTGCTGTTACTGGTAAAGAGCCCGAGAAGTTTGTCGATCGCTAGGAGATCCTGATGGCTGACGCGCTTGGAATGATCGAAGTCAAAGGTTTCGTCGGCATGGTCGAAGCCGCCGATGCCATGGTCAAAGCGGCCAAGGTCGAGCTCGTCGGGTACGAGAAGACCGGCGGCGGCTACGTCACCGCGGTCGTACGCGGCGATGTCGCGGCCGTCAAGGCGGCGACCGAGGCCGGCCAGCGCGCCGCGGAGCGCGTCGGCGAGGTCGTCTCGGTCCACGTGATCCCGCGCCCGCACGCCAACGTCGATGCGGTGCTGCCGCTCGGGCGCGCCGGCAACGGCGGCCAGAAGTAGAAAGCCAGCACCGCCCGTGGTCCTCGGCAAGGTCATCGGCACGCTCGTCGCGAGCCGCAAGGAGCCCACGCTCGAGGGGTTGAAGTTGCTCGTCGTGCGCGCCTGCGACGTCGAGGGCACCCCGAACGGCGCGATCGCGATCGCGGTCGATGCCGTCGGCGCCGGGATCGGTGAGGTCGTGCTGTATTGCTCGGGCAGCTCCGCACGGCAGACCCAGGTCACGCAGAACCGGCCGGTCGACGCGACGATCATGGCGATCGTCGATCAGGTCACGGTCGACGGCGAGACCCACTACGTCAAGGACTAGTCGATGGCGGGCTTTGGCGGCATCGACGACAAGAAGATCGAGGAGATCATCGCTCGCGTGGTCGAGCGCCTCGGCGGATCGCCGACCGCGGCGCCCAAGCACGTCTCCGCGGCGCCGGATC
Source organism: Kofleriaceae bacterium (assembly GCA_039922635.1). Taxonomy (GTDB): domain Bacteria; phylum Myxococcota_A; class Polyangia; order Haliangiales; family Haliangiaceae; genus JABFXX01. Next base: position 24,780 of record JBDTEH010000006.1, on the reverse strand, counting down.
AACCGCGGCGCTCGAACATCCCGCGCGGCACCAACGGCGTGTACGCCGATGCGGATCAAGCGGCGAAGGCGGCGCGCAAGGCGTTCGAGCAGAACGAGCGCACGCCGGTCCAGACCCGGATCAAGATGGTCGAGAACATGCGCAAGGCGGTGCTGTCGAACAACGACGCCCTGTCTCGCTATGCCGTCGAGGAGACCGGGCTGGGGCGCTTTGAGGACAAGCTCGCGAAGAACAAGCTGGTCGCCGAGAAGACCCCGGGCTGCGAGATCCTGCGCCCGATCGCGTACACCGGCGACGACGGCCTCATGCTGACCGAGCGCGCGCCCTACGGCGTGATGCTGGCGATCACGCCGACCACGAACCCGACCGAAACGATCCTGTGCAACGCGATCGGCATGATCGCGGCCGGTAACGCGGTCGTGTTCAACGTCCACCCGTCCGCGGCGCAGGTGTGCAACTGGTGCGTGCACCTGTTGAACGAGGCGATCCAGGCCGCGGGTGGCCCCAAGGACGTGCTGATCTCGATCGAGAAGCCGACCGTCGAGAGCGCGCAGGCGCTGATGAAGCACCCGCTGGTGCGGATCGTCGTCGTCACCGGCGGCCCGGTCGTGGTCAAGCAAGCGATCAACTCGGGCAAGAAGGCGATCTGCGCCGGCCCCGGTAACCCGCCGGCGGTCGTCGACGAGACCGCGAACCTCGGCAAGGCCGCGGACGCGATCGTGCGCGGCGCCTCGCTCGACAACAACATCGTCTGCATCGCCGAGAAGGAAGTGATCGCGGTCGACCGGATCGCGAACGACCTGATCGCCGAGCTCAAGCGCCAGCCCGTGCTGTGGCTCGATCATCGCCAGGTCAAGGACCTCGAGAAGGTCGTGCTCGAAGGCGATCACGTCAACAAGAACTGGGTCGGCAAGGACGCGGGCGTGATCGCGAAGGCGATCGGGATCAGCGGCCACGGCCACGACCTCCGCCTCCTGATGATGGAGGTCGACGAGCAGCACCCGTTCGTCCAGCACGAGCTGCTGATGCCGGTGATCCCGCTGTTCCGCGCGCGCGACGCCGCCGATGCGATCGCCGCCGGGCTGCGCGTCGAGCACGGCTTCCATCACACCGCGACGATGCACTCGACGAACATCGACAACATGGCGGCGATGGCGCGGGTCTGCAATTGCTCGATCTTCGTCAAGAACGATGCGTCGTACGCCGGGCTCGGGCTCGGCGGCGAGGGCTACACGTCGTTCACGATCGCGAGCCCGACCGGCGAGGGCCTGACCACCGCGATGCACTTCACGCGCGAACGCCGCTGCACGCTCAAAGAGGCGTTCCGGTTTGTCTAGAGGCCCCGCGCTCGGGGTCCTCGAGGTGTCGACGATCGCGCGGGGCATCGTCGCCGCCGACGCGGGGTTGAAGCGCGCGCCCGCGGTGCTGCTGCACTCGCGCGCGGTGTCGGGCGGCAAGCACCTCGTGATGTTCGAGGGCGGTGTCGCCGAGGTCGAGGAGGCGCTCGCCGCGGCCAAGCGTCTCGCCGACACGTTCGTGCTCGACCAGGTCGAGCTGGCGGCCGCCGACGATCAGGTGTGGCCGATGCTCGGCGCGCCGCTCGCACCGCTCGACTGGGCCGGCGATGACGAGGCCGAGGCCGTCGCGATCATCGAGACCTCGACCGTCTGCGCGGCGATCGCGGCCGCGGATGCCGCGTGCAAGATCGCCTTCGTGGTCGTGCGCGACACCCGGTTCGCGATCGATCTCGCGGGCAAGGCTTACTTCACGCTGACCGGGACGCTCGACGCGATCGAAGCGGCAGCGGATGCGGCGCGCGCGGCCGCCGATACCCGGCTCGTCGCGCTCGAGGTGATCGCGCGCCCGGCGCCCGAGCTGCGCGGCCAGCTGTTCCGCTAGGGGTGCAGAACGATCAGCCCTTGCCGATCGTGACCTTCTTGATCACGACCGGCGTGTTCGGCTTGTCGGCGTCGTTGCGCGGGGTGTTGGTGATCGCCTTCACGATATCGGTCTCCTTGCAGCGGCCGAAGATCGTGTAGTTCGGATCGAGCTCCTTGCGCGCGACCTCGGTGATGAAGAACTGGCTACCGTTGGTGTCCTTGCCGGCGTTCGCCATCGCGAGCGTCCCGGCCTCCATCGCTTCGCCCGGCGCGAGCTCGTTCTGGAACTGATATCCCGGACCGCCGCGGCCGCTCCCCTCGGGATCGCCGCCCTGGATCATGAAGCCCGGGATGACGCGGTGAAACGTCAGGCCGTCGTAGAACGGCTTCTTTTCGGTCTTGCCGTTCGCCTCGAACGCTTTCTTGCCGCGTGCGAGGCCGACGAAGTTCGCGACCGCGAGCGGCGCCTTGTCGCCGAACAGCTCGCAGTGGATCGCGCCCATCGACGTGTCGAATGTCGCCATCAGCTTGCCCTTGCCGGGGAGGTCTGCGGTGTAGGCCGCGAGGTCCGCGGCGACGGGTGGCCGGACGGCCATGTCACCGTCGGCGGCGATCTGCGCGACGGCGCTCCCGCTGCCACTGCCGATCGCGGCGACCGCCGCGCTGCCGCTGCCGATCGCGGCGACCGCCGCGCTGCCGCTGCCGCTGGCCGCCGCGGCCTTGTCGGCGGCCGCGCGCGCGGCGGGCGACGGATCCGGGCTGGGCTGGCCGGCCGGTTCGGCGGCTTGGTCGTCGTGCTGGTTCTTGTGCTCGCAAGCACCGATCAAAAGGAACAAACAGGCATATCGAAGGAGCTGCATGGCCCGCGGACCATAGCTCAACTGGCCGGCGCTGGCCGGTTACGGCAGCGCGAGCTTGCCGTTACCGATCGCCCCGGCGGCGTCAGTGCCACAAGCCGATCGAGAGGCCGAGGTTGCGATAGCCCGTGGCGACGTCGCCGGTCAGCGTGATCCGGCCTCGCCGGCGCCCCCACGCCTCGAACGCGAACACGCGCGCTTCGATCCCGAACGTGCCGTGGAGCCGGCCGGAGACGCCCTCGAACCGGTTCGGTTCCCAGTAGCTGCCGCCGCGCACGCGGAACCGCCCGGGCACCCACTCGTACTCGACGCCGCCGCGCACGCTGATCGAGGCGTGGCGGCCGCTGCGCTCGAGTTGCTCGATCCCGAACGCGTCGAGCCCGTACGCATCGGGCGACGGCCCGGTGATCACGAGGTCGGCAAGCGCGGTGACCGAGACCTCGTCTCGAAACGTGCCGCCGACCTGCTGGTTCCACGCGGTCTCGGCCCAGCGATACGCGATCCCGGCAGACAACTGCGCCGGTGTGACCACGTGATCGGGCAGCCGCATGCAGATGTCGGCGCCGGTGCATTGATCGACGGTCACCTTCGAGCCGGTGATCGGCGCGACCAGCGAGGCGCCGATCCGGAACCGCTGCTGTCGCGGCAGCCACTGCGCGCCAGCCTCGAGGCCGCCGCCCTGGAGCGAGAACAGCGAGGCGGCGCCCGCGACCGCGGGCACGACGTCGAAGATGCCGGTATCGATCGCCACCCCGATCGAGGTATCGATCGTGGAGAACCACTTCGCGAGGGCGGCCTTGATCAGCCACGATTGCGCGTCGAGCGCGGACGAGCTCGAGTCGACCCCGATCGTGTGATAGCTCGCGGTGATCGCGCCGGCCCAGTCGTGGACCCGCACCGCACCGCCGAACGTGATCGTCTGCGCGTGGCCGTCCGGGAGGTTCGCGATCCCGCTGTTCGCGTAGTCGCTCGACAGCGAGCCGAACAGATAATCGACATGATAGTCCCAGCTCCACGCCTCGGTGTCGGTCGTCGACCGCACGGCCGGCGCCGAGGCGTTGACCAGCGTGCCCGACGAGCCGATCGCGTCGGCCTGCGAGGCCCCTCCCGTCGCGATCACCGCGCTGTTGCCGAGCGGTACCCCCGAATACAGGTCGATCGCGTAGCTCTGCCCGGGCTGGATCGGCGACAGCATCGGATCGGCGATGGCACCCGACGGCACGGCCAGCGCCGCGAAGATCACCCCGATCTTCATCGTCCGAGTATACGGAGTATCCTTGCGCGGATGCCTTCCGGCGATGATCAGAAGACGGTGCCGGGCGCGGGCGAGAGCGTCGCCGCGCTACCGTCCTCGACCAGCGTGATCGTACCGTTCAAGCGCCGGTTCGTCGCGCCGGGCATCGCGCTCGGGTTGCTCGAGCTGGTTGGCATCGGCTGGCCGCTGTGGTCGACGTTCGATCTCGGTGATCTCGGCGCCGACACGCTGCTCCGGACCGTGGTCCCGGTCGCGATCGGCGGCATCGTCGTGTGGATCGTCGCGGTCGCGACGTGGTTCGCGCCGCTCTGGCAGGCGGTCACGGCACGCCGGCGAGGCGACCGCGTCCCGAAGGAGCTCGCGGCGCGCGCGTACCGGATCACGCTCAAGGCCCCGCTGCGTGCGCTGCTCTTGCGCACGATGGTGTGGACGACCGGGGCCGCGCTGATCGGGCTGTTCCTCTACGTCTACGACGCGTGGCCGGTCGATCGGATCGCCGCGATGATCGCGCTCGCGGCGGTGCACTCGTACGTGGTGTCGTGCGTGCGCGCGCTGTGGCTCGCGCACATCCTCGGCGACATCCGCAAGCGGATGTTCGCGGCCGGATCGCCGCTCAAGAAGTTCGACGATAGCCACTTCCGGCGGTTCGTGCTGGTCTCGATGATCGTGGCCGGCGGCGTGCTCGCCGCGCAGGCCGCGTTCGCGAGCTACTTCGTGCGGATCACCCGGATCCAGTACCTGCAACTCGAGACCTACTTCTCGGTCGCGACCCTGTTCGGGCTGATCGCGTGGGTGTGGTTCGCGCGGCTGCTCACGCGCGGCCTGCGTAACTTCCTGTCGGTGTCGCGCGGCGAGACCGTCGAGGCCCCGCCGGCCGCGATGATCTACCGGCGCGCGCAGGCGCTGCCGTATCGGCTCGCGTTGCTGACGATCTCGATGTGGCTCGTGATCGCCGTTGTCGGCGCCCTGGTCGCACGGCTGCATCTCGGGTTCGCGGTCGACGACACGATCGTGTTGTCGACCGCGACGTTCGTGCTCGCGGTCGCGGGCGCGATCTACGAGCAGCTGTGGTACCGCGACGTGCTCCACCCGCTGCTCGCACACCTGACCCAGCGCTATCACGTACCGGTGCGCTCGATCGCGCCGTCGCTGTCGTTGCGGTCGAAGCTGCTGTTGTCCTTCGGGGGCGTCGTGTTGCTCGCGTGCGGTATGGCGCTGCTATGGGGGTTCGTCCAGTTCAAGAACCTGCGCACCGAGGCGGCGGTCGGGCAGGCCGACCTCGGACTGCACTGGTTGCGCTCGGAGGTCCAGACCGAGTTCGGCAACTCGCCGGTCCAGCCCACCGAGGACAGCGTGCGCCACTCGCTGCGCCGGATCGTCGGCAGCGCGTCCGATGCCGTCGCGGTCGTGTACTACATCGACGACCATGACCAGATGCTCGCGCTCGGCGGCGGCCCGCAGGGCGCGCCACGCCTGCCGTGGTACCTGCGCGCCGAGATCGAAGAGGCGAGCGGCTCGTTGATCAACCTCCACGGCGCCTACCTCACCGGCTCCGCGACGCGGTTGCCGGTGGTCTGGAAGGGCCGGCGCTTCGAGCTCGGCTCGGTCGCGATGTTCTACCCGAGCTATCGCGGCCGCGGGGAGTCGATGGCGGGGCCGCTCAAGGAGCTGCTCGTGTTCTTCCTCGTGTTGTTCGCGGTGTGCGGCGGGATCGTGACGTTCACGGTCGCGCAGTTCATGGCGCCGATCCGCAAGCTCGAACAGCGCGCGGATTCGATGGCGCGCGGCGAGCTCTCGGATCCGGTGGCCGCGGTCGGCGAGGGCGACGAGATCGGCCGGCTCACGCTCGCGCTCGAGGACATGAGGCGGCGCCTGCGCGACAAGCTGCGCTCGACCGAGGAGGTCAACCTCGATCTCGAGCGCGCCGTCCAGATGCGCACGGCCGATCTCGCGCGCAAGAACCGCGAGCTCGCCGAGACGCTCGACAAGTTGACGCGCGCGCAGCAACAACTCGTACGCTCCGAGAAGCTGGCGTCGATCGGCCAGCTCGTCGCCGGCATCGCCCACGAGATCAACAACCCGGTCAACGCGATCGTCAACACGGTCGGCCCGCTCGAGGAGGCGGTCGCGGCGATCGATGATCCGGATGCCGGCGCGCGCGCGGATGCGGCGCGCGATGTCCGCGAGATGCTCAAGGTCGTCCAGCGCGGCGCGCAGCGGACCAAGGCGATCGTCGGCGCGTTGCACAATTATTCACGCACCGACGACGAGTCGGTCGTCGACTTCGACATCGATCGCTCGATCGACGACTCGCTCGAGCTGCTCCGCCACCTGCTCAAGGGCAACATCGACGTCCTCAAGCACTACTCGAATCCCGGGCGGGTGCGCGGCCACGCGGGACAGATCAACCAGGTGTTCATGAACTTGTTGACGAACGCGGCGCAAGCGCTGTCCGGTCGCGATCACGCGCAGATCACGATCGAGACCCGCGGCGAGGCCGAGTCCGTCGAGGTCACGATCCGCGACAACGGGCCGGGCATCCCCACCGAGGTGCTGCCGCGGATCTGGGATCCGTTCTTCACGACCAAGGACGTCGGCGAGGGCACCGGCCTCGGGCTCTCGATCGTGCACGAGCTGGTCGAGCGGCACGGCGGCGTGATCGAATGCGACACCAAGCTCGGCGAGGGCACGACCTTCACCGTGCGCCTGCCACGAATGATCGCGGTGACGTCCGAGCTGCGCAAGCGCGCGGTGACTACCGGCTGAACCGGCGGCGAACCGGCGGCTGGCGCTACGTGATCGCGGGCGGTTGGGCTTCGACGACCTCGGGAACCTGCACCGCCGCGACCGGCTCGGCGGCTTGCTTGGCCGCGTGCAGCGTCTGGAATCCGATGCAGCCATCGGCGACGACCCCGTGCGCCTTCTGGAACGCGACCACCTTCTCGATGTCGACCTCGCCGCCGCTGGTACACGCGAAGTTGGTCAGCTCGTTGAACTCGGCGAGGTTCGCCGCGTGGAAGATGTTGTAGTGGGTCGCGGCATCAACATCGATCTCCTCGGTCTTGACCTCGGTCGCGGCGCCGGCCTGGGCGACCTCGTCGCCGGCGGAGTGCTCGGTGACGACCTCGGGGCCGACCTCGGCCTTCGCGACCGCCTCGGTCGCCGGCTTGTCCTCCACGACCTCGGGGCCGGAGCTCGCAGGCGCGGTGGCGGCCTCGGTGGTGGCGTTCTCCTTCGCGCGGATATCCGCGACCTTCTTCGCGGCGGCGATCGTCCACGGTCCGACGCGACCGTCGGCGAGGCGCGCGATGTGGAGATGGGCCTTCTGGAAGTCGCGCACCTTGACCGGATCGATCTTGCCGTGGGTGAGGCACGCGCCATCGGTGAGCTGGTTGAACTCGTCGCTCCAGCTGCGGTGGACCTCGTTGAACGTGTTCGCGCGCTCGAGCCGCTCTTCGTCGGTCTTTTGCTCCTCGACGCGGGGATCGACGAACGCCTGCTCCGAGGCGGTCGGTGCGGCCGCGACCTCGGCGGCTTCGGTGGCCGCGGCCGCGGGAGGCATCGCACCCGTGGCCGAATACGCCTCGGTTGCACCTTCCGGCTGCTCTGACTCCTGGCCGGGCGCGGCAACCTGTTGGGATTCCTGCTCGGCCTCTTGATCCGGGGCCAACTGGGGCTCGCGCTTCATACGGTGCATCTTACGTCGTGGCTTCCTGGATCTTCCATCCCGACCGCCGTCCCGACCGGCGTCCCGACCGGCATCCGGCAGGGCATCCCAAAAACATCATTGAGCACGGCCACGTAGCTACGTAGAATCCGCGGTGGATGCGTTGCGTCAAGCAGTACTGGCCAGCCCTCCTCACGCTCGCGATCAGCTGCGGATTCTCCCCCTCGAAGCAGAGCGCCCCCGATGCCGCGGGGATGCTCGACGCGCTCGCGGAGACCTGCACCCCGGCCATGACGGCGTGCGACGGCCGCGTCGTGAAGACCTGCGGCGACGATCAACACTGGAATCCGAGCCTCGATCGCGTATGCGACTTCACCTGCGATCGCGGCGCGTGCGTCGCCGCGAGCAACGTGCCGCTGGCCGACGTCGCGGCCTGCGATGGCACCGCGCCGCTGCTCGCTCCGCCGCCGGGTGCGGTCGTCACGATCAGCGCGTCCGGTGGCACTCACCTCGATTGCTCGCCGAACTGCGGCGCGCTCGGGGTCACGCGGATCGATGCGGCCATGCACTACACGACGCCGGCGCCGGGCCTGTCGTTGTTCTGCCTGGCCAAGGTCGCGCTCACCGGGTCGACCCAGCTCGGCATCGCCAGCGGCGGCGGACCGCCCGAAGCGATCGCGTTGGTCGTCGACGACACGGTCGAGATCGGAGCGGTCGTCGCGTTCGACGGCGGCGCCGCGGGCAGCGGCTCGGCCGGTGGACGCGCCGGCCCGGGTGGTTACGCGGGGGCTCCGCTGTCGAGCGACGACGGGCTCGACGGCCAGGGCCCGTGCCACGGCAAGGGCGGCAGCAACGACGGCCCCTCCGTGTTCGGCTCGGATTTCTCCGGCGGCGGCGGCGGCGGCGGCGGCAACGCAACCGTCGGCGGCTTCGGTGGAGACGGTAGCTGTGTCGACGGCGATCATCACGGTCTCGGCGGCGACGACGGCGGCGTGTGCGGCACGGCCAGCCTCGTGCCGCTGGTCGGTGGCAGCGGCGGTGGCGGCGGCGGCGACGCGACCATCAACGGACCGTATGGCTATGCCGGTGGCGGTGGTGGTGGCGCGCTCCAGATCTCGGCGCGGCGATCGATCACGATCAGCGGCACCGTCTCGGCGCGCGGCGGCGCGGGTTTCGGGACGAGCTCGATCGACGGCGGCGGCGGCGGCGGCGCGGGCGGTGGGCTGTTGTTCGAAGCGCCGATGATCGCGATCACCGGCCAGCTCGTCGTCGACGGCGGCAACGGTGGGATCAGCGGCAGCGGCCCCGGCGGCGCGGGCGCGAGCGCGCTAAGCGTCGCGGCCAGCGGGCTCAGCTATGCCGCGAACGGGCAGGGTGGCAGCGGGGGTGGCGGCGGCGGCGGCCGGATCCGCCTCGTCGGCGACAACGCGACCTGCACCAGTGGCGTCTCGCCGGCCACGTCGTGCTCGACATCGGCGCTGGTCAGCGTTCCCTGATCTCGCGTCGCCGGCTGCAGCATATTACGGCAGGGCTGACGTTGACTCTCGGCGCACGCGTCGATGGACCTCCGGAGCAGGCAGCCCTGCCGCAATATGCTGCAGGGCTACGCGTTGACACTCCGACCGCCCAACGGCACCTTTGGGTTCTCATGACGTTCGCGCTGGATGGAGTGAGTGGGGAGTTCGCGCGCTTGAACCTCGCCGGGGAGTCGCCGGCATGGAATCAGGTGCTGCGCAAGCTGCAGCGCGTCGCAGCGCACGATGCGACAGTTCTGATCGAGGGCGAGACCGGCACCGGCAAGGAACTGGTCGCGCACGCGATCCACTACCTCGGCGCGCGCCGCGACTTTCCGTTCATGCCACTGAATTGTGGTGCGCTCCCCGACACGCTTCTCGAGTCCGAGCTGTTCGGTCACGAACGTGGTGCGTTCACCGACGCGCGTGATCGCCGCACCGGCCTCATCGCCGAGGCCCATGGCGGCACGCTATTTCTCGACGAGGTCGAGGCCATGAGCTCGCGTGCGCAGGTCGTGCTGCTGCGCTTTCTCCAGGATCAGACGTATCTGCCGCTCGGAGGGCGAGTGATCGCCAAGGCCGACGTCCGCATCGTCGCGGCGAGCAACGCGGATCTCGAAGAGGAGGTCGCGCGCGGCCGGTTCCGGCGAGACCTGTGGTTCCGGATGCGTGTGCTGCACCTCCGGCTGCCACCGCTGCGCGAGCGTGCCGGCGACGTCCGCTTGCTCGCGCAACTGTTCATCGATCGTTCGTGCTGTCGTTACCGGCGCGGCCCGCACCGGCTCACCCCGCACTCTCTCGCTGCACTCGAGGCGCACGACTGGCCTGGCAACGTGCGCGAGCTCGAGAGCGTGATCCTTCGCGAGTTCTTGTTGCACGACACGAACAGCGACGACCTGTCGGTCGAGATGGGGCCGCCAGCCCACGATGTCGTCGCGCCGGTGACCGACTTCAAGCGCGCAAAAGCGCTCGCGGTCGCGGAGTTCGAGCGGGGTTACCTGTCCCAGCTCCTCGCCAGCACGCGCGGCAACATCAGCTTGGCTGCGCGCATGTCACGAAAAGATCGCAGCGCGCTCAACAAGCTCGTCAAGAAGCACGGCCTGTCCACGCGCCAGTTCCGCGCCTGAGCGGATCGCTCCGCGCTCGCGGAGTGTTCGTGCGCCTCGCCTGTGGCCTTTTGATCCCAGGTGGGTCGAGAACCACCTCGCACGTGTTCTCGACGACGGCGCGCGAGACAGGTGATGCAATTCGCACCCACCCACGTATGGAGCGCGTGAAGCTATGCGGAGTTCGCACGCGGTACCGGCCTTGCAGTCCGTGCGCGCTGTGTGGTGGCAGTGGCGAGCGACGACCTGCGTGATCTCGAAGAGCGGCTCGTGCGCTATTGCGAGGCGCATCCGCATGCCGCGGACAACATCGATGGCGTGCGGCGCTGGTGGCTCGCCGATCCAACGATTCCGATCGCGGACGTCGAAGCCGCGCTGGAGGCGCTCGTGAAGCGCGGAACCCTCGACGTCCGGCGCATCCCGGGCAGTGCCGCCATCTACATGAACCGGCGGCGATGAACACCTCGATCCGCGCCGTCAGCTTGACGCTCAAGGAGCTCGTACTCGAGCACCTGAAGCAGGACCTCAACCTGCGCGCGTTCTTCGACCCCGGGATGGGTGGCACGATGCTGGTGTCGCTGCTCGCCCCCGAGCAGCTCTCGAAGAGTCACGAGGGTGTCTCGGTCTGGTTGTACCGGATCCTCCGCGATGAACAGACGTTGAACTATCCAGCCACCCGCTCGGCGCGCGATCGCTTGCTGCACGAGCCGCTGCCACTCCGTCTCCACTACTTGATCGTGCCCGTCGTCGACGTCAAGCAGCGTCAAGACGGCCCCGAGCTCGAGCAGAACATCATGGGCGCGGTGATGCAGGTGTTTCACGACCACGCCTGCCTGCGCGGTATCGACTTTCAGGGTGACCTCGCCGGCAGCTCCGACGAGATGCACGTCCGGCTCGAAGCGCTCGACCTCGATCAGATGTCCCGCATGTGGGAGGCGCTCGACCACGCGTTCCAACTTTGTACGTCGTACGAGGTCTCGGTCGTGCCGATCGACTCGGCGCTGCAGCCGCAGCCGGCCGCGCCCGTCGACGTCGTGATGCCCACGTACGCGGTGATCACCTCCGCGGAGGAAATGTGACCTGTCGCGCCGACACGGTCGGCTTCTGGAGCTATCGCGCGTGCCCCGACGATCCGCCCGTCGCTGCGGATCGGCTGCGCGCGGTCGTGCGATGGCAAGCGGTCGACGAGATCAGTCAGTCCGGTCCGGATCTCGACTACACGATCCAGACGGACGCACTCGGTCTCACGCCACGGGTCTCGCGCGACGGGATCATGGGGCTCGTTGGAAATCCCGTGCGGCTCTATCCGGGGCTCGATACGGCCACCGTGGACCTCGCGTTCACGCTCTACACGCCGGGGTATCTCCCGCGCGAGCTCGCCGTGATCGTCGGGCCCGTCGTGGGCTTTCCTAACTCGTTCACGCCCGCCAAGCCCACGCTCGCCGATCCTGACGGCAACGTTGCATTGCATCGCGACGCGATCGTGCTCCGCGGCCGCACGGTCCAGCTTGTCCCGGGGCAGCTCGATCCGGTGCCAGTCCCGCTCGTGCCGATCGCGATCATCGGCACCTGGTGGGTGTTCCCTCCCGCGAACGTCGATCCCGACACCGTGATCGAGCCGGCGAACCTCGTATCGCTTCACCCCGGGCTCTACACGGATCGCGCCACGACCGGCGACAGCGTCGTGCGCCGCGACCTCGCGCATGTCGCCGGCCAAGACAAGACGCTCGTCGCGCCGGTCGTGCGTGGCGAGACGACGGCGCGGATCAGCGATCGCGTCGGAGTGGTCGGTCCCGGAACGGTCCTCGCGTTCGAGCCGTCGCGACCTGATCGCGTCGAGTACGTCCACGTCACGCTCGTGAACGGCGCCTCTACGGACGATCAGCCCGCGACCGTGACGCTCGCGTATCGGCTGCAGCTCGACCACGAACAGGGCACCGACGTCCAGGTCGTCACACCGCAGGCACCTGCCGCTGCGAGTGCATTCGTGCGCGACGGGATTCGTTCCGATCGCGTCGCGTTCCTCGCCGGGATGGCCGGCGTGACCGCCGGCGTCGTCGAGATCGTCGGCACCACGGTGTTCCCCGAGTATCAGACGGCGAGCCTCTATTCCACCACGAGCGATAGCAACGGCTTGTTTCGCCTGCCGCCTCTATCGCGAGTCGCTTCCGTGAAGTTGCAGACACCGGCACTGAAGCTGGTGACCAGCCCCGACTACGGCCGCTACGAGAACCTCGTCGACCTGGTCAACCCTTAGGAGATCGCTGCATGGCCACGAGTTACCTCTCCCCCGGCGTCTACGTTGAAGAAACCGATACCGGCAACAAGCCGATCGAAGGTGTCAGCACCAGCACCGCGGGTGTCGTCGGTGTGACCGAGCGCGGTCCGGCGAACGTGCCGACGCTCATCACAAGCTTCGGCGACTACCGGCGCACCTTCGGTGGGTACCTGTCGATCGGCGACTTCACCGACCCGAGCGGGCGTGCCCACTGTTACTTGCCGCACGGCGTCGAAGGCTTGTTCGTCAACGGTGGCAAGCGCGTGTACGTCACGCGCGTCATCGCGGACGAGGTCACGCGCGCGGCGCGACGCTTGTTCTTCGACGATCCGCTCCTCGGCAATCCGCCGGCGACCGTGCTGTTGCGGCCCGCCGAGGAGTCGACGGGAACCTCGGTCAACCCGCCGCTCCTCTACACGCTGGCGGGGGACACGCTCGCGAACCCCGATACGATCCGGATCGGCGATGGTAGCCGCGCGGAATATCGCACGGTCGTCACCAATACCCTCGCGCCGTTCGCGTCGCTGAACCTGCCGCTGCAAGGCAATCACATCGTCGGCGCATCCGTGGTCGAGATCGCGCGTGCGGTCGATCCGGCGTACTCGCCGTTCACGCTGCCGTCGGTGCTCAGCGCCGGCGACACTCACATCGTCGTGGCGAGTACGACGCCGGCGGACGTCACCGCGCTGGCGGCCGCGACCGGCGAGCTGATCGAGATCGGCGCGTTGCCGGCGGCCGAGTACGTGATGGTGGCCAGCGCGACGCAGCTGAGCACGACACAGGTGAGGCTGAATCTCGAGCATCCGCTCCAGCTCGGCCATACGACGACCGACAAGGTCACCGTGCTCGAGGTCGGTACCGTCGCGCCGGATCTCGCGTACTCCGGCGGCTTCACGCCCGTCGCGGCGCTGGCCGTCGGAGACACGTCGTTCCAGCTCACCGGAGCGTCAGCCGATATCACGCTGCTGAACGGAAATTCCCACGCGATCCTGTTGTTCGGGCCGACGGTCGAGGAGGTCGAGGTCGCATCGATCTCGCCCGTCGACGCCACCCACACCACAGTGACGCTGGCCCACCCGATCACGCTGGTTCACCCGGTGACCGACATCGCGGTGGTCCAGAAGCTCACGCCGCCGGGCGCGGCCCAGGTCCTCGTCACGTCCGCGAACGGCGGTGATTCGATCGTGTTCGTCGACGGCGGAACGTTCACGACGACGACGGATCTCGTGGTCATCGATCCGGGAGCGAATCAGGAAATTCGCCGGATCGGCACGTTACGGCTGTTCACGCCGGCGTTGCCGCCCTACGAGGACTACCCGGCGGGCTCGGTGATCGATCACGTCACGGCGGCGGACGACACGCGGAACGTCCAGGCCGGTGCCACCGTCAGGGTGATCCCGCTCGACAACACGGCGCTCCTCGAGCCGGGCATGCAGCTCGTGTTCGCGGTCGCCGCACCGTCGGCCGGGACGATCGCCGCGGTCTCGGCGACGAACGTGACGTTGCTCTCGAACCTGGGAGCCGCACCTGCTGCCGCGTCGGTCGCGATCGTCCAGCCGCGCACGCTCACCGCGGCCGCGGCCGCCGGTGCGATGACGATCCAGCTCGACGCGCGCATCGGCCTCGGCCTCGATCCCGACAATGCGGACGTCCTCCGCATCGGCGTCGCGCCGAACCACGAGCTCGTCACCGTGCTGCAGCTCTCCGAGCCGCGCGCGGCCGCCCCGGATGCGGGTGCCGTCGTCCTGTCGCGCGCGCTCGAGCGCTCGTATCCGGCGGGCACCGAAGTCCGGCGCGAGACGATCACGGCCGACGCCGCCCGCCAGGCGACGAAGACCATCCTCGACGCGCCGGCGACCGCGACGACGCTGCTCGTCGCCGACGGCAGTAACTACGTTGCGAACGAGACGGTCCGCGTGACGCTTCCGTCGGGTGCGCAGTTCTTCCACGTCATCGACGTGGTCGCCGATGCGAAACCGCAGGCGCTCGAGGTCGATGTCGCACTCGTGCGCAGCCACACGATCGACGCGACCATCGTCAAGCGCGAGCAGCTGTTTGCCGTGCGGGCGCTGGATACCGGCGGTTGGGGTAACCGCGTGCTCGTGACCGCGGCCGACGAAGAAGCCGGCTTGTTGCCGCGCGCCGAGGTGAATCAGGCGACGGCTTCGCCCGGTCCCGGCATTCCATCGACGATGCGCCTCAACACCGTGACCGGCGTCGAGGCCGGCACCGTGATCGAGCTCCGCTCCGCCGACGGGACGACGCAGGTCGGCGACCTGCTGAAGGTGAAGGCGATCGACCGCTCTGCAAACAACCTCGTGATCCTCGATGCGCCTGGCCTGTCGCCGGCGCAGGTCGCAGCCGTGGCGGCGGCGCTTCCCAAGAAGCTGACCGTGCGCTCGCGCGAGTTCCGCATGCAGGTGATGCTGCTGAAACCGCCGAGCCCGGCGATCCCGATCCGCAACGAGGAGCTGCTCGACAGCGAGCTGTTCCGGACGCTCAGCATGGATCCGCGGCACAGCCACTACTTCATGCGCATCATCGGCGCGACGTTCGTCGATGGCGCCGCGACCGATGACCTCGGGATCCCGCTGCGCCGGTCGGATCGTCGCTCGGAAGGTGGCTCGCAGTACGTGCGCGTCTACGACCTCGGCACCAGCGACGCCGACAAGGAGCGCGTCCGCCTCGGACCCGAGGATCTGATCGACACGCTGCCGAGTGGCCTGACGCGGCCGGCGCGGCTACGGCTCGGCGACGGCGAGAGCTCGGCCGTGTTCGGCGACGACTCGGTCGCGCTGATGGACGACGCGATGTACCTCGGCCTCGACGATCGCGAGCCGGCGGCCCGCACGGGCATCTATGCGCTCAAGAACGCGCTCGACGTCTCGCTGATCGCGGTGCCGGGGCAAGTCACGGCCGCGGTGCAGCAGGCGCTGATCGACCAGTGTGAAGACCTGCGCTACCGGTTCGCCGTCCTCGACGCGCACGGGCCCGCCGACGACACGATCGATGACATCACGGCGCAGCGCCAGCAGTTCGATACGAAGTACGCGGCGTTCTATCACCCTTGGCTCACGATCCCTGATCCATTCCCGACGAACCTGGCGTCGATCGCCCAGTACCCGGTCCCGCCGAGTGGCCACATCCTCGGGATCTACGCGCGGACCGACGAGCAACGCGGCGTCCACAAGGCGCCGGCAAACGAGGTCGTCGCCGGGATGACCGGTCTGACCCGCTACCTGAATCAGTCCGAGCAGGACGTGTTGAACGCGTACCCGGTCAACATCGACGTCATCCGTGACTTCCGCGTGAACAGCCGCGGCATTCGCGTGTGGGGCGCGCGCGTGATCACGTCGGACACCGACTGGAAGTACGTGAACGTTCGACGCCTGATGATCTTCATCGAGGAGTCGCTCGACCGCGGCCTGCAGTGGGTGGTGTTCGAGCCCAACGACGAGAAGCTGTGGGCGCGCGTGCGCCGCTCGGTCTCGAACTTCCTGACGACCGTGTGGCGCAACGGCGCCCTCGAGGGAGATACGAAGGACCAAGCGTTCTACGTGAAGTGCGATCGCACCACGATGACCCAGGACGACATCGACAACGGGCGACTGATCTGTGTCGTTGGCGTGTCGCCGGTGAAGCCCGCCGAGTTCGTCATCATCCGCATCGGCCTGTGGACGGCCGACGCCAGCAGCTAGGCCAGCTAGGCCAGTCAGGAGAGATCAATGGCGACCGACAAGCGCAGAGATCCACTTCGTGGATTCAATTTTGAAGTCGATATCGAAGGTATCGGCACGTCCTCGTTCAGCGAGGTCAGCGGGCTGACCGCCGACGGTGATGCGGTCGACTACCGCGAGGGCACCGACGCCATCAACAACGTCCGCAAGCTCCCGGGCCTGCGCAAGTTCACGATGCTCGTGTTCAAGCGCGGCTACATCCCGGACTCCGAGCTGTGGGACTGGTACGCGCGCATCTACAACGGCCAGGACGATCGCCGAAACGGCAGCGTCGTGCTGTTCAACGAGCAGCGCAAGCCAATCATGCGCTGGCACTTCGAGAACGCGTGGATCAACAAGATCGAAGGTCCGTCGCTGAAGGCGGCCGGCAACGAAGTGGCGATCGAGAGCATGGAGCTCTGCCACGAGGGTCTCAGCTTCGAGCTCGAGCCCGCCTAAACCATGCCGACCTACTCCACACCGGGCGCATACATCGAGTGGCAGGACGCTTCAGCGCCTGTCATTCAACCGTTGCGCACGGACATCACCGGCTTCATCGGTCTCGCGCAGCGTGGGCCGGTGAGCACGCCGGTGCCGGTGGAGTCGGTCAAGCAGTTCGAGGCGCACTTCGGCAGCTTCATCGGTGGTGGATTCCTCGCGTACGCCGTGCGCGGCTTCTTCGAGAATGGCGGGCATCGCTGCTGGATCGCACGCGTCGCAGCGGCCGAACAGCGCGCGGCCGCGCCGTCCTCGCTGCCGTGGACCGCGGGCGGCGTGCCGCGCTGGCGGATCGACGCGGCGAGCCCGGGGGTGTGGGGAGATGGCCTCACGGTCGCGATCTCGACGGTGTTTCCGGCGCGCACGTTCACGGTTGCCGGCACGGTTGCGGGCGAGGACAGCACGCGCTGGATCAACGTCGCCTCCGTCGCCGGCTTCCAGCGCGCGGACTTCATCGAGCTCGAACAGCCGGGCGCCACGTACCACCGCGTCGTCTCCTATGTCGATCCGGTGCTGCGGCGGCTCTACTTCATCCATCCCGACGCCGGCGCAGGGTTGCCGTACGATCAGTCGCTCGACGGTTACGATCGCAACCAGCCGCTCCAGGTGCGATCGCTCGCGTATTCGATCGCGGTGCGGGAGAACGGCTGGCCGGTCGGCGTGTTCGCGTCGTTGACCCAGATCCCGGAGCATCCGCAGTACGCCGCACGAGTGCTCGGGGCGGTGAGCTATCCGATCGTGCTGCCGCCGAACGCGCCGCTGCCGAAGCCGCCGCCGCCGATCGTGATCACCGAGCTCGCCCCCGGACCGTACGAAATGCTGGCGCCGCTCGACGTCACGCCGGGAACCACGCAATCGCTCCTCGCCGGTGCCGATGGGCTCGCCGATCTAGAAGTCGATGACTTCTTCGCCGGCATGAACGCGATCATGGGCATCGACGAGGTCGCGCTCGTCGCAGCGCCCGACGTCGTGATCCAGCCGGAGCAGCCCCCGCAGTACGCGCCGCCGCCACCACCGGCCATCAGTCCGTGTCTCGCATGTCCACCTCCGCCGGAGCCGGTCCAGCTCCATCAGCCCCCACTCTCGTTCGAAGTTCCGCCGCAGTTCTCCGAGGACGAGGTCTATCGGATGCAGGCGATGCTCGTGCAGCTGTGCGAGCAGATGAACGACCGCTTCGCGCTGCTCGATCCGACCGCGGCGATGGCCGAAGACACGGCGCAAGGTGTCGCGCTCGTGACCGAGTGGCGCACGCGGTTCGACACCAGGGCCGCGGCGCTGTACTTCCCCTGGCTGCACGTCACCGATCCGCTCGGTGTTGCTCCGACTCGCCGCGTGCCGCCGTCGGGCCACGTCGCCGGGTTGGCCGCACAGCTCGACCTCGAGGTCGGCGTTCATCGCGCGCCGGCGAACCGCGTGCTCGCGTGGGCACAGGACGTGACGATCGCGGTCGATGACGCGCTTCACGGAGTGCTGAACGCGTCGGGCATCAACGTCTTGAAATCGCCGCCGGGTCTCGGCCTCCGGGTCCTCGGTGCGCGCACGATGTCGTCCGATCCGTCGTGGGTCTTCATCAACGTGCGTCGCTTGATGCTGATGATGATGAAGGCGATCGATGTGCAGACGCAGTGGGCCGTGTTCGAGCCCAACGATGCCGTCACCCGCCGCCGGATCACGCAGTCGCTGACGGAATTGCTCTCGCAGCTCTGGAATCGGGGCGCGCTCGTCGGTACGACGCCGGCGCAGGCGTTCGCGGTCCGCTGCGACGCGGTCAACAACCCGCCCGAGCAACGCGCCGACGGTCAGCTCGTCGCCGATGTCGCGGTCGCGCCATCGCGTCCGTTCGAGTACGTCGTGCTTCGCCTCGGCCGCCAGAACAACGCGTTCGAGCTTGTCGAGCGCGGAACCGTGAAAGGAGCTCCGGCATGAACCCGATCCTCGCGTGCAACTTCCAGGTCACGCTCCTCGACTCGACCGCATCCCTTTTCACGTTCGGCAGCGTCAACCTGTCGCAGGCGCTGTCGTATCCAGTCCTCGGGTTTTCCGAGTGCACCGGCCTCGAGATGGCGATCGAGGTCCAGGAGTACAACCAAGGCGGCGGCAACGACGGCACGCTCAAGTTCCCGACCCGCGCGAAGCCATCGACGCTCGTGCTCAAGCGCGGGCTCACCACGGATACGACGCTCTGGCAGTGGTTCTATTCGTACGTCCAGGGCTACGGCAAGCGCCGCGACGGCACGATCTCGATCCACGACGCCGCGCAGAACGAGGTCACGGTGTGGGGCTTCCGCCGCGGCATCCCGACCAAGTACAGCGGGCCGCAGATGAATGCGGCGCAGAGCACGGTCGCGATCGAGGCGCTCGAGATCCAGCACGAAGGCCTCTACATGATGGGCGGCGCCGCGGGGTTCGCGGCGGCGTTCGCGAACGCGGCCGGCGCGCTGTCGAGCCTGGCGAACGGGTGATGCCATGCAAGTGATCATCGACGAGATCGTCAACAACGTGCGCGCGGTGGATCGCTCGGCGGGCGCGCTGGCGCCGGAACAGCTGCGCAGCATCATCAGCGCCTGCCTCGATGCCGTGCGCGACATGATGGCCAGGGAGGCGCGCCACAAGGAAGAGCAGTCGATCGACGGACCCTGGGCGATGCAGCCGCACGGAGACCGCTGATGCCGCCCGTCGCGATGCTCACGTTCTCGAGCGTGGAGGTTCCCGCGTTCAGGGTTCCGTTCAACCCGACGGAGCTGTCGTTTCAGAAGCAGATGAAGTTCGCCGAGATCGCGATCCCCGGTCTCGACGCGCCACTGCAGCAGTTCGTGCGCGGCGAGGCGGAGAAGCTCACGCTCGAGCTGTTCTTCGACTCGACGGATCAGGGTACGGGGTTGGGCGCCACGTCGGTCACCGCACTCACCGACAAAGTGTTCTCTCTCGCTCGGATCAACCCGCAGACCCACGCGCCGCCGATCGTGACCGTGGGGTGGAGCTCGCACTTTCCGGGTGACTCGCTCCTGTCTCCGTTCGCCGCACAGAAGCGCAATAGCTTCGACGGCGTCGTCGAGTCGATCACGCAGAAGTTCACGCTGTTCTCGCCGGAAGGTATCCCGCTACGAGCGACGGTGAACCTGACGCTTCGCGAGTACCGGACGCTCGCTGATCAGGTCAAGAAGCTGAACCTCCAGTCCCCGGACCGTACGCACAGCCACACGCTGAAGGGCGGCGAGACGCTGAGTGCGGTTGCCGGCGAAGAGTGGGACCGGCCTGGCGAATGGCGACACATCGCCGACGCGAACGAGCTCGACGATCCTCGTCGGCTGCGCGTCGGGACCTTCCTCACCGTTCCGGTGATCACTCCGAGGTGATGCGATGGCGACGATGAGTATGTTCGATGCGTCGCAGGCGGCGCACGGGTTCTACGTGCCGCAGTTCAAGCTGGTAGCGCACCCGCTCGACAAGACCGACAAGAGCGGTAACCCGATGCCGGACGACGTCGTCCACGACGTCACCGAGGTGACCTACAAGGACAAGCTCGAGGAGATCGATAGCTGCGAGCTCGTCGTCAATAACTGGGACGAGGTGCGCCACTGCTTCAAGTACATCGGGGCCGAGACACTTACGATGGACGGCAAGCCCTCCGGCTCCGATCCCAACGCGAAGTACTGGAACCTGTTCGATCCGTGTCAGCGGACCGTCGAGCTTCTCCTCGGCTATTCGCCCGGCGACCTCACGTCGATGATGCTCGGCAACTTCGTCTCTTACGAGCCGAACTTTCCGCAGGCAGGGCCGCCGGTGATGTCGGTGCGGATGTTGAACCTGATGCACGCGCTGCGCACGAAGAAGTACGACAAGCAGTACACGACGAAGGACGCGAACCCGCTCACCGACAGCGCGATCGCGAACTGGATCGCGAAGCAATCGGATCCGGACTCGAAGACCAAGAAGCGGTTTCCGGTGACGCTGAAGGCGTACGGCAAGGACGAGCCGCCGCTCACCTACGTCATCCAGAAGAGCCAGTACGACATCGACTTCCTATGGCAGCGCGCGCGCCAGAACGGCTACGAGCTGCGGTTCGACAAGGACGCGCGCGTGCTCGTGATGCAGCCTTCAGAGGTCAAGGACACGGCGGTCTACCAGCTCGAGTGGGGACAGTCGCTGCTCGACTTCAAGCCGACCCTCACCGTCGGCAATCAGTACAAGTCCGTCACCGTGCGCTTCTTCGACCGCGCGACCCAGAAGCCGGTCGACGTCAAGCTCGACTACAACGACCCGAAGGTCGGCAAGCTCAACCAGAACCTCGACTACCTGATCGATCAGTGCGATCCGCGCGAGGAGACGGTGATCGAGAAGCCGTTCTACAACAAGGCAGAAGCCGAGAAGTACTGCGCGTCGGTGTTCGCCGATCAGCGCAAGCGTATGGTGAAGGCGACCGGCACGACCATCGGTCTGCCGAACCTTCGCGCGGGCTGCAAGATCCAGATCGGTGGCGTCGGCAAGAAGAGCCTGGGGACGCGGCTGTCGGGGACGTACTTCGTCACCGCCACCACGCACACGTTCAACAGCAACGGCTACACGACGAAGTTCGAGGCGCGGCGCGAAGACGAAGGGACGGGCTCGTGAAAAATAGCGAAGCGTTCGTGATCGGCAAGATCACCGACGTCAATGATCCCGAGAACCTCGGGCGCGTGAAGGTCCGATATCCGCACCTCCAAGACTCGCTGACCGAGTGGTCGGCGGTGTCGTCGATCATGGCCGGCGGCGGGCGCGGCTGCTTCTTCATGCCGGAGATCGACGACGAGGTGCTCGTCGCGCCGTACCAGGGCGACTGGAATCATCCGTTCATCATCGGCTTCGTCTGGAACCAGGTGCAGGCACCGCCTTCGCAGGATCCGCGACAACGCATGATCTGCTCGAAGAACCAGCACAAGCTGATCTTCCTCGACTCGACGCCGAAGGACGGCAACTCCGGCGGGATCGTGATCATGGACTCGCACGGCAACAAGATCGCGATGACCGACTTCGGCATCACGATCTCTGCAGTCGGCACGCTGAACATCAAGGCCGCCGCGGAAGTGAGCATCCAGGGCCGGACGGTGCTCAAGAACAAGAAGCCCATCTGAGGACCCGGCGATGAACATCCCGATCGACATCCCGCTGTCCTCTGACGTCGCCGATGCGCTGACGCCGCCGAACTGCGACGACCTCAGGGTCCCGCAGCCGCAGAAGCTCTCGTTGTGCTTGCCGTTCGGCGGCTCGTTCCAGAGCATTGCCGACGTCAGCAAGGGAATCCCGGATGACTGCGAGGTAACGTTCTCGATCCTGCTGCAGCTACAGCCGCTGATGGGCTCGCTCGGCTGCTTCATCAAGCTGCTCAAGCTGATCCAGCCGCTCGTAGACATCATCACCGGACTCACCAAGGTACCGCCCGACCTTGGCAAGGTTGCGGGCGCAGTACCGGCGTTCGCCGAGGCGGCAGCCGATATCGCGAGCTGCTTCCTCGCGTTTCAGACGAGCATCCCGAAGTTCGTGCGCGATCTGCTGCACATGATCGCGAAGCTGCTGAAGTGCATCGCCGGCACGATCAAGTCGATCGCCGAGATGATGAGCGGCCTCGAGATCTCGATCCAGAGCGCACAGGCGTCGGGCAACAAGGCACTCATGGATCAACTGAACTGCGCGAAGGACAACGCGAAAGCACAGGCCGACGCCGCGCTGGGCTCGATGGACATGATCGCGGCGGTGCTCGCGGTCGCCGAGCCGTTGCTCGCGATCGCCGGCATCTCGCCGACGCTGCCCACGCTCGGCTCCGCGCAGGATGCGGCCGCACTCGAAGAAGTCGCGAACACGCTGTTATCGGTAGGCGCTTCGCTCGACCAGCTCGCGAGCGCGCTCGACTTCATGGGGCAATGCTAGATGGCCACGCTACGTAGACCATTCCTCGGTACCGGCTGGAAGTTCCCGCTCCAGGTGACGCCGGCCGGCGCCATCGCGACGTCGAGCGAAGAACAGAAGATCGAAGAGTCGATCCTGCTCGTCCTGTCGACCGCGCCAGGCGAGCGCTTGATGCTGCCCGACTTCGGCTGCGGCATCCACGACCTGGTGTTCGCGCCGAACAACTCGAGCACGGTGACGACGGTGGTCGATCTGGTGCGGCGCGCGCTCACGAAGTACGAGCCACGCATCGATGTCATCGACGTGACCGCCGAGACCTCGAACGAACAGCAGAACCTCCTGCTGATCCGCGTCGACTATCGCGTTCGCGACAACAACGCGATGGCGAACCTCGTCTATCCGTTCTTCATCACCGAGGGCGTCTGATGCCGTTGACCGATCTGATCCCGGTGATCGACGACCGCACGTACGCGGACCTCGTGACCGAGGCGCGCACGCGGATCCCGCGTTACACGCCCGAGTGGACCGACCTCAACGAGTCCGATCCGGGCATGACGCTCGTCGAGCTCTTCGCATGGATGTCCGAGCTGCTCGTCTACCGGCTCGGCAAGGTTCCGCAGCTCAACTACCTCAAGTTTCTCGAGCTGATCGGCTTCGAGCTCGCGCCGGCCCGGCCCGCGGCCGCAGAGATCACGTTTCCGATGCAGCCGGGTTTCGCGCTGCCGTCGACGATCATCCCGAAGGTCACACAGGTGGCGACGAACGCGCCCGACGATCTGGGCCCGATCGTGTTCGAGACCGACCGCGCGCTCGTCGCGATCACGGCAGTCCTCGACGCCGTGCAGGTGATGGAGCCGCCGATGTTCAAGGACGTCTCGGTCGCCAACACCAATGCGAAGACCGGCTTTGCACCGTTCGGGAATCTCGCCCGCACGGGCGCTGCGCTGCTGTTCGGCTTCAAGTCGACGTTGCCGTTTCCCGAGCTCGAGCTCGACCTCGCGTTCTACACGCAGCCCGCGGCGGGCACGGTCGCACCCGCCCATTGCACCGGAGGCATCGCGGCGAAGCTCGTGTCGGGCCTGATCGTCTGGGAGTACTGGAACGGTCAGGACTGGGTCCAGATGGCGCTCGTCGAGGACGACACCGCGGCGCTCACCCGCGATGGTCACGTGCGCGTGCAGTTGCCGTCGGTCGGTAGCGTCGTGCTCGACACGATGGGCGTGAAGACCGACGTCCCGCGTTACTGGCTGCGCGCGCGGCTCGATCAGAGCAACTATCAGTTGCCGCCTCGGTTGCTCGCGGTCCGGACGAACACGGCGTCGGCGACGCAGGCGCAGACCGTGGCGTTCGAGATCCTCGGCCCCTCGGCCGGGACCCCCGATCAGGTGTTCACGACGAGCAACGCGCCGATCCTCGACGGGACGATGGTGCTCGACGTCGACGAGGGCGAGGGCTTCGTGACGTGGGCCCTCGTGCCGGACTTCTTCGGGTCCGGTCCGGATGACACGGCCTACGTCCTCGATCGGTCGACCGGCCAGATCCGGTTCGGCAACGGCAAGCAGGGGCGGATTCCGGTCGCGAACATCGCGAACCCGCAGAACGTCCGCGCGACCAGTTACCGGTTCGGCGGCGGCTCGCGCGGAAACATCGGTGGTGGCGCGCTGACGTCCCTGATGACCAGCCTGCAGGGCATAGCCGCCGACAAGGTCGCGAACCTGTTCGCCGCGGGCGGCGGCGCTGACGAGGAATCGCTCGCGGACGCGATGGTCCGCGCGCCGGGCCTGTTGCGCACGCGCGATCGCGCGGTGACGCCGGAGGACTTCGAGCGTCTTGCCGTCGAAGCGGGCGTAGCTCGCGCGAAAGCGCTGCCGCTGTATCACCCGGACTTTCCGACGATGCAGGTACCCGGTGTCGTCAGCGTCATTGTCGTGCCGAACGTTCCCGGCAATGCGCCGATGCCAAACCCGGTGACGCTGCAGTCTGTGTGCGCGTACCTCGATCCACGCCGCCTGCTCACGACCGAGCTCTACGTCGTGCCACCGCGCTACCGCACGGTCACGATCAGCGCGCACCTCATCGCGCAGGATGACGCCGACCTCGCGGCGGTCCAGGAGAACGCATCGGCG
>JBDTEH010000005.1:0-30820 GCA_039922635.1 Kofleriaceae bacterium | reverse complement strand
CACCCTGACGACGGTACCGACGCGGACCCGGGGACCCATCCATGAACGACCTGTTGTTCGACGTCGGCTATGGCCACTTCCTGGGGCTCGCCGCGGTGCTGTTCTTGATCGGCGTCATGGGCGTGCTCGTCCGGCGCAACGCGCTGATCATCCTGATGAGCGTCGAGCTCATGCTCAATGCCGCCAACATGACGCTGTTGACGTTCGCGCGGATGTGGGGCGATCAGGGCGCGCTCTCGGCGCACACGTTCGCGCTGATCGTCATCGGCGTCGCGGCCGCAGAGGCGTCGGTCGGCCTCGCGATCGTCGTCGCGGTGTTCCGCGGCCGTCGCAACGTCGACGTCGACAAGCTCACGACGCTGAGGCACTAAATGTCGGATCCGCAAACCTGGTCGTTCTTGGGCCTCCCGGCGCTGCTGTGGATTCCACTGCTGCCGCTGCTCGGGAGCGCGCTCAACTTGATCTTCGGCAAGCGCTTGCCGAAGAGCGTGGTCAACCTGTTCGCGATCGGCTCGGTCGCCGGCGCGTGCGTGCTGGCCGGGTTCGAAGTGTTCGGTGGCCTGTTCTACAAGGTCAATCAAGTGCCGTTGTGGCAGTCCGGCGGCATCACGCAGACCGCGTGGACGTGGCTCGAGGCGGGGAGCTTCAAGGCCGAGTTCGCGTTCCGGCTCGATTCGTTGTCGGCCGTGATGATCCTGATCATCACGTTCGTCGGCACGTGGATCCACATCTACTCGATCGGCTACATGGCCCACGACAAGGGCTACCACCGCTACTTCGGCTACCTGAACCTGTTCACGGGATCGATGTTGGTCCTCGTGCTCGCCGCGAACCTGCCGGTGATGTTCATCGGCTGGGAAGGCGTCGGGCTGTGCTCGTTCCTGCTGATCGGCTTCTGGTACGAGAACGACGCGTTCGCGTACGCGGGCCGCAAGGCGTTCGTCGTCAACCGTATCGGCGACTTCATGTTCTTGATCGGCATGTTCCTGTTGTACTGGGCCGTGAAGTCGCTCGACTTCAACGACATCAAGAACGCGGCGAACATCACCGTGCTCCACGATTCGCTGTGGGGCGCCCACGGCAACCACGTGTGGGGCAACGAGCGGTTCGCCGCGGCGGCCGGCCTCTGCTTCTTCGCCGGTGCCTGTGGCAAGAGCGCGCAGCTGCCGCTGTTCGTCTGGCTACCGGACGCGATGGCGGGTCCGACGCCGGTCTCCGCGCTGATCCACGCCGCGACCATGGTCACCGCCGGTGTCTACATGGTGTGCCGGCTGTCGTTCCTGTACTCGATCTCGACGACGGCGATGATCGTGATCGCGACGATCGGCCTGCTCACGGCCCTGGTCGCGGCGTTCATCGCGTTCGCGCAGACCGATCTCAAGAAGGTGCTCGCGTACTCGACCGTGAGCCAGCTCGGCTTCATGTTCGTGGCGGCCGGCACCGGCAACTACACCGCCGCGGTGTTCCACCTCGGCACCCACGCCTTCTTCAAGGCGTGCCTGTTCCTCTGCGCCGGCTCGGTCATGCACGGCATGGAGCACGGCGGTTCGACGACCCCGGGCGACATCACGACGATGGGTGGCCTGCGCAAGCACCTGCCGATCACGCGCGCGACGTTCCTGATCTCGTGCCTCGCGATCACCGGCATCTTCCCGTTTGCGGGGTTCTTCTCGAAGGACGAGATCCTCGGCGGTGCGTGGGCGGTCGCCGGCCACGGCACGCCGCCCGGCTGGCCGGCGTTCTATGGCTACATCCTGTGGGGAGGCCTGCTGATCGCGGCGCTCGGCACCGCATTCTATATGTGGCGGCTGTACTTCCTGGTGTTCTCGGGCAAGGAGCGCAGCGATGCCGCCCGCGGCGCGCACGAGGCGCCGGCGTCGATGTGGTCGGCGCTCGTGATCCTCGCGATGTTCGCGACGATCATCGGCTTCATCGGCGTGCCACACCTCGAGATGCTGCACGGCATCCCGTCGGCGTTCCACGCGCTCGCGAGCTGGCTCGCGCCATCGATCCAGCACGCGTGGATCATCGATGCGACCCACAGCGTACCGATCGGCGTGGAGAGCTCCGACACCGTCACGATCGCGTTGATGGTGATCGCGCTCGGGGTCGGTGCGCTTGGCATCGTGATCGCGTGGGCGCTGTATAGCCGCGGTCCGTCGGCGCGCGTCGCCAAGTGGGTCGAGGGCCCGCTCGCCGGCCCGTACGAGGCCTCGAAGCGCAAGCTGTGGTTCGACGAGCTCTACGACGCCACCATCGTGCGGCCGTTCAACGCCACCGCGCGCGCCCTGTTCGAGATCGTCGACCGCTTCATCATCGATACGGTCGCGGTCAACGGCAGCGCGTTCGTGATCGGCCTGTTCGGCCGGCTCGCGCGCTGGGTCCAGAACGGCCAGGTCCAACGCTACGTCGCCGGCCTCGTCGTGGGCGCGGCGGCGGTGTTCCTGGTCACCGATTGTCATCGCCACCCCGAATTCTCGATCACCCGCCACGGCGAGCAGCTCGTGCTCCACGCGGAGCCGGGGGTCGGTATCGTCGGACCGAACGTCAAGCTGCACTGGCACCTCGACGGCACCACCGACTGCGCGGGCGACAAAGCCCGCCCGGGCGATCCGCCCACGCTCACGGTACGGCGCGGCGACGCCGGGATTCGCATCGCGCTGTGCATCGACGACGCGATCAGCCGCAAGATGAGGGTCGTCACCGCGGAAGTTCCGACCCAGGAGACGCCATGACCCCGCTGACGCAAGGCGGCTTCTTGCTGCCGCTGATCCTCGGCCTGCCGCTGCTCGGTGCCATCTTCGTGATGTGCACGCCCAAGGGCGAGACCGCGCTCCACCGCGGCATCGGCCTGTTCTTCTCGATCGCCACCTTGATCGCGTCGCTCGCGATCTTTCGCTACTACAACCCGAAGGAGGCGGGCTTCCAGCTGGTGTTCGACATCGAGTGGATCCCCGCCCTCAACGCCCACTTCAAGATGGGGCTCGACGGCATCAGCTTGTTCCTCGTGATCCTCACGACGTTCCTGATGCCGATCACGCTGCTCGGCACCAAGAACTCGATCGAGAAGTACACCCGCGAGTTCGCCGCCGCGATGCTGGTGCTCGAGGTCGGCATGCTCGGCGCGTTCCTCGCGACCGATCTGTTCCTGTTCTACGTGTCGTGGGAGGTGATGCTGATCCCGATGTACCTGCTGATCGGGATCTGGGGCGGCCAGCGCAGGCTCTACGCCTCGATCAAGTTCGTGATCTACACGATGACCGGCTCGCTGTTGATGCTGGTCGCGATCTTCTACGTCTACGTCAAGGCCGGCGCCGTGCTCGGTCACTACACGACGGATCTGCAGGAGCTGACCACGGTGTCGCTGCCGTACCACGCGCAGGTGTGGTGCTTCGCGGCGTTCGGGCTCGCGTTCGCGATCAAGATCCCGCTGTTCCCGCTGCACACCTGGTTGCCCGACGCGCACGTCGAGGCTCCGACCGCGGGCTCGGTGATCCTGGCCGGCGTCCTGCTCAAGTTCGGGATCTACGGGTTCTTGCGCTATGCGTTCCCGATGTTCCCGCACGGCGCCATGGTGTGGGCACCGGCGCTCGCGGTGCTCGCGGTGATCGGCGTCATCTACGGCGCGCTCATGGCGTACGCGCAGGACGACTTCAAGAAGCTGATCGCGTACTCCTCGGTCTCGCACCTGGGGTTCTGCATGCTCGGCGTCGCCGCCATGACGACGATGAGCGTCGACGGCTCGATCTACGCGATGCTGTCCCACGGCCTCACCACGGGTGGCTTGTTCCTCGGGATCGGCGTGCTCTACGAGCGCCGCCACACCCGCCGGCTCGCCGAGTTCGGTGGCATCTGGAAGCAGATGCCGGTGTTCGCGGGCCTGTACCTGATCATCACGATGGGCTCGTTGGGCCTGCCGGCGCTGTCGGGCTTCGTCGGCGAGTTCCTGTCGTTGTTCGGCACGTTCATCGCGGGTGACACGTTCCCGGTCAACCACCCCGCGTTCTTGCCGATGGTGCACGTGCTCGCGGTGGTCGCGACGATCGGCGTGATCCTCGGCGCGGTCTACCTGCTGTACATGTTCCAGAAGGTGTTCTTCGGCAAACTCGACAAGGCGCGCAACGGCGCGCTCCTGGACCTCAAGTGGCACGAGCTCGCGGCGTTCATCCCGCTGGTCCTCGCGATCATCGCGGGCGGGCTGTTCCCGCACGCGTTGCTCAAGACCATGGAGCCGTCGGTGGATCACTTCATCTCGGAGTTCCACAAGCACGTCGACGAGCCCGACTGCGCGCCGCACACGTACCTCGCGGGTTGTAGTGTGCCGGTCGCAGTGGCGCCGGTGCTCGGAGGTGGCAAGTGACCTTCAACGCAGCCGACCTCGGCTGGATCTCACCGATCCTCATCCTCGCGGTCACCGGCATGCTGCTGGTCCTCGCGGAGGCGTTCTTCAAGGGGCGCGATCACACGACGCTCGTCGGGCTCTCGATCGCGGGCTCGGTCGCTGCGGCGATCGCCTCGATCGTGTTGTACCGCCAGCTCGGCCCGAACGAGATGCACCCGATCTTCACCGACGCGAAGAGCGGCGCGATGCTGGTCGGCGATCGGTTCGGTTACGTGCTCAGCGCGTTGTTCTCGCTCACCACCGCGGTCGTCGCGTTGATGTCGCCCAGCGAGCAGCGCAAGCACGGCTGGCAGATCGGCGAGTACTACGGGGTCATGCTGCTGGCGACCGCGGGCATGGCGATCCTCGCCCAGGCCGCGAGCCTCGTGACCGTGTTCCTCGGGATCGAGACCATGTCGATCGGCGTGTACGCGCTGTGCGCGATGCGTCGCACGTCGCGGCGCTCGAACGAGGCCGCGATGAAGTACTTCATCGTCGGCGCGTTCGCGACCGGCTTCCTGATGTACGGCATGGCGTTGCTGTACGGCGCCTCCGGCACGCTCTCGCTCCTCGACATGCAGGCCGCGCTCGCCCACACGGTCAACCCCGGCCTCGTGGTCGCGGGCGGCTTCATGTTGATCGTGGCGTTCGGCTTCAAGATCGCCGCGGTGCCGTTCCACATGTGGGCGCCCGACGCGTACGACGGTGCGCCGACGCCGGTCACCGCGTTCATGGCCGCCGCGGTCAAGTCCGCCGCGATCGCCGCGATGATCCGCGTGTTCGGGCTCGCGCTCGGTGGCGACGTGCTGCCCTACGGCACGCTCGGCTGGGCCAGCCCGATGGTCGTGATCGCGGCGATCTCGATCACGATCGGCAATATCTCCGCGGTCCGGTCGGACAACATCAAGCGGATGCTCGCGTACTCGTCGGTCTCGCACGCGGGTGTGCTGCTCGTCGGCCTGTCCGCGGTCGGGCTGGGCTCGGCGACCGCACAGAGCTCGATCGTGTACTACCTGATCGCGTACTCGGCCGCGACGCTCGGTGCGTTCGCGGTGGTCGCGTACGTCGGATCGAAGGGCCGCGAGCGGCTGCTGGTCGACGACTGGGCCGGGCTCGCCTCGCAGCACCCGGGTGCGGCGCTCGCGATGACGATCTGCCTGCTGTCGTTCGGCGGCGTACCACCCACCGGTGGGTTCTTCGCCAAGTTCGATCTGTTCAAGTCTGCGATGGACGTCTACAACGGCCAGTTGTTGTGGGTCGTGATCATCGGCGTCATCAACGCGGCGATCAGCATCTACTACTACCTGCGGATCGTGACCGCGATGTACTTCCGCGAGTCGACCTCGCCGTTCCAGGTGACGCGCTCGCCGGGGCTGCTGTTCGTGATCGCGTTCATGCCGCTGCTGGTGCTCGAGCTCGGCATCATGCCGGGCTGGTGGTTGAAGGTGATCGGCGGCTAACGCGGACACGGTGCGTGCCCGCGCCCGACGACTCGGCAACGGCGGGCGCGCACGCACACCCGGTGCCTGCGAATACCTACGATCTGGCTGCTTTGGTACGGCACGGGAGCTGCTTTAACCCGCCGTCATGAAGCCTCTCCTTGCGTGTGCTCTGTTCGTGCTCGCCGCTTGCTCGCACCATTCGCCGCCGCCTCAGCAGCCGACCGACACCGACGCCGCCGTCGATCCGACGCTGCCGTCGTGGGCGCCGCACTCGTGCATCACCTATCACAAGGCCGTCGTGAAGCTCACCGGCTGTACGCAGGTCGCGCAGGCCGTCCGCGATCAGGTCTCGGCCAAGTACGATACCGATACCAAGACGTGGCACGACATGCAGAACCAGACCCAGGCGGACCTCGACCAGGTCAAGGTGGCGTGCAGCGACGACGCCGCCGCGGTGAACGCGCAGATCACGAGCGACTGCACGAAGGGGATCGGCGAGACGCCGGTCGAGGCGCAGTAGTAGCGACACGGGCGGCCTGCACCACGCTCGAAGCTGCGATTCCGGTTCCGATCCGGATCAGGTTCGCTTACAGGTCCCAGTCGCCAGCCCCGCACTTCGGGCACGCCTTGGCGAGCTCGAGGTGTGCCGGGCGGCGGAACTCGTGGCCGCAACGCTGGCACCGGAACACGAGCGGGACGAGTTTCCTGAACTCGACGATGGCGAGGCCGACGGACATCACGGCGATCACCGCGACGATGCCGAGCGTGGCCCACACCATCCCGCGAGCATGACACCCGGCGGGCGGCCGATGGACGCGTCGAGCGGCAAACCGGACCCCGTGAGCCGCCGAGCGCGATCTGGGCGGCGTGATAGGTTCCGCGCGTGGCCGTAGATGTTCGCGAGCTCGCCCGAGCCGCCGGGATCGATCCTGACTACACGAGCTGGCGAGGCGCGCCGACCTCGGCGAGCGACGAGGCGGTGCGCGCGGCACTATGCGCGCTCGGGCCGGATCTCGGGATCGACTTCGACGCGATGGCTCCCGAGGCGGCCTTCGCGGCGATCGAGGCGCGGACGTGGGCGGAGCGCGTGCCTCCGGTCGTGGTGGCGTGGGACGGCGAGCTGGTGGTGCCGATGCGCGTGCCGGCGGAGACCGAGGGCGCGTGGTCGATCGACGTCGTGACCGAGGACGGCCGGGCGTTCGCCGCGCGCGGCACGTTGTTCGAGCTGCGCGCCGATCGCCACGCGTGTCCCGGCGGCAAGATCTACTGCGTGCGTACGGCAGAGCTGTCACTCGACGGTGCGCTCGGCTATCACGAGCTCGTGTGGTCGTGCGGTGAGGAGACGGGAACGGCGCTCGTGATCGCCGCGCCGACGCGTGCGTGGGGCTCGCCCGGCAACTTCGCGAGGCGCTGGGGCGTGTTCGCGCCGGTGTACGGGCTCGCGTCGCGCGCCAGCGGTCACGCCGGCGACCTCGGGACGCTGCGTACGCTGTTCGAACAGGTGGCCGCGCGCGGCGGCGCATACGTCGCGACGTTGCCGATCCTGGCGGCGTTCCTCGACGAGCCGTGCGCGTTCTCGCCGTACTCGCCGGCGAGCCGGTTGTTCTGGAACGAGATGTATCTCGAGCTCTCGCGCTTCGGCGCCGACCTCGGCGTCGCGGTGCCCGAGGCCCCGCCGTACGTGGCCGGCTCGATCGACTATCGGGCGCAGTACGCCTGGCGACGGCCGGTGATCGATCGGCTCGCGACCGCGTTCTTCGCGGATCCCGAGCGCACCGCCGCGGTGGAACGGTGGGCCACGCAGTACGGGGTGTTCGACTACGCCGCGTTTCGCGCGATCGGAGAGCGGCAGGGCCGTGGCTGGCGCGGGTGGCCCGCGGAGCTGCGTGACGGGACCAAGCCGGCTCGCTCGCGCGCCGAGGCGGTGGCGCTCGCCGGC
Source organism: Kofleriaceae bacterium (assembly GCA_039922635.1). GTDB lineage: Bacteria > Myxococcota_A > Polyangia > Haliangiales > Haliangiaceae > JABFXX01. The sequence goes on along the minus strand of JBDTEH010000005.1, from coordinate 23,058 downwards.
GGGCTCGCCGAGGACGCCGCGCGGATCGACAGCCACGTGTTCGCGCAGTGGGCCATGCACAGCCAGCTGTCGGCGCTCCAGGGCGGTGCGGTCGCGCTGTACCTCGATCTCCCCGTCGGGGTCAGCCTCGATGCCTACGAGGTGTGGCGGTGGCGGCGGTTGTTCCTGCCCTCGCTCGCCGCGGGCGCGCCACCGGATGCCCTGTTCCTCGGCGGCCAGAACTGGGGCCTCCCGCCGATGTCGCCGATCGCGCTGCGCCGTGGCCGGTACAAGTACTTCATCGACTGCGTGCGCCACCACATGCGCGTGGCGGGCATGCTGCGCATCGATCACGTCATGGGCCTGTTCCGGCTGTACTGCGTGCCCGAGGGCCGGCCCGCGACCGACGGCGTCTACCTGCGCTATCCGGCCGAGGACTTGCTCGCGATCCTCACGCTCGAGTCGCGGCGCGCGACGTGCGCGCTGTGCGGCGAGGACCTCGGCACGGTCCCGCCCGACGTCCGGCCGGCGATGCACCGCCACGGCCTCTACCGCCTGCACGTCGGCCAGTGGAGCTTTCCGCGGCATGCCGGCCAGCCGTCCGAGGAGGCGCCCCCCGGATCGATCGCGAGCCTCAACACCCACGACACCGCGACGTTCGCCGGCTGGTGGACCGGCGCGGACATCACCGACAAGCTCGACCTCGCGCTGATCGACGAGCGCGAGGCACGGCACGAGCGGATCGAGCGCGCCGAGACCCAGCAGGCCGTGCTCGCGTTGGCGCCCGTGTTCGGGGAGAGCCCAAAGGACGATCGTGCGCTCGCCGACATCGAGCGCGCGCTGATCGGCGCGACCGCCGAGCTCGCGGCGGGGCAGGCCGAGGTCGTGCTCGTCTCGCTCGATGACCTCGCGCTCGAGCCGGTGCCCCACAACGTGCCGGGCACCACGTTGGAGCGCCCCAACTGGTCGCACCGGGTCACCCAGTGGGCCGAGGCACTCGACGAGGCGACCGCCTCCCCGGTGGCGGCCGAGACGATCGCGGCGGTAGTCGCGGCGCGCCGCAGCCGCTAGACTTGGCACGTGCGCTACCTGCTCGCCGCGCTGCTGGTCAGCACCTCCGCGCTTGCCGACGGCATCCTGGTCAAGGGCGACTACCCGCGCGTCGATGTCGAGGTCGGCAAGACCGTCGAGCAGCCGGTCGGCTACCACCGCTATCGCTGGTTCTGCGATGACCCCTCGTTGTTGACCGGCGACCTCGTCACGCGTGGCGACACCAACTACTTCGTGATCACCGGCGTCAAGGCCGGCTCGACCCAGTGCCGGGTCGGCACCGACCGCGAGGGCTACACGGTGATGGACGTCTACGTCAGCGCCGCCAAGCCCGCGCCTCCGCACAAGGTGAAGCCGTGAGGCTGCTGTGGGTCGTGCTCGGGCTCGCGGGATGCTGGACGTCCTCGCCGCCGCCGATCGTCGAGCCTCCTGCTCCGCCGCCGGTGGTCGCACGCCACCGCCGGCCGCTGCACTCGCCGTGCGAGGCCACGATCGATCACATCGTCGAGGTCATGCAGGACGAGCTCGCGCGGATCCCCGACTTCGCCGACAAGCTCGACGCGATCCGCGACGTCGCGGTCGCGAGCTGCAACGAGACCGAGTGGACGCCGGAGCTACGCGCGTGCTTCGACAATACGGCCGACAACACCGCGATCCAGGAGTGCCAGTCGCTGTTCACGTCCGATCAGACCTCGGACCTGATGCGCCGGATGACCGAGGTGTTGACCGGCCTCAACGCGCCCCCACCGGTCACGCCGTAGAGGCCAACGCCTGATACACTCAAGCATCCAAGCACTGGGCAAAGATGTTCGTGATCTGTTGAAGCTGCTCGACGAGCACTCGGTCCGGTATCTGGTCGTCGGGGGCTTCGCGGTGGCCGTCCACGGCATCCCTCGTTACACGAAAGATCTCGATCTGTGGGTCGAGTGTTCGGTCGACAACGCTCGCCGGGTCCTGGCCGCGCTCGACGCGTTCGGTTTCGGATCGCTGGAGCTCTCAGTCGAGGATTTTACCACCCCGGATCTCGTGATCCAGCTCGGCTACGAGCCCAACCGGATCGATCTGTTGACCGGGCTGACCGGCGTGACCTTTGCCGAGGCGTATCCGAAACGGATCACGAGCTCGATCGACGGGATCGAGGTGCCGGTCATCGATCGCGCGTCCCTCGCCACCAACAAGCGCGCGTTCGGGCGGCCGCAGGATCTCGCCGACGTGGAGGGACTCGAGAAATGACGAAGCGCGCGATCGCAGGTGTGGTACGGAGGTCTCGGCTCGGTGAGATCGACGAGCGAACCGAGCGCGCCGCGTACTGGAGGACCCAGCCGGTCGCGGACCGGATCGCCGAGGTCGAGTCGTTGCGGCGGATGTGGATCGAGATCACCGGCGATCCGGACCGCCCGATCGAACGGGTCGTGTACAAGCGCCGGCTCGGCGATCCCGCGGTTCGGCGTCCCGGCCCGAAGTGAGACGGCTCTTCAGTCGGCGATCTCGGCCGGCTTCTTCTCGTAGCGCTTGCGCACGTTGTGATCGAGGATCATCTTGCGCAGCCGGATCGACTGCGGCGTGACCTCGCACAGCTCGTCGTCGTTGATGAACTCGAGCGCGTACTCGAGCGTGAGCTGCTTGGGCGGTGCGAGCACGAGCTTCTCGTCGGCCGCGGTGGTGCGGATGTTCGTCAGCTTCTTGGACTTGTTCGGATTGACGACCAGGTCGTTATCGCGCGCGTGGATGCCGACGATCATGCCCGAGTAGTTCTTGATGTTCGGACCGATGAACAGCTGCCCGCGCTCCTGCAGGTAGAACAAGCCGTACGCGTTCGAGATGCCGTCCTCGCTCGAGATCAGCACGCCGTTCTGGCGCGTGCGGATGTCGGGCCCCTGTGGGCCATACTCGGCGAACTGCGTGTACAGCACGCCGGTCCCGCGGGTGTCGGTCATGAACTGGCTGCGATAGCCGATCAGGCCGCGCGCGGGGATCCGGTACTCGAGGCGGGTGCGGCCCGGTGCCGAGGGCCGCATCTCGCTCATCACGCCGAGGCGGCGGTTGAGCTCGGCGACGACCGGGCCGGTGTAGTTCTCGTCGAGGTCGATCACCGCGTCCTCGAACGGCTCCTGTGGCTTGCCCTTGGCGTCGTACTGGAGGATCACCTGCGGCTGCGATACGCACAGCTCGTAGCCCTCGCGGCGCATGGTCTCGATCAGCACCGTGAGGTGGAGCTCGCCGCGGCCCGAGACCTTGAACACGCCGGCGCTATCGGTCTCCTCGACCCTGAGCGCGACGTTGCTCTTGATCTCGCGATCGAGGCGCTCCTTCAGGTTGCGCGAGGTCACCCACTTGCCTTCGCGCCCGGCGAACGGACCGTCGTTGACCCGGAAGTTCATCGTGATGGTCGGCGCGTCGACCTTGAGCAACGGCAGGATCGTCGGGCTCTGGATCGACGTGATCGTCTCGCCGACGTTGAGCTCCTGCATCCCGGTGAACGCGACGATGTCGCCGGCGATCGCCTCGGCGAGCTCGAACCGCTTGAGGCCCTGAAAGCCGAGGACCTTCTGGACGCGGAACTCTTCCTTCTTGCCATCGCGGTGGGCGAGCAACACGCGGTCGCCGACCTTGCTCCTGCCGGCGCGCATGCGGCCGATCGCGAGGTAGCCGAGGAAGTCATCGTAGTCGAGCGTCGCGACCTGCATGAGCAGCGGTGCGTCGGGATCGCCGGCGGCCGGCGGCACCTTCTCGATGATGAGGTCGAGGATCGGCCCGAGATCCTTCGGCGTGTCGCCGAGCTCGCGGATCGCGTAGCCCTGGCGGCCGGACGCGTAGATCACCGGGAAGTCGAGCTGCTTGTCGTTCGCGCCGAGCGAATCGAACAGCGCGAACACCTGATCCATGACGTCGTGCGGATCGACGCCGGGGCGATCGATCTTGTTGACGACGACGATCGGGTTGAGCCCCATCTCGAACGCCTTCTGGGTCACGAACCGGGTCTGCGGCATCGCGCCCTCGTAGGCGTCGACGAGCAGCAGCACCGAATCGACCATGCCGAGCACGCGCTCGACCTCGCCACCGAAGTCGGCGTGACCCGGCGTGTCGACGATGTTGATGCGCACGCCCTTCCACGTGACGGCGGTGCACTTCGACAGGATCGTGATCCCGCGCTCGCGCTCGAGGTCGTTCGAGTCCATCGCGCGCTCCGCGACGACCTCTCCGGTACGAAACGTGCCGGCTTGCTTCAAGAGGCCATCCACGAGGGTGGTCTTGCCGTGGTCGACGTGCGCGATGATCGCGACGTTGCGAATTTCCGGCATCTTACAGCTCCTTCTTCTCCGTGACGAGGACGCGTTCGCAGGCGGTCAGCATGCGAATCTCGGGGTCGAGCTCGGGCGCGCTCAACATCGATGCGAGCACGAGATCGTTGGTGCCCGTGATCGTGAGCGCGGGATGATCGACCGTGATCTTCGAACCGGCCCGCGCGAGCGTGCGCAGCAGGTGGTTCGCCGTATCACTCACGATCGCCTTATCGCCGCTGGCGTGGACGCGCACCAGGGCCGCGCCGACCGGATCGAACACCGCGCCCGAGGCCGGGTCCATCACCGGGTACACGCGCGCGACGCGCACGCCATCGCGCACGAGCGCGGTGCCGTTGGAGCCATCGCTCCCGGTCCACCGCGTGTCCCCGAGCTGCGAGATGATCGGCGGACCGCCGACGATCATCTCGGTCGGGCCGATCGTCGCGCGGCACGGCTTGCCGATGCGCACCGAGGCGATCACCGAGGTTCCATCGTGCACTTCGATCATGGGCGCGGCCGGAGCCGGTTGCTCGGCCTTCGCCTGACAACCGGCCAGCAAAGGCACCAGCAAGACACATCGAATGGACACGAGGCGGCGCTTTGTAACCTGGTACCAGAGATCGAGCAAGGTCGTGGTTCGCCATCGGTGGCGCGTCGTGTTACGCCGTGGGGGTCGTGAAGATCCCGTTTACAGTCGCGCTGTTGCTGGCGGGCTGCGGCGGCAAACCGGCCGTGCCACCACCGCCGCACCACGACGACGCCGCCCTGGGCGGGCACGACGCCACACCGGCCACCATGACGCCGGCTCGGCTGCTCGGGCTGGCGGACCTGGCGGGCTGGCAGTGGCGCTCGCGTGCGGGCCACCCGGCGTTCCGGATGGCGCGCAGGGCGGAGGCCCGCGACGACTGGGCGGGCGTGGTCGAGTCCTGCACGCAGGCTCTCGCGGCGGATCCGACCAACCTCGAAGCGGCCTGGCTGCTCGCGGTCGGGGAGGCGAAGCTCGGCAAGCTCGACGCGGTGACCGCGCCGCTCCAGCTCGCGGGCGCCGGCGACTTCGGTAAGTGGGCCCTCGCGTCGCTCGATCAACCCGCGCTCCAGCCCTACCTGGCGACCCCCGCTGGTCAGGCCTGGCAGCGCCGGGTCGAGGCCGATCGCGCGCCGTACCTCGCGGCGCTCGGGCGCGGGCTGGTCGTGATCGCCCGGGGCGATCTGTTTGCGATCGCGGATCAGCGCTGGTACCGCCTGACCCGCACCTTTGGTGGGGTCGTGGCGGCGTTCGCGCGGGCCGACGGGCACGTCCTCGCGTTCATCACGCGCGGCAAGACGTCGCACCAGCTCGCGGTCGGCAGCGTCGATCTTGCGACAGGGCTGACCACGCGTGCTCGCCCGCTCCTCCCGCTCGCGACCCAGCTCGCGGCGACCCGTGCCGGCGACGGGATCTGGATCGGCCAGCAGGGCCGCAAGCCGCGGCTGCTCTCGCTCGGCGCCGGCGCGCAGCAAGGCCTGCTCGTGCCGACCACGCTCGCGCGGCCCACCGGGCCCTGGCTCGAGGTCTACGCCAGCGGTGGGGTGCGGCTACATCGCGTGCCGGCCGGCATCAGCGCCGATTGGGACGACCAAGGGCTCGCGAGCGCGATCCGGATCGCGGCCTCGAATCGGGTCGTGACGGTGCCGGGGCAGATCCAGGGCGACTCGATCGCATGGTCGCCCGATCGCAACCACCTCGCGCTGGTCGCGCAGACCTCCGATCGTTGCGATCCGACGACGCCGAGCGTGACCGCGTATGCCATCGACACCGCGACCGGCGCGGTGACCGAGCTCGCGCGCGGTCATGGGCTTGCGATCGACTGGATGGGCGATCGCGCGGTCGCGATCGCCGGCGACGAGGGTGTGAACATTCGCGACCTCGGTGACGCAGCCGCGTCACGCCCACTGCTCGGTGCCACGAACCTCGTCCACCCCAAGTTCGCGCCGAAGTGCGAGGCGTTGCCGACCGAGGCGTCGCCCGAAGGCGACGAAGAACCGGCCGAAAACTGACGCCTTTCGACATGTGAAACGGCTGCGACAGCCATTGTAATCGATGGCTTGCCAGGTGGTTCGACCAGTTGCGCGGCTGGCACGTCGGGTGCTTTTAGCCCAGGCATGCAGAACCGGCAGGTCCTGGCTTCGGGGTTCGGTGGCGCGGTCGCCACCGCGGTCGATGTCGGCGCGCTGGTCCTCCAGACCCGACACGGCACGCCCGTTCCCGTCGCCGCGTTCATCTCCGCCGCGCTCGGTGCGTGCGTCGGCTTCACGCTCAACAAGTACGTCGCGTTCCGGGACCGCTCGTCGGTCACGGCGTCGCAGCTCGGTCGGTTCGGCATCGTCGCCGTGTCGACCGCGCTCGTGATGGCGGTCGCGATGGAGCTCGTCGCGGTGAAGCTGCGCGTGCCGACCGTGACCGCGAAGTTGATCTGCTCGGCGCTGACGTTCGTCGGCTGGACCTATCCGGCACAGCGCCGCCTGGTGTTTTCCCCGATCCCGACCTCGTTGCAGGAGTCGCTATGAGCTTTGTCGATCTGTCCATCATCGTCCCCGCGTACAACGAAGAGCTGCGGATCCCTCCGACGCTCGAACGGCTCAACGCGTTCCTCGCGGCGCAGCCGCTGCGCTACGAGATCGTCGTCGTCGACGATGGCTCGCGCGACCGGACGTGCGAGGTCGTGCTCGCACACGCCGAGCGGATGCCGAACCTCAGGCTCGTGCGCCAGACCCCGAACCGCGGCAAGGGCGCCGCCGTTCGCCGCGGCATGCTCGAGGCGAATGGGCAGATCCGCGTGATGTGCGACGCCGATGGCTCGATGCCACCGGAGCAGCTGCCGCGCCTGCTCGCGCCCATCATCGCGTGCCAGAGCGAGATCTCGATCGGCTCGCGCTATGCCGAGGGCGCCAAGACCGACAAGAAGCAGCCGGCGTATCGCGTGATGTGGAGCCGGCTCTGCAACAAGCTGATCCAGCGCTCGCTCGTCCCGGGCGTGCGCGACACGCAGTGCGGCTTCAAGGCGTTCACCGCGCAAGCGGCGCGAGATCTATTTTCCGACGGCCGGATCGACGGCTGGGCCTTCGACCTCGAGATCCTCGCGCTCGCGCGCCGCCGCGCCTACGCGATCACCGAGGTCGGCGTCGAGTGGGCCGACGACGGCCGCTCGCGCGTGAACCCGCTCAAGGACCTCTACAAGGTCGTGCGCGAGGCGCTGACGATCCGCAACAACCTGCGCCGCGGCGTGTACAACAAGAGCTTGCCGCACGCGGCGTGAGTCGGTAGGGTCTGCCCGCTCATACGTCGGAGAGGGCGAGGTGACCGCCGGTGCGCCTGGCAACGGGAACACGGGAGGAAAGTCCGAGCTTCACAGGGCAGGGTGCTGGCTAACCGCCAGTCGAGGTGACTCGCAGGAAAGTGCAACAGAAAGCAAACCGCCGGTCGGTGGCAACATCGGTCGGTAAGGGTGAAACGGTGCGGTAAGAGCGCACCGCTTCGTTGGTGACAACGAAGGCATGGCAAACCCCACCCGAAGCAAGACCAGACAGGGGTCGTGCTGCCCGCACGATGACTCCGGGTTGGTCGCTCGAGCCCGCCGGCAACGGCGGGCCTAGATGAATGGTCGCCAACTACAGAACTCGGCTTATTGTCCTCTCCGGCGTGTGAGCCTTTGTTCGTGATACCGTGACCGCCGGGTATGGAGCCGCAGTCCCCGGTCCACGAGATCGTGAGTGTCCTGTGGAAGGCGCTCCACGATCTCGGCGTCGATCCCCCGACCAACGATGTCGAGCACTGGGGGTTCTCGATCCACGGCGCGATCTCGGCGCCCGGCCGCGAGTACCACAACCACGATCACGTGATCGGCTTGACCCGCAACTGCGAGCCGCTCGAGGTCATCGCGGCGCTCTACCACGACGCGGTCTACATCCAGGTCGACATGGACGTGCCCAAGTCGATGGCCGCCGAGCTCGCGACGGTGCTCGAGCCGGTCGGCAAGGGCTGGCGCGTGCTGCCAGCCGCGGGCGAGCACGCCGCGACGGCCGACGTGCTCGCGGTGTTCGGGCACGCGCCCGGCGATCACGTGTCGCCGGCGCAGGGCTTGAACGAGCTCGCCTCCGCGCTGGTCGCGGCGATCCAGCTGTCCGGGACGCTCGATCGCGAGCAGCTCCTCGCGATCGCGGCGTGCATCGAGCTGACGATCCCGTTCCGGCCGGATCCGGTCCCGGCGCTGCACGATCGGCTCGCGGCGCTCGGCCTGTCCGGCGCGGTGCTCGAGACTACCGTCACGCGCGCGCTGCGGCTCGGCAACCGCGATGTCGAGAACTTCGCGGATAACGACGCGGCGCGCTTCCTCGACAACACGTGGAAGCTGCTCCCCGAGTCGAACCCGGCGCTCCACCTGCCGCACGTCTACACCGTGCGCGACTACCGGATCGCGCTCCAGCGCATGGAGCACTTCCTCGCGCAGCTCCCCGCCGACCGCGTGTTCCACGCCTACGGCGACGAGCCGAGCGCGGGCGTCCATGCGCGGCGCGTCGCGCGCGCCACCGGCAACCTCGAGCTCGCCGTGCGCTACCTGCGCGCGAAGCTGTACTCGATCGCGCTGGTCGAGGCGATCGCGGAGGTCACCGGCGGCGACGTGCCGCTCGACTTCTTCATGGGCGGCACCAAGGACTCGAACGAGCGCGACGCCGCGAAGCGGATCGAGCAGTTCCTGCCGCACCTCGGCTCGGTCCAGTCGATCGATCCGGCGCTCCACCGGTTGCTACAGGAGGGGCGCGCCTCGGAGTCGAGCTTCGATACCCGGCCCTCGCCGGTCGGCGCGTTCTTGCACTCGACCGTCGGCGAGCCGGCGATGATGAGCGGCGTCGAGCGCGCGCGGCGCTGGTGGGCGGGCGCGAGTAGCGCGTTTGACTTTCTCGCGAGCCAGCCGGCCAAGCCGGTCGCCGCGATCTGTCGCGGCGCCGCGCACATCATGGATACGCGGCGCGATCGCTTGCTGATGCTCGCCGAGCGCCTCGAACAGCGCGCGTAGCTACGGCTTCGGCGCCTCGCCGCTCGGGTCGGCCGGCGGCTCGAGGAACTCCTTGCGATAGATCAGGCGCCCGCAGCGCGGGCAGGTCTCGATCGAGTCCATCCGGGCGAGGATGTTGTTGAGCTGCGGCGGCAGCGTCATGTGGCAGCCCTGGCAGGTGCCCTTGATCACCGGCGCGACGGCATAGCCACGCTTGGCCGACAGCGAGTCGTAGGTCTTCAACCAGCTCTTGTCGACGCCACCGCGCGCGCCATCGCGTGCGGCCTTGGCCTCGGCGAGCTGGCGATCGATCTCGGCGACCTGATCGGCCATCGCGGCCTCGCTCGCGGAGAGCTCGTCGCGCAGCTTCTGGACGTCGGCGTCGCGCGCGGACAGCTGGGTGTTCGACTGGGTGACGGTTTCGGTCACCTTCTTCAGCTCGGACTCGCGATCGGTGATCGACTTGCGCTTGTTCTCGACCTCGCGGCTGGCGGCGCCGAACTCCTTGCTGTTCTTCGACTGCTGGAGCTTGCTCTGCGCGGCCTTGAGCTGCTCGCGATCGCGATCGATCATGTCCTGCTGGGTCTTGCGCCAGGTCTCGGTCTCGCCGAGCTTGGCGCGCTCGACGTCGAGCATGCCCTGGAGCTTCGCGAGATCGCGGCGGAGCGGATCGAGCTTGGCCGGCAGTTGCGTCGCGGCGGTCTGGAGCTCGCGAACCTTGACATCAAACGTCTGGAGCTGGAGGAGGGACAAGAGCTGTTCGCGCAAGGGACGACCTTTCTACTGCAACTTCTACTTTTCAGGGTGGGCCCACCTGGGTTTGAACCAGGGACCCACCGGTTATGAGCCGGCCGCTCTAACCAGCTGAGCTATGGGCCCGCGACGCCGGATGCCACTCGCTGTGGGGAGCCGCACGTAACGCGAGGCGACACTATCAGGTTGACAGAAAACGACAACCGGCGAGGCAACATGACCAACTGCGACGCACCGTCGCGGCGCTATACTGACCGTCGATGAACTTCGGCAATCTGGCTCGTGTGGTGACGGTTGCGGCCGCATGCATGGCGGCGGTGGGATCGGCGACCTCGAACAGCTCGGCCCCTGCGCAACAGCCGCAGAGCGCGCAGACCAGTCCGCCGCCGCCGCAGGACATGGAGGCCAGCCGCGCGCTCGGCCTGTGGCGTTCGACGTTCGGCGCGGTGAAGATCGAGGCCGATAACTCCAAGGGCGGGATCCAGAGCGGCGCGCTACAGGGCGTGTGGCAGTACCAGCGCCAGGGCCAGGATGTGGTCGGCTACTTCTTCGGTACCTTGCGCGGCAACGTGTTGCAGTTTCGCTGGCAAGAGCCGGCGAACCCGCCGCTCACCGGTGAGGGTTACCTCGTGTTCGAGCAGACCGGCCGCCAGTACTCGGGGCGCTGGTGGAGCGACAAGCGCGATCGCATCGGTGATTGGAACGGATGGCGTCAAGCCGGCACCCAGCAGCAACCGGCGTACGGGCCGCAGCAACCTCAACAGTACCCGCAACAGCCGCAGCAACAGCCGCAGCCGTACCCGCAGCAACAGCCGTACCCGCAGCAACAACCGCAGCCGTACCCGCAGCAACAACCGCAGCCGTACCCGCAGCAACAGCCGCAGCCGTACCCGCAGCAACAGCCGCAGCCGTACCCGCAGCAACAGCCGCAGCCGTACCCGCAACAACAACCGCAGTCGTACCCGCAGCAACAACCGCAGCAGCCGCAGCAACCGCAGCAACCGCAGCAACCACGCTACTACTGAGCCGGCGCCGCGAGCGGACGTCAGCTCGGACGCGAGCGCACCGAGCGCGGATCGAGCTCGCCGTCGAACACGTGCGTCGCGGGCCCGGTCATGCGGACGTTCGCGAGGCTCGCGAGTACGCGGATGGTCAGCGTGCCGCCGAGCAGATGGACGTGCACGTCGGTCTCGGGCGCGGCGCGATCGTTCAGGATCGCGGCGACCACGGTCGCGCATGCGCCAGTGCCGCACGCCAGCGTGATGCCGACGCCGCGCTCCCAGACGACGACCTCGAGCTCGTCGCGGCCACGGGCGCGGACGAACTCGACGTTCGTGCGCGCGGGGAAGCTGGCGTGGTGCTCGAGCGTCGGGCCGTAGGTCTCGGCGAGCGCGCGCAGGTTCGCGCTCGGATCGTCGATGAAGATCACCGCGTGCGGGTTGCCCATCGACACGCCGGTGACCGCGAACGTCGTGCCCTGGGCCTCGATCGGCTGGGCGATGCAACGCTCGCTCGCGGGGCCGGCCATCGGGATCTCGCCGCGAGTCAGCCGGGGCGCGCCCATCTCGACGGTGACGCCACCGGCGATCCGTTCGCAGCTCAACCGACCCGCACCGGTGGCGATCGCCATCGTCGCCTGCACGATGCCGGCGCGCGCGAGCTCCTCGACGACGCAGCGGATCCCGTTGCCGCACATCTCGGCCTCGCTGCCATCGGCGTTGAGCACGCGCATCCGCGCGACGCTGTCCGTGCCCCCCGGCAGGATGGCGAGCACGCCGTCACCACCAACGCCGAACTGGCGGTCGCACACGGCCTGCACCACCGCCGGTTCCTGGATCGCCGCCGTGGTGGCGGCGTCGGTCGCGCGCAGATCGACGACGACGAAGTCGTTACCGAGGCCGTGATACTTCGAGAACCGCATGGCGCAGTCTTACCAGACCGCGCCGGCGGTTGCGTTACTTCGCGCTGCCGGCGGCGCTGCCGGTCGGGGCGGGCGCGGCCGTCGGGGTGGGCGCGGGCGCGGCCGTCGTCGGCGCGGGTGCTGGCGTCGGTGGTTTGATCGGCGGGGTCGTCGTGGTGGGGGCTGCCGTGGCCGCTGGCCGGACCGTGCCGGACGGCGGCGTGAGCGTCGTGCGGGCGGGCGTGGCGGGCGTGTCGAGCGCGGGAGGCGTGATCGCTTTCACCGCAGCCGAGCCCGTCGCAGGTGCGGTCGGAGGCGTCATCGTGGGCGTCATCGCGGGCGCGGTCGCCGAGCCCGTCGTCGCAGCGGCCGCGCCCGTCGTCGTCGATGCCGAGCCGGTCGTCGTGGTCGCCGAGCCCGCGGCCGAGCCTGTCGGGTTCGGACCGAGCGCGCGCTCCTTCTCTTTCTCCTTCTGCGCGGCGAGCTCGGCCTGCGAGCTACCGAACTTCTCGAGCGCATCCCCCGAGTTGTGGCTCGAGAGGTACGCGAGCACCATCGACGCGAGCATGAACACCGTCGCACCGGCCGCGGTCAGGCGGCGCAGGAACGACGACGCACCGCCGCCGCCGAACACCGTCGCCGCGTTGCCACCGCCGCCGCCGAACGCCGCGCCCATGCCGCCGCCCTTGCCCGATTGCAGCAGCACCGTCAGCATCAGGAACAGGCACACGATGATGTGCAGGATGGTCAAAAGGGTCGTCATGTCGGCTCGTAGCTTCTAGCCCAGGCGGCGGGTGCGCGCAAGCGCCCTAGGAGGGCCGCGCAGCCTTCACGATGGCAACGAAATCAGCTGCTTCGAGGGATGCGCCGCCCACCAACGCCCCATCGATGTCGGGTTGGCTCATCAGCTCGCTCGCGTTACTGGGTTTGACCGAGCCGCCGTACTGGATCCGGATCGTCGCGGCGCGCTCGGCACCGAACCGCGCGGCGAGTTGCTTGCGGAGGTGCGCGTGGACTTCTTGGGCCTGCGCCGGGGTCGCCGTGCGGCCGGTGCCGATCGCCCACCCCGGCTCGTACGCGATCACGAGCGACTCGGTCGCGGTGATGTCGGCGAGCGCGGTATCGAGCTGGGCGTCGACGACGCCGAGCGTGCGGCCGCCGTCGCGCTCCGCGAGCGTCTCGCCGACGCACACGATCGCGCCGAGCCCGCTCGCGAGCACCGCGCGTGCCTTCTTGCCGACGATCTCGTTGGTGTCGCCGAAGTGCTGGCGGCGCTCGCTGTGGCCGACGATCACCCAGGTCGCTCCGGCGTCGTGCAGCAGCGCCGGCGAGAGCTCGCCGGTCCACGCCCCGCTAGGCTCCCAGAACGCGTCTTGCCCGCAGGTCACGATCGAGCTGCCCTCGAGGCGCTTCGCGATCGAGTGGAGCGCGGTGAACGGTGGCGCGACCCCGACCGCGACCCCCTTGACGGCGCCGAGCTGATTCTTGAGCTCGGTGACCAGGGCGAGCGCCTCCGCGATCGTCTTGTTCAGCTTCCAGTTACCGACCACGAACGGGATACGCATGGCCTGGTCTTATCACGCGGAGCGGAACCAGTTGATCTGGAACTCGCAGACCTCGGCGTGGCTCGTGCAGCGGCACATCGCATGGTGCGAGGCGGCGCGGGCCCCGGTCAGCTCGACCACGCGCTCGAGCTCGGCGGCGATCATCGCGCACACCTCCGTCGATCCGGAGTAGCCGGCCAGCGACACGGTCGCGCTGCCGTTGTTGACGTGGACCGCGACCTCGCCCCAGTCGTGATAGCGCGGCCAGAACGTGGGCAGCGCGGACAGCACGGTCTCGGGCGCGAGCGACGCCGGGTCCGCACCGAACAGGCGCGCGAACGTCGCGCTCATCGTGCCCCGGCCGACCTTGCGTGCGACGGCGACGCCGGGCAACAGCGCGCGCGTGCAGTCGAGCGCCGAGATCAGATCTCCCAGCTCGACCCACGCGAGCGGGGCGAGCGTCGCGGCGAACACGGTGGCGAGCTCGGGCCGCTCCGTCGTGAGCTTCGCCATGCCCGACTCGCCGACGTGGTGCTGGAGGATGCGTGACAGCACGCGCAGGTGCGCGGCGCGCACGCGGCCATGGATCAGCGGCTTGTCGCCGCGTGGCTGCGGCAGCGGAAGGACCTGCGAGATCTCCTCGATGCCCTGGGTCGGCTTCAACACCGAGTCGACCGTCGCGGCCGCGATGTCCTCGGCGACCGCCGCCGCGTTGGAGCGCTGGACCTCGCCTTCGCTGCGCTCGAGTGCGCGGCCCAGCGCGATCGCGAACGTGGATGCTGAAGCCCACCGCTTCTTCGGCGACGGCGCGAGCGCCTTCGCGAGCACGGCGTCGACGGCCTCGGAGATCCCCGGGCGCAACGACGACGGCGGCGGCATCACGTCGTGGAGCTGGCGCTGGATCACCTGCGGTGCGGAGCCCGAACCGAACGGCGGGCGGCCGGTGAGCAGGCAATACAAGGTCGCGGCGAGGCCGTAGACGTCGGTCTCGGGGCCACCTTCTTGCTCGAGGAACGACTCCGGTGCGGCGAACCCGGGGGTGCCGGCGGCGTCGCGTGGATCGCCCGCCTTGACCGCGACGCCGACGTCGACGAGCACCGCGCGATCGCGCTCGCGGTCGAGCAGCACGTTCGCCGGCTTGACGTCGCGGTGGATCAGGCCGAGGTGGTGCATCGCGTCGAGCGCATCGCCGATCTCGAGCGCGATCTGCGCGATCGCCTCGACCGGAAACCATTCGCGGCGCTCGAGGGTCGCGCGCAGCACCTCCGAGAGCGGCTGGCCCTCGACGAGCTCCATCACGAAGTAGACGTCGCCGGCGTGCTCGCCGAGCGCGTAGACCTGGACGAGGTTCTTGTGGTGCAGCGACGCGAGGATGCCGGCCTCGGCGCGAAACCGATCGACCAGCCCGCGGTCGGACGCGAGGTCAGAGCGCAGCACCTTGATCGCGACCGGGCGACCGAGGCCGAGATCCTCACCGCGATAGACAACACCCATCGCGCCGCGCGACAGCTCGTGGACGACGCGATACGTGCCACCGAGCGTGGTGCCCGCCGACATCGAGCCGGTGTCGACGCCGACGTCCGTCGTGTCCTGGATCTTCTCGTCGACGACGAACACGTCGCCGATCGGCGCGGTGCGCAGGGCGCCATAGCACCGGGCGAGCGCCGCCTCGCCGCTGCGCTCGCCGGGCGCGAGCTCGGTGATCACCGCGCGCAGCTGCACGGGGATCGAGGTCGTGTCGTCGACCTTGATCGCCTCGCTCTGGGTGCGGTGGATGATCTTGCGCACGACGAGGATCGCCTGCGCGTCGTTCGCGCCGACGAGCAACACCGCGAGCTCGTCGCCGCCTGGCCGGCCCATCGCATCGTTGCCGCGCACCGTCGCGCGCAGGCGGGCCGCGACCTGCGCGAGGACCTCGTCGCCCGCCTTGTGGCCGTGCTGGAGGTTGATCCGGCGCAGGCCGACGATGTCGAGCAATACGAGTGACAGCTTCTCGTTGCGCCGCCCGGCCGCCGCGACCTCGTGGGCGATCGTCTGCTCGAACGCGCCGCGCGCCATCGCGCCGCTCAGCGGATCGTGCAGGCTCGCCGCGAGCAGGCGCTCGCCCTCGGCGACGATCCGGCGGTGCGAGGTCAACCACGACAGCTCGCGGGTGAGCCGGGTCGCGATCGCCTTGAGATCGGTGCGCTCGGCGGCCGTGAACCGCCGCGCGGTATCGCTGACGATCGCGACGAGGCCGGCGATCTCGGTCGGCGTCGAGCGCAGCGCGTCCGCGATCACCGAGCGCACCGGTGCCCACGTCGCTCCGCTCGGGTTCGCGGCCCTGGTGCGGCCCACGCCCCAGGTCGAGCCGCCGAGGTCCATGCCGCGTACACGGGGATTCGCACCGCCGATCAACACGGTGCCGCTGCTCGCCGCGGCGATCCGCGCGGCCGCCGCGATCTGCGCGCGATAGCCCTCGCCCGGGACCTCGCGTGCCATCGTCGGCACCATCTGCGCGCCATCCTTCCACCACACCACGCAGTCGTGTGCGGCGAAGCCGTCCGCGATCGCGCGCAAGGCGTCGGCCGCGGCGCTCGTGAGATCGACGAGCGAGGTCGCGATCAGGCGGCGCGCGCGGGCGAGATCGAGCTCCGGCGAGGTCGGCTCGCTGCGCACGATCGAGGCCAAGGCGGCCGGCGACACCGGCGTGAGCAACACGCCGGCTGCCCCCGCGGTCGCCGCCGCGCCCGCGACGCGCGCCGCGTTCGCGGCATCACCGACGACCCAGCGCGAGACGTTCGTATGCTCCGGCACCGGCCCGAGGTCGCCCGCCATCGCCGGCGGCACCAGCACGCCATCGAGATCGAGCTGCGACGCCTCCGCCCCGACCTCGATCAGCTCGACGTCTGCCTGGTCGGCCGCGTCGGAAAGATCCTCGATCAGCCGGCGGGAGGGGTCGAAGATCCCCAGACGCTTCACAGCCACCGGATCATTGTAGCTGGGAGGCCGCCGCCACACCGCATCTCGGGCGAGATTCTGCCCCGAATCTCCACTACCAGCCCACCCGGTTCGAGGGCGATCAGGGCTCGAGCGCTTCGATGCCGGGCAGGGCGAGGCCCTGGATGAACTCGAGCGAGGCGCCGCCGCCGGTCGAGACGTGGCTGACCTGGTCGGCCAGGCCGGCCGCCGCGATCGCCGCCGCCGAGTCGCCGCCGCCGACGACGGTGAGCGCGAGCTTGTTGTCCGCGAGTGCCTTGGCGACCGCGAACGTGCCGGTTTGCCACTGCGGCTTCTCGAACACGCCCATCGGGCCGTTCCAGAACACGGTGCGCGCCTCGGTCAACACCCGCCGGAACAGCTCGATCGTGCCAGGCCCGATATCGAGCGCCATCTGGTGGTCGCTGATCTGATCGACGCGGAGCGTGATCGGTTTGTGGTCATCGATCCCGGTGCCGCACAACACGTCGGTCGGCAGGTGGACCTGCTTCTTCTTCTCGACCGCCTTGCGCAGGAAGTTGCGCGCGATCGGCAGCTTGTCGACCTCGACCTTCGAGGCGCCGAGCGACTTACCCTGCGCGACCAGGAACGTGTTCGCCATCGCGCCGCCGATCACGATCGCGTCGACCTTCTCGAGCAGCGCGTCGAGGACCTCGATCTTGTCGGAGACCTTGGCGCCGCCGAGCACCGCGACGTACGGGCGATCGACGTTGCCGAGCAGGCGCGACAGGAAGTCGATCTCCTTGGCCATCACGAAGCCAGCGCCCTTCTCGGCGACGAACTTCACCATCCCGGTGGTCGAGGCGTGCGCGCGGTGCGCGGTGCCGAACGCATCGTTGACGTAGACGTCGCAGTACGACGCGAGCGCGCGCGCGAACGTATCGTCGTTCGCCTCTTCACCGGGGTTCCACCTGAGGTTCTCGAGCATCGCGATCTGGCCATCGCGCAGATCCGAGACCACCTTGCGTGCACCGTCGCCGACCGGCTCGTCGGCGAGCGCGACGTCGACGCCGGCGAGCTCGGCGAGCTTGGCCGCGATCGGTTCGAGCGAGAGCTCGGGCTTGGCCTTGCCGTCGGGGCGGCCGAGGTGCGAGCCGAGCACGATCCGCGCGCCGCGCTCGATCAGGTGGTGGAGCGTCGGCAACGTCGCGCGGATCCGCGCGTCGTCGGTGATCGTCTTGGTCGCCTTGTCGAGCGGCACGTTGTAGTCGACGCGCACGAACACGCGCTTGCCCTCGACGGCGAGCTCGTCGACGGTCTTGATGCCGTGCGGTAGGGCCATTACAACTTCTCCGCGACGAACTTCGCGAGGTCGAGCAGGCGCTGCGAATAGCCCATCTCGTTGTCGTACCAGCTCATCACCTTGACGATGTTGCCGACCACGTTCGTGAGCTCGGCGTCGACCGACGAGCTGTGCTTGTCGCCGTTGAAGTCGCACGACACGAGCGGCTCGTCGACGACCTGGAGGATCCCCTGAAGCGGACCGGCGGCCGCCGCACGGAACGCGTCGTTGATCTGCTGCTTGGTCGCGGTCTTGTCGAGCTGCGCGGTGAGATCGACGAGCGAGACGTTCGGCGTGGGCACGCGGATCGCGGCGCCGTCGAGCTTGCCGGCGAGCGCCGGCAACACTTCCTTGAGCGCCTTCGCCGCGCCCGACGAGGTCGGGATCATCGACAGCGCGCCCGCGCGTGCGCGGCGCAGGTCCTTGTGCGGCAGGTCGAGCAGGTGCTGATCGTTGGTGTAGGAGTGGATCGTCGTCATGATGCCGGTGACGATCCCGAACTGCTCGTGCAGCACCTTCGCGACCGGTGCGAGGCAGTTCGTCGTACACGACGCGTTCGAGATGATGTGGTGCTCGCCTGGCTTGTAGGCCTCGAGGTTGATGCCGACGCAGAGCGTGACGTCGGGGCCCTTGGCCGGCGCCGAGATGATCACCTTCTTCGCGCCGCCCTGGAGGTGCTTGCCGGTGCTCTCTTTGTCGACGAACTTGCCGGTCGACTCGATCACGATATCGACGCCGTGATCCTTCCACTTGATCGCGGCCGGATCGCGCTCCGCGCTGATCGCGACGTGCTGGCCGTTGACGTCGAACGCGCCGTCCTTGAGGCCGACCGTGCCGCGGAACTTTCCGTGCACCGAGTCATGGCGGAGCAGATGCGCGAGCGTCTTGGAGTCGGTCAGATCGTTGACGAGCACGAGCTCGAGGCCAGAGTCCTTGGACTCGGCCATGCAACGTACGAAGCTACGGCCGATCCGGCCGAAGCCATTGATACCGATGCGAACCTTTGCCATGGCGCGCACCGTAGATCACCGCATGACGATCCGCCAGCCGGGACAGCGAGAGCCACGAGGCTCGAATCGCCGTGTTTACTTTCGCAACTACGCGAGCTGCTGCTGCGTCTTGATCTCGGGCGACGAACCGCGTGCCGACATCTTCGACGTCACTTCCGAGATCAATTCGGTCGCCAGCGCCACGATCTGCTTCTCGTCGAAGCCCTGGGCTTCGAGGTCGCGAAAGATCGACTTCGCGAGGATCTTTACGGCGCGGGCCTTCGCTTCACGGTCACTCATATTTGCGATCCAACACTCAGCACCGTTCGTGCCAGGCCGGTCACCCCCGTAACCTGGCAAGATTCCATCAGGGATCGGCGGAGACTGGATCGGGTGCCACCCACTCCACTGTGTAATCGCTCTCCAGGTGCGTACGAGGCTATACAGACGGTCGGACCACTCGCATCGCGACCCACCTACCCGATAAGGCTCCGTCCTCCATGGCCACCGCGCTCGCTGACCCCGACCTGACCGACTACCTCGACCAGATCCAACGGCGCGCGAAGCGGGCGCGGCGCATCGGCATCGTGGTGGGCGTCGTGGTGCTCGCGGCGGCCGGAGTGGTCGCATACGAGGTCGCCACCCACGTGACGCCGCCGCGCGTGTGGCACCGCCCGCTCCCGGCGCCGACCGCGAAGGCCTACCAGACCGGTGGTGTGCCGCTGCACGAGGCCGCGATCGATCTCGCGCTCGCACAACCGCTCACCGACCTCGTCGTCCAGGCCGGCGCTGCGCGCGACACCGGCAGCGTCACGTTCGCCAAGACGCTCGTGCAACTGCGCGCGACCGATCTCGGCCACCGACCGGCGCTGGTCGCCGCGTGGCAGCACGCGCTCGACGCCTACAGCACCGCGGTGTCCGCGGCCGAGCTCGGTGCGGGTGGCCCCGAGATCACCGACCACGATCGCGATGCGCTGCGCGAGGCGGTCAAAGGTCTGACCGATCAATTTGCCGCCGCCGGCCTCGGCTACTTCCTCGAGGGCCGGTTCCACGACGGCTACGCCTACCTCCAGGCCTATCGCGTCGACGAGGTCGTGTTCGTGGTCACGAACGGCGCACCGCGCCGCGTGCTGTCGATCTCGCGGCTCGATCACCTCAACACCGCCTATGCCGTGCTCGGCATGCAGGACCAGAACGTCGGCGATCCGGTGCTCCACACCGAGCGGATCGCCGAGTTCGTCGCCTCGACGGAGCTGCCGGCGCTCGCGCCCGATGCCGCGTACCCGCTCGCCGAGGACGCGTGGCTCGTCACGCCCGAGGGCAAGGCGCTCGCCGCCGCGATCGGCATCGCCGTGCGCCGCGAGTACGCGGCTGCGCTCGGCGCGGATGCCGCGGCCGCGACCCAGATCGCGAAGCTGCTCGTCGAGCGCGGCGAGATCATCGAGAAGTGGCGCGACCACCTCGACAAGCGCCACATCGTGTTCTCGGCGACCGACGAGCTGTTCGTGCCGCCGGAGCTGCTCGAGGCGCTCGACGGCGCCGTGCCGACGTACCAGCTCGAGCGCGTCGAGGCGATCGACGGCGTGCTCGCCGAGCTCGAGGCACCGCGGATCCACGCACGTGTCCACGATCTGGTCGCCGCGACCGTGCGCCGGCACGAGGCCCAGCACGGCTTCGACTACGATCGCGACACCGACGCGCGCTATCCCGACGCGCTCGCGCGCCTGCTCGGCTCACCGCACGACGATCAGGGCAACGAGATCGCGATCGTCGCGAGTGCGCGCCACGAGCTCTCGGCATACCTCAGCCAGGTGATCAACGACCCGGTCACGCCGCACGCGGCGCTGTGGCACCTCGCGCAGCAGGTGTTCTCGCGCGACCGCGCCGGCACCGGCGAGTGCTATGCCGGCATCGTCGTGCTCGAGGGCCTCGCGAACCAGCTCGGCCTCGACACCTCGGCGCCGACCTTCCACCGCGGTCTCGATCGCGAGCGCATGGCGACGTTCGCGCTCGCGATCGCGAAGCTGCCCGACGCCAAGCTGCGCGATGGCGCGAGCACGCTGTGGCGGGCGCTCTACGGTGAGGCGGCGACGACGATCGTCGACCCGCCGAGCGCGCAGCTCGCGCCGGCGATGTAGCTCGCTTGGCACGGTTTCTGCCACCGGCGCGATCGGCGAGCCTCAACGCCGGCGCACGTAGCGCGCGAGCTCGTCCAGCGCGCGAAGCTCCGCGAGACGTTGACCGGCGGCTTCTGCCAACGTTCTCGTATCCCGCGGACGCTCCGCCGCGAGACGCACGCGTGCCTCGGCGACCGTTTCGGCGACGAACCCGGCGCGCAAGATCTCGAGCATCCGTGACGGGTCACGCATCGAGCGCCTCGAGTGCCGTGACGTCGGCGCGATCCTGATCGCGGTCGGCGAGCCGCTTCATGCGTAACAGCGTAGCGCGGGACACCACCGTGAGCCGACCCTCGGGCAGGTCGAGCACGACCGAGTCATCGAGCGCCGTGCCGAGGGTTCCGTCGGCGGAGATCAGATCGAGCAACAGATGCTCGTTTCCGACGATCTTGCTCACCCGTTGGACGTGGCGCTCCTTCGGCTTGCCGTCGTCGAACGTCATCGGCAACGCGACGAAGATATAACCGAGCGGCCGCACCACCTCGAGGGCGCGTTGCACGTCTCCCGGCGCGATCACGAGATCGATGTCCTTCGTCAACCGCGGCGCACCGTGAATGGTCACGGCGACCCCGCCACACACCGCGTACCTGATCCCGGAGGCTGTCAGCGCGGTCGAGACCGCGTGCAGCTCGTCGACCAGGTTCATGGCAGCGATTCTACATGCCCCCGTTCGCGCCAGGCCAAGCAGAAACACGATGCGTCGCCGTACCTCATCACTCGTGACCACCACGTCGTTTGCCGCGTCGCACCGCGACCCTCCACGACCGGACCCGCATCGGGCATCGGGCATCGGGCATCGGGCATCGGGATCGGGATCGGGATCGGAACCGGGATCGGAACCGGGATCGGACGCGGGCTCGGATCCGAAACGCAAAAAAGCCCACGCTCGCGGCGTGGGCTTCCGTGCGATCTAGCGGAGGAGCGTCAGTTCTCGACGAACGCCTTGAGCCGCTTGCTGCGCGACGGGTGCCGCAGCTTGCGCAGCGCCTTCGCCTCGATCTGGCGGATGCGCTCGCGCGTGACCTCGAAGTCCTGACCGACCTCCTCGAGGGTGTGATCCGACTTCTCGCCGATGCCGAATCGCATGCGCAGCACCTTCTCCTCGCGCGGCGTGAGCGTCGCGAGCACCTTGCGGGTCTGATCCGCGAGGTTGACCGAGATCACGCTCTCGCTCGGCGAGATGATCGACTTGTCCTCGATGAAGTCGCCGAGGTGCGAGTCCTCCTCCTCGCCGATCGGGGTCTCGAGCGAGATCGGCTCCTTCGCGATCTTCAAGACCTTGCGGACCTTGTCGAGCGGCAGCTCCATGCGCTCGGCGATCTCCTCGGGCGTCGGCTCGCGGCCGAGCTCCTGGACCAGGTAGCGGGTCGTGCGGACCAGCTTGTTGATCGTCTCGATCATGTGGACCGGGATCCGGATCGTGCGGGCCTGGTCGGCGATCGCGCGGGTGATCGCCTGGCGGATCCACCACGTCGCGTACGTCGAGAACTTGTAGCCGCGCTTGTACTCGAACTTGTCGACCGCCTTCATCAGGCCGATGTTGCCCTCCTGGATCAGATCCAGGAACTGGAGGCCGCGGTTCGTGTACTTCTTCGCGATCGAGACCACGAGGCGAAGGTTCGCCTCGACGAGCTCGGACTTCGCGCGGTCCGCCATCCGCTCGCCCTCGTGGAGGTCACGGTAGGTCGAGCGCAGATCTGGCGCGGTCGAGCGCGACTCTTCCTCGACGACGACGACCTTGCGCATCGCCGTCTTGATCATCTCCTCCATCTCTTCGAAGTCGGCGACCGTCATCATGGTCTTCTTGCCGACGGCGCGGGCGCGCGCCGGAGACGTCCGCATCTCGCGCAGCGTCTTGCGAATCTCGGCCGCGGGGAGGCCGGCGCGGCGCTCGCACTCGCGAATCTCCGACTCGGCCTTGTCGAGCTTGACGATGATGTTCTTGAGCTGGAGGACGATGCGGTCGACCGTCGGCTTGTTGAGGCGGAGGTCCGAGAGGTCCTCGAACATCTGCGCGCGGTTCGCCTTCTGCGCCTCTTTGACCTTCTTCTTCTTGCCGTCCGAGCCGCCCTTCTCGTCGAGCTTCTC
>JBDTEH010000004.1:0-39931 GCA_039922635.1 Kofleriaceae bacterium | reverse complement strand
GCCTGGTCGCCACCTTCGGGGTTCATCGCGAGCATCCGATCGAGCGCCGTCGTCGCGCCCGCGATGTCTCCCTTGTCCGCGAGCCCCTTCGCCGCGGTCCAGGCCTCGCCCTCGCGCTTGGCGCGCGCGTCGTCGTAGTACTTGAAGAGCTCGTTGGTCTTCTCGACGAGATCGATCTTCACGGTCTTGGACTTGCGACGGTCGTCGTCGCGATCGTCGAGCGTCGGATCGGCGAGCGGGAGATCCTCGTGCAGCAGCTCGTTGAGCGCCTTGCGGATCTCGTTATCTGCGAGCTCGCGGTAGGTCAGCCACAGCGGCTTCTCCTTCTTGGTCAACTTGCCGCCCGGCATCGAGAGCTTCTTCTTCGGCGCCGGCGGCGGGGCGGGGCCGGTGATGTACGCCATCCAGGCTTTGCGCGCGGCCGCGCGGGTCCGCGCCGAGTCGGCGTCGACCTTGGTCCACACCGCGTGGACCGCCTCGCGGAAGTGGGTCGCTCCGAACGCGTCGAGGATCGCGATCGTCAACGCTTCGTCGCCGTTCGCCGCGCCGAGCGCCTTCTGGGGCTCCTGCCGATCGAGGCGCTCGAGCTGGTAGTTTGCGTAGCGCTTCTTGTCGTAGTTCTTCTTGTTCTCGGACTCGATGATCAGGGCCGGAATCGAGAACGGCTCCATCTTGCGCAGGTAACGCCCGATCTCGTCGCGATAGATGATCGTGTCATCGCCGAACGCGGTCGTGAACAGCACGGCCGCGGCGTGGAGGTCCTCGGTCTTCGCGAGCGCGCGGATCGCGGCATCGTCGGCGATCACCTCGCCGAGCCCGACCGTCTCGGCCGGCAACCCACCGAGCGACGCGCGCCAGTCGAGATCGTCGTCGGCCTTCTCCTCTTTGGGGGTCTTGCGTTCGGGCGTCGCGAACCGGCCGTTCTTGTCGGGGACCTGCGCATGGATCGCCTCGAGCACCTTGCGGCGATCCGCGAGCTCGACCGCGTGCTTGCGCGCGAGGAAGGTCGCCAGCGCGTCGACGATCTCCGGCCCCCCCGAGGTCGCGAGCTTGTCGAGCTCGGCGACCGCGGCCTGATCGCCTTTCGCGACCCGGTCGAGCAACGGCGCGACATCTTCTGGTTTCGGGGGATCCGCGAACGCGGCTCGGCCACCGATCGACAACAACAAACACACGACGAGCGCGGCGCGCACACTCGAGGCTGTACCCAAACGGCGGTCCCGGCGCAAGTTGCGGATCCAACGCCGTAGCGGGCGCGGTGATTCCACCGCGTCGGACCGGCTCACGCTATTGGATGCGGTCGGGGTCGACCCGCTCGCCCGGATCGAGAAACTCGATGAACCGCAGCCCGATCGCGCGCGTGCTGGCAGCGTCGTCGAGTCCGCGCGAGCCTGTGAAGTTGAGGTAGTGATGGTGCTTGACCTCGGCGCGGGCGACGATCTCGTCGATCACCTCCTCGCGGGGATACTGGAAGTGGACCGTGACCACGGTGCCGAGCGGGGGCGCGTACGACATCTCGACGAGCAGCCCACCGCTGGAGATGTTGCGCGCGACCGCCACGGCATCGCCGTAGAGCTCGCTGCCGATCACCACGATGAACGCCTTATCGAAGCGCGTATGGATCCGCTTCTCGAACATCGGCCCGACCGGGAGGCTCGGCATCGGGCGGCGGTCTTCGAGCACGTGTGAGAGGTCGAGGCGGCGTTTCACTCGCTAATGATCGAGCCGTGCGCACAATGAAGTCAATAAACCTACATTGCGGTACACGGCCGTTGTCCTGGCGGTCCCGGACTCACTTCGCTAGATTCTCGGCGATGCGCTGGCTCGGACTCGGTTCGCTCGTGGTCGCTGCGATGGCGACGACGGCGACGGCGGCGCCGCACCAGAGCAACCCGGCGTTCCTCGGGATCGGCTTCGGGGCGGGTCCTGGCGGTTGCACGATCATCTCGGTCACGCCGAACGGTCCCGCCGCGGAGGCGGGGATTCGCACCGATGACGACATCCTGGCGTTCGACGCGGTGCCGCTCGATCCGAAGCGGCCGTGCGACCAGCTGGTCGCCGCGATCACGGTGCACGTGCCGGGCGATCGCGTGCGCATCGATTTCATGCGCGGCCCGGTGCATCGCAACGTGATGGCGACGCTCGCGACTCGCGCCGACGTGTTGCAGAAGCGGGTCGGCGAGCGCGTCGGCCCGACCGACTTCGTCGACGTCGACGATCCGCGCACGCACTACGATCTCGACGACCATGGCAGGACCACCGTGGTCGGCTTCTTCGACGATCGCTGCCTGAGTTGTAGTCGGGTGTTCGATCGGATCAGTGAGGGCCTCAAGGCACGCGAACGCGGCGACGTGTTCGTGCTGGCGGTGACCGACCGCGGCGATCGCGAGGATCTCCACGAACTGCGCAAGATGTTCACCTCGCCGGTCGCGCTCGCCGCCGCCGACTCCCAGACATTTCAAGCGCTCGCGATGCTCGAGCCCGAGCGCGCGTTCTTCATGGTCATCGACTGCAGGGGCATCATCCGGCTGGTCACGCCGATCGCGCCGGATTCGGATGATCTCGCCGCCGCCGTCGACGACGTGCTCGCCGGCGCCGAGCAGGCCGAGCACGCGCGCTCGCGCCACTGACCATGGTCGCCGTGATCCGCACGTTCGATGGTCACGCGCCGATGCTGGGGCGAGGCGTGTTCCTCGCCGAGACCTGCGCCGTGATCGGCGACACCGTGATCGGCGACTCATCCTCGATCTGGTACGCGACGGTGCTGCGCGGCGATGTCATGCCGATCCGGATCGGTGCGCGCACGTCGATCCAGGACGGCACGATCGTCCACGTCACCTCGGGCTTCTCGGGGACGACGATCGGCGACGACTGCACGGTCGGTCACGCCGCGATCATCCATGCGTGCACGGTCGAAGACGCGTGCCTGATCGGCATGGGGGCGATCCTGCTCGATGGGGTCGTGATCGGCCGCGGCTCGCTCGTCGGTGCAGGTGCACTGGTCACACCGGGCACCGTCATCCCACCCGGGAGCCTCGTGCTGGGGGCGCCCGCGAAGGTGAAGCGCCCGATCAACGACACGGAACGGGCGCAGATCGACTTCGGCGCGCAGCATTACGTCGAGCTAGCCGCACGCTACCTTGCAGCCGGGGACTGAACCTTTTAGTGTGAATCGTCGAGTCTGGTCGCCAGTCTCGATACGCACGTGAAGCCCGCCAGGTTGATCCAGCTCGTGATCGTCGTGCTCGCGTTGCTCGCGACGCGCGCACACGCGGGTCAAGTCGACACCCTGATCGATCAGCTCAACAACGACAGCACCGACAAGGTCCGTCTGGCGGCCGCGGTCAACTTGGCAAAGCTCGGCGACGCGAAGGCCATCCTGCCGCTGGCGAAGGCGTTGCTCAACGATAGCGACAAGAACGTGCGCGGTGCGTGCGCCGCCGCGCTCGGCGTGCTCGTGACGTCGAGCACGAAGTCGTCGATCAAGGGCCTGGTCGTCAACAACCTCAAGTCCGCCGCGGAGAACGACGCGAGTGACTTCGTGAAGCAGCAGGCGAGCAGGGCGGTGGCCTCGATCACGGGGCAGGCCGCTACGACCCAGCCCGGTCATACCGGGACCAACCCCAGCGGCGGCGGGGGCGGCATCTACGTGAATATCGGACCGATGTCGAGCAGGGCCGGCTCCACGAACGACGCGAGGTTACGCGCGTTGATGGTCAAGGTCGCGAACCAGACCCTCGGGAAGGTCGCGTCCAGGATGGCGACGACCTGGCCGGGCGGGCTGCCGTCGAAGGCCGTCCTCGCCCATAAAAGTGTCTCCGGGTTCTATGTCGACGGTACACTGAACGCGTTGACCGCCAAGGTGTCCGGCGGATCGGCGACCGTCACCTGTAAGGTCAGCATGCTGCTCGCCGATTTTCCCGACAAGAACATGTTCGGCTTTCTCAACGGTGGCGCATCGGTCCAGGGGGCGGCCTCCGAGCGCGACCAGGCTCTGGCGGCCGAAGATTGCGTATCGGCGGTGATCGAAGACTTGATCGCGAAGAAGATCGTTCCGACGATCTGCGCCAAGACCTCTGCGAGTTGTCCCTGATGGCCGGTCCACCTAACAAAGGCTACAAGCGCAGCTGGAAGAACCTCTTGATCAACAAGAGGTACCAGCTGCGATTCACGTTGTTCATGGTCGGGTTGTCCGCACTGCTGATGGCCGGCCTCGGCGTGTGGGTGATGAAGGAAGCGAACGACGCCACGTCGGTCGCGAAGAGCTCGATCGCTGGCGATGCCTGTCCCAAGGTGCCGGTGATCAGCGACACCGTCCCCGACGACCCCAACGCCGTGCCGATGCGGCTTGGCGACGGCAGCGCATCGGAGCCCAAGGAGGCACCGTCGAGGCTGCAGCACTCCGCGGTCGATCCGAAAGATGTCGCCCATCACAACGCGAACGACGACGTGATCGCGGTGCAGAACGCGTGGTGCCTCGACGCGTCGTGTAAGCCCGAGCAAGCCGCCCCGCTCGAGATCAAGATGAGCACGCCGGCGCGCTGCGATGCGTACGTCAAGCACAAGCTTACGAACGCGGATGCGGTCGCGGCGCTGCGCAACGCCCTCGTGCCGGTCGTCCAGTGCGAGGGCGGCGGGTCGTTCACGGTCGCCGATGCCGACGTCGGCGCCGACGACGCCGCGGGCGAGCACCACGTCAAGGTCCAGCTCGACGAGAGCTCGATGACGATGATGCCGGCGCCGAAGAAGATGATCCCGAGCGACTACAGCGATCGCCTGGTCGCGCACTGGGGGTGCGTCTATCGCAACGAAGGCAAGATCGAGGACCTCGAGACCGGCCGGCAGCGGATCTTGTGGGTGCTCGTCGCGACCGGACTCGCGCTCGTGCTCGGCCTGGCGATCTACGGCATCAAGATGACCCATCGCGTGGCCGGCCCGTTGTTCAAGGTCTCGCTCTACCTCGCGAAGATGAGGGATGGTCGCTACGACAAGGTCTGGAACCTGCGCAAGGGCGACCAGCTCGTCGAGTTCTACGATCACTTCAAGACCGCGCATGCCGGCGTCGTCGCGCTCGAGCGCAGCGACATCGAGCAGATGAAGGGGTTGATCACGGCGGCGAGGGATGCGGGCGCGGGGGACAGCGAAGCGGTCGCAGAGCTCGAGGCGCTGATCGCGCGCAAGGAGAAGGCCCTTGAGTAACGACGATGGTGTCAAACGCGACGTGCCGGCCGCGACGGTCGTACAAGGCGGCAAGCTCGGCGGCGATACGCCGAAGGTGAACGTGCCGGCGCCGCGCCAGCCGTACAAACGCAAGCTCAGCAACTTCATGCTCGACAAGAAGTTGCAGCTTCGCTACGTGCTGCTCGTCACCGTGCTGTCGGCGCTGATCTCGGGCTCGCTCGGCTCGCTGATCTATCACCAGCGCCACGCGGCTTCGGCATCGATCGATAGCGATCTTGCCGCGCTGACCCAGAGCGACGCGAGCTTCTCCGACGTCAAGAACGAGGTCGCCGAGGACAACGCGCACGACGATCGGATGTTGGTCTACAAGATGGCCGGCGTCGGCATCGGGCTCGTGTTGATCCTTTCGGCGTACCTGGTGATCATGACCCACAAGGTCGCCGGTCCGCTGTTCAAGGTCTCGATGTACTTCGATCGAATGGCCGAAGGCAGGATCGGCAGCATCTACGGGCTCCGCAAGGGCGACATGCTGCAGGACTTTTTTGGCAACTTCAAAGAGATGCACGAATCGGTACGAACCCGGATGCAGGCCGACGTGATCACGATGGAGAGCGCGGCCGATGCGCTCCGCGCCAAGATCGGTGCGAGCCCCGCGCTCGCGGCGATGGACAAGCACCTCGCGCAGCGCAAGAAGCAGCTGCTCTAGCCCGAGCGCGGCGGCAAGCCGCGGTAGGATCCGGCCGTGGGTTCTGCGCTCCTCGAGCTCGGTGACCGCTACTGGGCGCTCGGGCTCCCGGCAGCGGCGAAGAGCGTGCTGGCGCGTGCGCTCGCGGCTGGCGACGACGCGACCCCTGCGCTCCGGCTCGCCGAGATCGCGCTCGCGCAGGGGGATGCCGCCGGTGCGCGGCGGTTCGCCGCCGAAGCGGCCAGGCGCGCACCGGGACCGGCGACCCGGATCCTGCTCGCCCGCGCACAGCTCGCCGCGGGTGAGCTCGCGGCCGCGCGGATGTCGTTGTCGATCGTGCTCGACACCCCCAAATGCACCGCGTGGGAGCGCGCGCGCGCTCACCTCGAGCTCGCGCGTGCGGCCGAGGCGCAGCACGACAACGCCGGCGCCGCCGCGCAGGCGAACGCGGCGTTCGAGGCCGTGGTCACGGCCGCGCAGCGAGCCGCCCAGCCGAGCACTCAGCCCGGCGCGCTCGAGTTCGCGCTGATCGAGGAGATCGCCTCCGCGGTGGTCGCGCACGGCTGCACGAGCGACGCGACGACGAGCCTCGAACCCGTGCGCGGGCTGCCGGGCGCGGCCGCGTGCGCGGCGGCGCTCTTCGTCGCGCGCCAGACCAGCGGCGATCACGCGGTCACCGACACGATGATCGACGACGAGCTCGCCACCGCCGAGCTCGAGGCCGGCGTCGCGCGGGGCGCGTTGGTGTTGCGCCGATTCGAGCGCCGTGCACGCCGGCCGAACGCACCGGTCGCCGAGCGCGACGCGCTGATCGGCGAGCTCGACGACTTCGCGGCGACCGCGGCGAACGAGGCGCTGTCGGCGGCCGAGCGCGCGCGGCTCGCGTTCTTGCGCGCCGGCCTCTACGAGGACGATCCGTCGACCCTCGAGCGCGCGGAGGACGCCTATCGCAAGGGCCTCGCGTTTCAACCCGGCCATACCGCCGCGGCGTGCCGGCTGGCGTTGCTCGTGCTCGACCGCGGCGATCACGCCGGCGCGCTCGCCGAGATCGAGCGCGCCCTGCGGATCGACGCCAGCTACGGCCTGGCCTGGCGCAACGCCGCGCGCATGCTCGATGCGAGCTCGCCGTCGCTCGGGATCGTGGTCTCGAAGCTGCTGGATGCGGCGAACCCGGGAGCCGGCGCGGCCGCGGGTAGCGTCGCCCCGCGGCTGGTCACGGCGACCGCGGAGGTCGCGCGCCATGACGTGCTCGCCGGGGTCTACGCGCACGGTCATCGCGTCAAGAATC
This sequence comes from Kofleriaceae bacterium, assembly GCA_039922635.1. Taxonomy (GTDB): domain Bacteria; phylum Myxococcota_A; class Polyangia; order Haliangiales; family Haliangiaceae; genus JABFXX01. The sequence goes on along the minus strand of JBDTEH010000004.1, from coordinate 32,777 downwards.
TCCTGGGCATCATCGGCGCGCGGACGCGTAGCGCGCGCAAGCTCGCCGAGCAGGGCGACGCGACGCCGGTGTTCGAGCGCCTCAAGGAGCTCGAGAAAGACGTCACCGCGCTCTACGAGGAGTGGGCGCAGTACCTGCGCTCGATGCAGGCGCCGACACCGACGATCGAGCTCGTGCCGCTCTCGCCGCTGCTCCACGAGGTCGTCGTCGCGGCCCAGGCGCGCACCCAGCAGGTCGCGATCACGCTCGAACAAGCCGCGATGCTCCCCGATGTGCGTGGCGATCGCATGTTGCTGCGCGAGGCGCTGCTCAACGTGATCTCGAACGCGGCCGAGGCCTGTGCGGCGATGTCGGGCTCGGTGGCGGTACGCGTGCGCGCGATCGCCTCGCCCGCGACGAGCGCGGCGCCGATCGTGGAGATCGTCGTGCAGGACACCGGCCCGGGCATCCCGCGCGCGCACCTCGGCCGCTTGTTCGTGCCGGGGTTCACGACCAAGGAGACCGGGTCCGGGGTCGGGCTCGCGATCGCCGAGCGCGCGGTCGCGGCGCATCACGGCCGCATCACGGTGGACTCCGAAGAGGGTCGCGGTACGACGATCACGATCACCTTGCCGACCGACAAGCACGGGCTCGCGGTGCTGCCGAAGTGGCTGTCCGAAGCGAGGGCCACTTGAGGGAGGTGCCGTGATCGGGACGATCGTCTGCGTCGACGACCAGGCCGAGGTCCGCCGGCTGCTCGGCGACGTGTTCCGCGCGAAGGGCGGCAACGTCGTCAGCTTCGACGACGGCGAAGACGCGATCACCTGGTTGAACACCAACGACGCCGACCTCGTGATCCTCGATCTCGATCTCGGCGCCGGCCGGCGCAGCGGCATCGAGATCTGCCGCGCGATCCACACCCGGCTGCCGGACCTCCCGATCATCATCCTGACCGGTCACGGCGCGATCGACGACGCCGTCGCGGCGGTCAAGGCCGGCGCCGTCGACTTCATCACGAAGGACCCGTACCTCGAGGACAAGCTCGAGATCTCGGTCGACAAGGTCGAGCGCATCCTGCAGTACGCGCTCGATCGGAAGCGCCTCGAGGACGAGAACCGCGCGCTGCGCGCGACCAACGAACGGCTGCGCAAGGCTGCGGGCCGGCGCTGGGCGATCATCGGCGATTCGCAGCCGATGCGCACCGTGATGGCCAAGATCGAGAAGGTCGCGCCCGTGCCGCGCCCGGTGCTCGTGCTTGGCCCGCGCGGTACGGGCAAGGAGCTGGTCGCACGCGCGATCCACATGATGTCGCCCAGGGCGAGCGAGCCGTTCATCACGATCAACTGCGCCGCGGTGACCGAGAGCCTGCTCGAGAGCGAGCTGTTCGGCCACGAGGAGGGCGCGTTCACGGGCGCGACCAAACAAAAGGAAGGCAAGTTCGAGCTCGCCGATGGCGGCACGCTGTTCCTCGACGAGATCGGGAACATGTCGCTCGAGTTCCAGGCCAAGATCTTGCGCGTGCTCGAGTATCAACGGTTCGAGCGCGTCGCCGGCTCGGAGTCGATCCAGGTCAACGTCCGCGTGATCGCGGCGACCAACGCGGAGCTCAAGGAGGCGATGGCCGCCGGCAAGTTTCGGCCGGATCTCTACGATCGCCTCGCGTTCGAGGAGATCCATCTGCCGCCGCTGTCGCAGCGCCTCGAGGACGTGCCCGTGCTCGCGACCTGGTTCCTCGCGCGGTTTCGCCAGGACGTCGCCGGCATCACGGTCAAGGAGATCAGCGCCGAGGCGTTCGATCGGCTCGCGCAGTACGACTACCCCGGCAACGTGCGCGAGCTCAAGAACGTCGTCGAGCGCGCGGTGTACATGGCGCAGGGCGAGGTGTTGCGCGGCAGCGACGTCGACACCGCGCTGCCCCCGGAGGCGCAGCAGGCTCCGGTGCCGGGCACCCACTTCGCGGACGATTCGCGGCTGCCACTCGATCAGCGCGTCGATGCCTTCGAGGCGTGGCTGTGCAAGGACGCGCTCGAGCGCACGCGGTTCAAGCAGAAGGAAGCGGCGGCGCTGCTCGGGCTGACCTACGATCAGTTTCGCCAGCGCTACCGCAAGTACGGGTTGGGCAAGGATTAGCGCGGTAAGCTGTGCGCCATGGGCATCTTCTCGCGGATCAAAGGCGGCATCTCGAGCAAGGCCAACGCGGCGCTGGACAAGGCGATCGATCCGGCGAAAGAGCTCAACATGGCGATCCTCGAGCTCGAGGAAGGCCGCAAGAAGGCGCTGCAGGAGCTCGTCACCTACAAGGTGACGGCCAAGACGCTCGAGGCCGATATGGAGAAGCACAAGGCGAAGGCCGCCGAGTGGGAGCGCCGCGCGATGATCGCGGTCAAGGTCGGCGACGACGAGGCCGCGAAGGTCGCGCTCAAGGAGAAGCGCGCGGCCGAGCAAGAGGCCACGAAGATCGAGCGCGACAAGCACGAAGCCGCGAGTTATGCGATCCAGCTCAACAAGAGCCGCAAGGAGTTCGAGACCAAGCTGCAGCTGTTGAAGCTGCGCAAGGGCACGCTCGCGACCCAGATCGCGGCGGGACGCTCGGCCGGCGGCGACGCGTTCGGCAACGACTCCTCGGTGTGGGACAAGTTTCAGGCGGCCGAAGATCGCATCGACGCCGAGGTGATCGAGACCGAGGTCGACGCGGCGATGCGCGGCGAAGAGATCGACGCGACGGCGTTCGACCGGAAGCTCGCGGCGGCGGAGGCCAATCCACAATTACCGGCCGGACCCGAGGACGCGCTGGCCAAGCTCAAGGCCAAGATGGACGCCGACAAGGCGGCCAAGCAGAAGGCGCTCGCAGCGCCCGAGGACGACACCAAGTGATCGTCAGCTCGAGCCAGCGCGGCGCGAACACCGTGGAGTCACCGCGCGAGTCCGACGAGGCGCTGTCGACGCGGTTGCGCGACCTCGCGCTCGTCGAGCTCGATGCCCTGACCGCCGGACTCGGCGGTGCGGACGCCCAGGTCGTGATCGTGACGTTCGCCGATGATGTCGCCGATGCGTTGCGCGAAGCGCGTGCGCGGATCACGGCGCTGCGCCTCGCGCTGGGCGGTCCCGATCCGCTCAACGTCCTAGATCTGCAGGCTCGTCAGCGCGCCTCGGAGGCGGGCCAGGCCGGCGCCGAGCGCGTGCGCGATCGGCTCACCGCGCAGGCCGAAGCGGCGCGTGCGCTCTCGCGTCTCGCGGAGCTGACCGCGTGCCTGGTCGCAAAGCTGTTCGAAGCCGACCGCCGGCGCTGAGGACCCAAAGCTTTGCACCGAGCTGTTGTCCAACGTCCGGTCGCCATACAATAGTCATCAGATGGGTGACAACGATCCCGACCTGGATCGGGCTCGCACAGGCGATCGCGAAGCCTTCGGTCGCCTCGTCCGGCGCCACCAACGACGCGTGTACGCCGCCGCCCTCCATATCCTGCAGAACCACAGCGACGCCGACGACGCGACGCAGGAGACGTTCGTGCGGGCGTTTCGAGGCATCGCGACGTTCGACGGGCGCAGCGACATCTTCACGTGGCTCTATCGCATCACGGTCAACACGGCGCTCAACGCGCTCCGCAGCGGCAAGCGCGGCGCGGCGCTCGCGCAGCGTGGTACCAGCGAAGCGGCGCACATCGGCGGCCGCCCCGAGGCGCTCGGCCAAGGTGCAGGCGACCCCGCACAGCAGGCCGAGCAGACCGCCGAGGTCCAGCGCGTGCTCGCGGCGATCGCCGAACTGTCACCGTCCTTGCGCGTGACGATCGTGCTCGCGACCGTCGAGGACCTCCCGCACAAGCAGATCGCGGAGATCCTGGAGATTCCCGAAGGGACCGTCGCGTGGCGCGTCAACGAAGCGCGCCGGCTGCTCCGTCTCCGCCTCGAACCCAGCACCACCGCCGCCACCGCCACCAAGACGGCGGGCAAGTAGTAGCCATGGCCGAAGATCTAGACGCCCGGCTCCGCGCCGCGATGAAAACCCTGGACGCTGAAGCTCCGTCGGGTTATTTCGAAGCCCTCCCTGAACAGCTTTTAGTCAAGCTGTCAGCGGGAGGCGAGGTAAACATGGAGCAATCGGGCACCCCGAACCGCGAAGCGTCGACGTCTCCCCCCATGGCACCGCCGGCGCCCCAGGAAGAGGACAGTGGGCTCCACGATATCCGCAGCCTCGCCCAGTCGACGAAGCAGCGGATCAAGCGCACCACCGGCAGCAACGCGACGGTCAAGGACGACGACGTGCTCGCGTCGTCGAGCGCGAGCTGGAAGAACCTGGCGTTGCCCCAGCCCGCGAACATGGTGTCGCTGCCCGAGCTCGACGAGCTGCCGAGCAAGCAAGAGCTCGCGAAAGCGGCGAAGGTCGCGGCGAAACAAGCCGCGCGTGCCGCCAGGCACGACGCCAACGCGGTGACGCCGGCCTCGATCTACGACTCTGCCTCCAACCTGCCTCGACCCGCCGATGCGAGCGCCTCGGGCGCCGTCGAGTTCAAGCCGGCGTTCGCGGCGTTCGCCGGTCCGAAGGCCACGGGCAAGACCTCGCACAAGGGCCGCAACCTGGCGCTCGTCGCGATGGGACTCGCGGCCGCGGCGGGTCTCACGCTGTTCGTGATGACGCAGCACCCCGATCAGCCGGGCCCGACGGTCGCACAGCCGGCGGCGGCGCCCGCTGGAGCGATGGCGGGCAACGGCGAGGCCCCGGCAAAGCCCGAGGCAGCGCACCCGGCGCAGCTCGCTGCCGAGGCGGCGCCAGCGCCCGCCGCGGTCGGACAAGCAGCCGCGGCCGAGGTCCCGGCGGACACCGTCGCGGTCGCGCCAACGGTGCCGGTCCCGGCGAGACACGCCACGAGCCATCGTGGCAAGGGCAAGGTTGCGACCACCGCAGCCCCCGAGCAGAAGGTCGAGACCAAGCCGGCCAAGGCGGCCAAGGCGGCCAGCGCCGGCGGCAGAACCGGCGCTGCTGCGGGCGAGCAGGACAAAGACTTCGACGCGCTGCTCAAGGAAGCCGGCGTCCAGGACAAGAAGCCGGCCAAGCCCAAGCTCGACAAGACAGAGCTGTCCGGCGACGACTTCAAGAAGGGTATGTCCACGATCACGGCGAAGGCGCACGCTTGCTACCAGGGCACCCAGGGCGAGGCGAACCTGAAGCTCGTGATCTCTCCGTCGGGGCAGGTCACGCGGGTCACCGTCACCGGCAAGTTCGCGGGCAAGCCCGAGGCTGCCTGCGTGTCCGCGGCCGTCCGGGGCGCCTCGTTCCCGGCCTGGGACGGTCCACCGCAGAGCTTTGGCTATCCGATCTTGCTCTCGGAGTAGCCGCGTACTAGCGTCGCCGGCCGCACGCTTATGAAAGTCTTTGGCGGTCGGTACTTCGAGGATTTCGGCATCGGCCAGCATCTGGTCCACGCCGTTCCACGCACGTTGCACGGCGGCGATATCTCGGCGTACATCGCGCTGACCGGTGATCGCCACCCGCTCTCGGCGTCGACCGAGCTCGCGCGTTCGCTCGGCTTCCAGCGCGAGGTCCTGCCGGACCTGCTCGTGTTCCACGTCGTGTTCGGCAAGTCGGTGCCGGATATCTCGCACAACGCGAGCGCGAACCTCGGTTACGCCGATGTTCGGTTCTTGCGACCGGTCTATCCGGGCGACACGCTCGTCGCCGAGAGCGAGATCATCGGCCTCCGCGAGGTCTCGAGCGGCGAGGCTGGCGTGGTGTACGTGCGCACGCGCGGGGTCAACCAGAAGGGCCAGGAGGTGCTGTCGTTCGTGCGCTGGGTGCTGATCCCGAAGCGCGACAAGGCCGCGTCCGCCGGGGTCAACCAGGTTCCGTCGCTGCCGTCGGTCGTCACGCCGGACCGCCTACCGGTACCGGAGGTGATGAACCTGCAGCGCTTCGCGGACCTCGCGTGGACGATGCCGCCGGGCGACTGGTGGGATGCGTACGAGGTCGGCGAGCGCCTCGATCACCCCGACGCGATCACCGTCGAGGAAGCCGATCACACCCAGGCGACTCGGCTCTATCACAACACGGCGCAGGTCCACTTCGATCAGCTCGCGATGGCCCAGTCGCGGTTCGGCAAGCGCCTCGTCTACGGCGGCCACGTGATCTCGCTCGCGATGGCACTGTCGCAGAACGGGCTGGGCACGGCGCTGCGGATCGCGGCGTGGAACGGCGGATCGCACGTCGGTCCGACGTTCGCCGGCGATACCCTGCGCGCGTTCACCGAGGTCGTCGAGCGGGCCGAGTTGCCGACGCGCCGGGACGTCGGTGCGCTGCGCTTGCGCCTGCACGCGGTCAAGAACGTCTCCGCCGCGGAGCTGCGCAACACCGCGCCGCTCCTGTCGGGGACGAAGGAGCCGCGCATCGTGCTCGAGCTCGACTTCTGGGCGCTGCTACCTCGCCACTCGGAGTAGATCACGCGCCTACGCGGCAGGACGCGTTCGCCACGCGACCACGCCGGCGGCGCCGAGCACGACGATCAGCGCGGCGATCGCGAGCGGCCGGTTGCTCGAGGTCTGCGGGGCAGGGCCGATCACGATCGCGAGCGTCGCGGAGGGCGCGAGCTGGTGGGCGGCCGCTTCGACCGATCCGCGATCCGTGTGCGGTCCGATCACGATCAAGACCGACGCGGCGGCGGGGGAGGTCGCGCCGCTCAGCGGATCGCGGAATGCGGAGTGGATCGCGGCATGCGCGGCGGCGACGCCGGGGATCGCGACGAGCTGGTGCTCGAGCGCAGCATCGGCGGCCCGATCCGACGTGGCGGCGCGCTCGCGCGGCGACGGGATCTCCGGCGCACACGCGAGGAGCGCCAGGATCGGGAGCCATCGCACGCCGCCAGCATAGCCTGGCCAGGGACCACGACCGCGACGACCACGGGCATGCGAGATCTCGGCGTGTACGTGTATCGTGTCGCGATGAACGCGGTCGAACGCTTCGCGGGCCACCTCGCGCCGGAGTCGCTCCGCCGTGTGGCCGCGCTGGAGCCGCGCCGGTTCGAGCCGACGTTGCTCGGCGAAGCGCCTCCGAGCTACGACCTCGATCTCGAGGCTTCCCACGCACGCATCGTCGAACGCTGGCGTGACGACCTGTGCGGCCTGCTCAACGCGCTCGTGCGCGACGAGCTGGACACGCTCGTCCGGCGCGAGGGCACGCGCGAGCGCGTCGCGGAGGCGAGCGTCCCCGAGCTGCGCCTCGCGCTGTGGGAGTGCGGCGCGCGGCTCGAGCGCGCGGGCGTGCCGGCGGACGCCGTGCTGCAGCCGCGTCCCGTGATCCTCGGCGGTCACCTCGTCGTCCAGGCCCCACCCCGTGGGCTGTATCCCGCGAGCGCGCGGTGGCCGCGCCCGCTCCCGTTCGAGGCCGCAGCGGAGCCGCCCCCCGACGAGCCCGAGACGCTCGACGAGCTGCTCGCCGCGGCCGATCGCGCGATCGGCGTGCGGCTCGGACGGCGCGGCCGCGACAAGGGCGCGTGGGGCGTGCGCGCCGCCACGCTCGTCGGGGTGCCCGAGCGCGGCGGCGACGAGCCCGATTGGCGCGGCGACGTCGAGATCAAGACGGTGCCCATCGCGGTCGACGCCAGCGGCCTGTGGCGCGTGACGGAGGATCCGGCGATCGCGATGGCGTTCGAACAGGCCGCCGTCGCGAAGCTGCAGCGCACGTTGTGGCTCGCGCGTGCCGATCTCGACGACGGCGATGCCACGATCGTGTCGTGGTACCTGCTCGAGTGGGATGCCCGGCTCGCGCAGCTCGCGCGCCGCTACCTCCACGATCGCCCGAAGGGCCCGGCCGGCACCGACCAGCGCGGCGTCTACCTCCACAAGCGGTTCTTCGCCGAGGCGGGCCTGCTCGCGACCCTGAACGGACCCGACGCCGACCGGAGACCCGCATGATCGTCGACGAGCTACGGATCGTCGGTTCGACGCAGACCAACGTCGTGATGCACGCCGAGCTGACGCGAATCGCACAGCGCGCGTTGCACCGCCGGCCGCCGGAGCCACGCAAGGAAGGCCTCGGCCAGCTCGTCTATCCGTTCGACGGCGAGCTCGCCCGGGTCGCCGTGACGTACCTGCGCACGCCGACGCGCGTGCTGTGGGACGTGTATCGTTCGCGCGCCGAACGGCTCGAACCGCTGTACGACGAGCTCGTCGCCGACATCGCGAACGACACCCGTGCGTTGTGGCGCGATGGCGACGGCATCTCCGTCGAGGCCCGCCGGGTCGAAGACTTCGCCGCCGGCGAGCGCCAGGTCGTCGGCACCGTCAAGAATGCGCTGATCGACGCGGTCGCACGCCGCGGCAAGCGCCTGCATGTCGATCCGCACCGGCCGGCGACGCGCTGGATCGCCCGGCTCGACGAAGGGCGGCCGGGCGGTACGCGCGAGCTCGTGATCTCGATCGATCTCGGCGGAGGCTCGCTCTCGCAGCGCGGATGGAGGCGCGAGGCCGGCGATGCGCCGCTCCGCGAGCACCTCGCGGCGGTGCTCGTGATGCTGGGTCGCTTCGATCCGCGCACCGACGTCCTCGTCGATCCGATGTGCGGTTCGGGGACGATTCCGATCGAGGCGATCTTGCTCGCGCGTGCGACCCCGCGCGCGACCCCCGCGCTGCACGCGCTCGGGCTCGAGCAGGCCGGGGCGGCCCCGCTCTATGCCGATGCCTCGCCGCTGGTCATCGGCTGCGATGTCGAGCTCGACGTGCTCGCTGCGGCGCGCGACAACGCGCACGCGGCGAAGGTCGGTGATGCGGTGACGTGGCAGCGCTGCGACGTCGCGGATCTGCGTCCCGAGATGATCGCGCAGATCGCGGTCGAGCGCGGTCGCGCGGTACCCCAGACCGGCCTGTTGCTGGCGAACCCGCCGTACGGCGAGCGTCTTGCCGATCAGGATCTCGAGGCCCTGTACGGCGTGATCGCCGAGACCTGCCGGCGATTTCGCGGCTGGCGCGCCGGCTTCCTGGTCGGGAACCCGTTGCTCGAGCGCGAATTCATGCGCGTGCTCGGCCGCCCGCGCATCAAGAAGCCACTCGCGAACGCGAACCTGCGCGCGTACTTCTATCTCTACGAGCTGTGACCTTGCTCAGTCGTGGTGGTTCGCGGCCCACGCGGAGATCAGCTCGAAGTCGTCGACGATGCGCGAGTGGTAGTGCCCCCACACGTCGGACACCATCACCATCGTCCCGCGCGACAGCTGCGGCGTGAGGTAGATCGCGAAGTACTTCGCGCCAGATTGATCCTCGACCTCGCCGACGTAGTCGAGCGCTTGGCCCGAGACCGGGCACAGCAACTCGAGGCGCGTCCCATGGGCGATATCGAACGGCTTGACCTTGCGGGCATCGCCATGGAGCGGCGACAGATGCACGAGGCCCTCGCGGCCATCGGGGACGCGAACCTTGATGGTCACGGCGGGGTGGCCATCGAACTGGACGTCCGAAATTCCGACAAGGCTGTCACCGCGTGGGCCATAGGCCTGCGTCACGATCACCGTGACATCGTGCGGCTCGACGACGAGGTGCTGGCCGGTGACGCGCGGGTGCTGGCCGGTGATGCGTAAGTTGCGGCGATCGACGGGGTCCACGAGTCGAGCTGACAACGGCTGCGTCGAATTGACAAGCTGTTATACTGATCGAAGGAGCCCTGGTGATGCGAACCGCTCTCGTGATCGTGATCGGTGTGGTCCTGGCGGTTCCCGTCACGGCCGTCGCCAAACCGCGCGTCGCGCTCGTCACGTTCGAGGGGGACCCCGGCGGCCATGCCGAGGAGGTCGTCATCGACGCGATCGGTGAAGACGTCATGATCGTCGGGTCCAAGCAGGTCCGACGTACGATCGAGCGGCTCGGGCTCGATACCTCGGACCTCGGCGAGAAGGATCTGCGCAAGCTCTCGAAGGAGCTCCAGGCCGACGCCGTGATCCAGGGCAAGCTCTCGAAGAAGGGCCATTACAAGCTGCTTCACGTCAAGCTGTTCGTTCACGGCAAGAAGACCAAGGGCTTCAAGGTCGAGTTCGCGAGCCTGAAGTCGAAGAAGCTGAAGTCCCAGCTCCGCGACAAGATGATCGACAAGCTCGACGCCGGCGGCGACACCCCGGTCGCCGATGACGAAGGTCCGGCCAACGGCAAGCACAAGAACCGGGGCAAGGACACCGACGACGCCCTCAAGACGATGAAGCACACGGGCGGCGACGACGACGATGACGACCAAGAGGTCAAGCCGTCGCACAAGTCGGGGGACGAAGGCGACTCGCACAAGGCCAGGTCGGACGACGACGCCGATGACGACAAGCCGAAGCAGAAGCGGGTCGCGCAAGCGGATGACGATTCCGATGCCGTGTCGGCGCACGTCGAGGCCCACCCAGCGCACACCGCGCGAGCCGCGAACCGCGTCGCGGTGCGGCTCGATCTGGGCATCTCGCTCCAGAACCGCTCGCTGACGTTCACGTCACGCGCGTTTCCGGAGGCCCCCAAGCCGTTCTCGCAAAAGCCGGTCGCCGGCGCCCGCATCGCCGGCGAGATCTATCCGCTCGCGTTCGGCAACCCGAACGGTGTCGCCGGCGGGCTCGGTCTCGGCGGCATGTTCGATCAGACGATCGTGCTCAACCTGCAGAGCAGCGCGCAGCCCGGGACCAAGTTTCCGGTCAAGCAACGCCGGTTCGAGATCGGCCCGCGCTTCCGCCTGCTGTTCGGGCACAGCGAGACGAGCCCGTCGGTCACGTTCGGCGTCGGCTACATGAAGCGCACGTTCATCGTCAATCGCACCGCGCTGAGCACGGGCAACACGATCGATCTTCCCGATGTCGACTACGCCGGCTTCGATCCGGGCGTCGAGTTTCGGATCCCGCTGATCAAGCAGCTCGCGCTGGTGTTCGGGGGCCAGGCGATCTTCTTGACCTCGGCAGGGCCGATCCAGGAGCCGAGCTCGTACGGCCAGGCCAAGGTCACCGGGGGCTCCGCTAGCGCCGGCTTCGATATCGTCGTCGGCAACCACCTCGCGATCAGCCTGCGCGGGGAAGCGACCCAGATCGGCTACGCCTTCACCGGCAACGGCGCGATGTCGAACAACCGCGATATGGACCCGACGACCAAAGATATCGGCGGCGCCGCGGACCGCTACCTCGGCGCGGCGGCGACGATCGCGATACTCTACTAGGGCGTGCACAGGACCGCTCCAGCGTCGCCTCCCGACAAGCTCGTCGTGGTGCATGCGGAGCGCCGGGCCCAACGCTCGCTGCAGCGGCTGCTCGGCGCGACGCTGTGCCCGGTCGAGGTCGCAGCCGAGCTCGGCGCCGCTTCGATCGATGGAGACACGATCGTCGTCGTCGATGCCGCGCTCGCGCTCGCGTCGCTCGAGGCGTGCAACCGGCCCGCGCGAGCCTGGATCGCGGTGCCGGGAGAGGGGCTCCAGCCCGCGGACCCGACAACGGTCAGCGCGCTGCTCCACGCCGGCTGGGATCACGTCATCGCGCATCCGATGCCGCTGCTCGCGGAGGAGCTCCTCGCGACCGCGCAGAAGTTGATCCGGCGCGACTGCTTCGGGCTCGACAAGTACATGGCCTGGGGGGCGGAGGTCCGCGGCTACACGCTCGAGGACGCGCTCGAACGCGACGCGGCGGTCGCGGCGATCGCGGCCGATGTCACGCATGTCGGCTTGCCCGATCGGGTCGGCTCCTTGGTCAGCGTGATCGCCGACGAGCTGCTCGCGAACGCGCTGTATGCCGCGCCGGTCGACGCACACGGCGTGAGGGATCGAATTCGCGATCCGCGCGATCGCGGGCGGGTCCTGGTCGACCGCGACGTCGTCACGCTGCGGTGGTCGATCGACGGGCGCTACCTCGCGATCGAGGTTCGCGATCGCTGGGGCACGATCGAACCCGCCGCGGTCGAGACCCGGCTCGCCGCGACCAGGACCTCGACCGCGGAGGAGGGCATGGGGCTCCCGCTCGCATACGCGTGCTCGAACCAGCTCGTCGTCAATCTTGCACCCGACGTGCTCACCGAGATGATCGCGCTGCTCGACATCCGCTACAAGCCGACCGAGCTCGCGCGCTCGGCCTCGTTCCACGCGTTCTGGGGCGCCCCGCCGTGAGCCGCCACCAGGCGCAGCCGTTCGTCGACGCGACGCTGCCGCCGGTCGCGCCCTGACCGTCTTTCGGAGCTAGCGCCTGGATGCTAGGGTGCGACCGTGCAGTCCGACCTCCTCGCACCCTCCGATACGTTCGCGCGCCGCCACATCGGTCCCGACGACACCGAGGTCGCCGCTATGCTGGCCGAGCTCGGCTACAAGACGCTCGAGGAGCTCACCGATGCGACCGTGCCCGCCGGCATCCGCTTGCAGCAACCGCTCGCGCTCGGCGAGCCGTTCGCAGAGCACGAGTTGCTCGAGCAGCTCCACACGCTCGCGAGCGACAACCAGGTGCTGCGCTCGTTCATCGGTCAGGGCTACTACGACACGATCACGCCCGGCGTGATCCTGCGCAACGTGCTCGAGAATCCGGGCTGGTACACCCAGTACACGCCGTACCAGGCCGAGATCTCGCAGGGCCGGCTCGAGGCGCTGATCAACTTCCAGCAGATGATCGAGGATCTCACCGGCCTCGCGATGGCCAATGCCTCGCTGCTCGACGAAGCCACCGCCGCGGCCGAGGCGATGCACATGTGCTTCGGCCAGGCCGATCACAAGCGCGCGAAGTTCTGGGTCCACGACGCCACCCATCCCCAGACGATCGCGGTGATGCAGACGCGCGCCGAACCGCTCGGCATCGAGCTCGCGGTCGGCACGCTCGCGCAGATCGAAGCAGGCCTCGACGCGACCGTCGCCGGCGTGTTGATCAGCTATCCCTCGACCGACGGCCAGGTCCTCGACCACCGCGCGCTGTGCGCGAAGATCCACGCGGCAGGGGCGTACGTGGCGATGGCGACCGATCTGCTGGCGCTCGCCCTGCTCGTGCCCCCGGGCGAGCTCGGCGCAGATATCGCCATCGGCACCGCGCAGCGGTTCGGCGTCCCGATGGGCTTCGGCGGCCCGCACGCCGCGTTCCTGGCGACCAAGGACGACTTCCGCCGCCAGATCCCCGGCCGGATCATCGGCGTGTCGCGCGATGCCAAGGGCAAGACCGCATTTCGGCTCGCGCTTCAGACCCGCGAGCAGCACATCCGCCGCGAGAAGGCGACCTCGAACATCTGCACCGCGCAGGTCCTGCTCGCCGTGATGGCGTCGATGTACGCCGTCTATCACGGTCCCGAGGGGCTCACCGCGATCGCGAAGCGCGTGCACGCGTTCACGACGCTGGTCGCCTCCGGGCTCGCGCGGCTCGGCTTCAAGGTCCGCCCGGGTACGTACTTCGATACGCTGCGCCTCGACCTCGACGCGCACCACCAGGCGAGCGTCCTCGCGAAGGCGGTCGAGCACGGCGTCAACCTGCGCCGCTACGACGACGGCGTCGGGATCTCGTGCGACGAGACCACGACCCTCTCCGACGTCGGCGCGGTGCTCGAGGCGTTCGGCGAGCCGCTCGATCTCGAGCAACTCGTCGTCGCGACCACCGTCGTGGAGCTCCCGGCCGGCGTGAAGCGGACGTCGCCATTCCTCACCCACCCGACATTCTCGCGCTACCACAGCGAGCACGAGATGCTGCGCTACATCACCCGGCTGTGCGCGAAGGACCTCTCGCTCACGACCTCGATGATCCCGCTCGGCTCGTGCACGATGAAGCTCAACGCGACCAGCGAGATGGTCCCCGTGACCTGGCCCGCGATCGGCGGCCTCCATCCATTCGCGCCGGCCGAGCAATGGGGCGGCTACCGCGCACTGTTCGAGCGGCTCGAGGCGTGGCTCGGCGAGATCACCGGCCTGCCGGCGGTCTCGCTGCAGCCCAACTCGGGCGCGCAGGGCGAGTACGCCGGCCTGCTCGCGATCCGCGGCTATCACCAGGCGCGCGGCGACCACCACCGCACGGTGTGCCTGATCCCGCAGAGCGCGCACGGCACGAACCCGGCGTCGGCGGTGATGGCCGGCATGCAGGTCGTCGTCGTCGCGTCGACGCCGGACGGCACGATCGATCTCGCGGATCTGCGCAACAAGGCCGAGCAGCACCGCCACAACCTCGCGGCGCTGATGGTCACGTACCCGTCGACCCACGGCGTGTTCGAGGAGGGCATCCGCGAGGTCTGCGAGATCGTCCACGCCGCCGGCGGCCAGGTCTACATGGACGGCGCGAACATGAACGCGCAGGTCGGGCTGACCCGGCCCGCCGCGATCGGCGCGGACGTCTGTCATCTCAATCTCCATAAAACCTTCTGCATTCCCCACGGCGGCGGTGGTCCCGGCATGGGGCCGATCGCGGTCAAGCAGCACCTCGCGCCGTATCTGCCGGGGCATCCGCTCGCGGCGGCGGGCACGCAGCCGGTCGGGCCGGTGTCGGCGGCGCCGTGGGGCTCGGCGTCGATCCTGCCGATCTCGTTCGCGTACATCGCGATGATGGGCGAGCCCGGCCTGCGCCGTGCGACCGAGGTCGCGATCCTCAACGCGAACTACATCGCGAAGCGGCTCGGCGCGGACTACCCGGTGCTCTACACCGGCCTCAACGGCCGGGTCGCGCACGAGCTGATCCTCGACTGCCGCCAGTTCAAGAAGACCTCCGGGATCGAGGTCGAGGACATCGCGAAGCGCCTGATGGATTACGGCTTCCATGCGCCGACGATGTCGTTCCCGGTCCCCGGCACGCTGATGATCGAGCCGACCGAGAGCGAGACCAAGGGCGAGCTCGATCGGTTCTGCGCCGCGATGATCGCGATCCGCGCCGAGATCGCCGAGATCGAGGCCGGCGCGATGGATCGCACGAACAACCCGCTCAAGAACGCGCCGCACACCGCGGCCGCGGTGACCGGCACCGAGTGGGATCGGCCGTACACGCGCGAGCAGGCCGCCTATCCCGCGCCGTGGCTGCGCGTGCACAAGTACTGGCCGCCGGTCGCGCGCGTCGATAATGCGTACGGCGACCGCAACCTCGTGTGTGCGTGCCCGCCGGTGGATGCGTACGGCTGATGGCGGACTTCGCGGGAATGATCGCGATCGTGATGTCGCTCGGCATGGCGCCGGCGATCATCAAGATCCGTAGCGACGCCAAGCTCAAGCAGCGCCGGCTCGAGCTCGAGGCGGGCGAGGGCGGCGGCAAGGCGACCAAGCGGCTACTCGACGAGAACAAGCTGCTGCGCGACCGGATCGAGAACCTCGAGACCATCGTGTCGTCGGTCGACTACGAGCTCAACCAGAAGGTCATGAAGCTGCTCGACGAGCAACGCTCGCGGGTGCTGCCGCCGCCGGTCAGCCCGACCGCCGCGACCGCCGCGCCGGTCACGCCCGGGCTCGACGTGACGATGACCGCGGCGCCGACGGCGCCGGCCAGCGAGGGGACCAGGTCGGTCGGGACGACGCTCGAACCGGGTCAGGTGCTCGCGGGCCGCTATCGCGTCCAGCGCCTGCTCGGCAAGGGCGGCATGGGGGCCGTCTACCTCGCCGACGATGAGGTGCTGCACGAGCTGGTCGCGCTCAAGGTGATCTCGAGCGCATATGCTGCCGACGAGTCCGCGATGATCGCGCGGTTTCGCCGCGAGGCCTCGGCCGCGCGCAAGGTCAGCTCGCCGCAGGTGATCCGGATCCACGATCTCGGCGAGGCGCGCCCGGGCCTGCTGTACCTGTCGATGGAGTACTTCAGCGGTCGCACGCTGTCGGAGCTGATCGCCCAGCGCGGCATCGTCCCGATCAAGGACGTCGAGGACATCCTCCAGCAGATCTGCACCGGCCTCGAGGCCGCGCACCAGGCCGGCGTGATCCACCGTGACCTCAAGCCGAGCAACGTGTTGATCGGCGAGCGCGGCGCCGTCAAGCTGATCGATTTCGGGCTCGCGACCACCCTCGTCGGCGATCAGCTGACCGCGACCGGCGCGGTCCTCGGCACGCCCCACTACATGGCGCCCGAGCAGGTCCGCGGCAAGCCGGTCGACGCGCGCAGCGATATCTACGCGCTGGGCGCGCTCGCCTACCACCTCGTCACCGGCCGGCCGCCGTTCTCGGGCGACAACGCGATCGCGATCGGGTTCGCGCACATCTCGGAGATCCCGGAGTCGCCTCGCGTGCTCCGCAAGGATTGCCCACCGAAGCTCGATGCCGCGATCATGGCGGCGCTCGCGAAGAACCCGGCCGATCGACCCGCGAGCGCCAAGGCGTTCGTCGAGCTGGCGTTCGGCGCGAGCGCGGGCTAACCGTTCAGGCGCGACCTACGCGCGGAGGAGCTCGCGCGCGATCACGATGCGCTGGATCTCGCTCGTGCCCTCGTAGATCCGGGTGACACGCGCGTCGCGATACAGGCGCTCGATCGGGAACTCGCGCGAGTAACCGTAGCCGCCGTGGAGCTGGACCATGCGATCGACGACGCGACCACACGCCTCGGTCGCGAATAGCTTCGCCATGCTGGTCTCGGCGCTCGCACGTGCGCCGCCGTCGAGCGCGCGGGCGGCGCGGAGCGCGAGCAGCCACGCCGCGTCGAGGTCGGTGCGCGAGTCGGCGAGCACGAACTGGGTGTTCTGGAACGCGGCGACCGGCTGGCCGAACACGTGGCGTTCCTTGGCGTAGGCGAGGCCGAGCGTGTACGCGGCCTCGGCGATCCCCAGCGACAGCGCCGCGATCCCGACGCGGCCGGCGCCGAGCCCCGACAGCGCGATCGCGTAGCCCGCGCCGAGCGGTCCGACCACCCGATCGGCGGGAACGCGGCAGGCGTCGAACGCGAGCGTCGCGGTGCCCGAGCTGCGCTGGCCCATCTTGTCCTCGTCGCGGCCGACCGTCAGGCCCTTCGCGCCGCGCTCGACAAGGAAGCACGTGATGCCGTCCTTGCCGTCGCCGGTGCGCGCGAACACCACGTGGACCCCGGCGTGCGACGCCCCGGTGATCCACGCCTTCTCGCCGGTCAGCACCCAGTCCTCGCCGTCCTTGACCGCGCGCGTGCGCATCGCGAGCACGTCGGAGCCGCCCGAGGGCTCGGTCAGCGCGAAGCTGATCGGCCCGAGCTCGCCGTGCGCGTACGGCGCGAGGAAGCGCTCGTGCTGCGCGGCCGTGCCGTGCGCGCCGACGATCTTCGCCGCCATGTTGGAGGACGCGAGCACGACCGCGGTCGACGCGCAGCCCTGCGCGAGCGCCTGGAGCGCGAGCACGTAGCCGACGTTGCTCGCGCCGATCCCACCGTGCGCCGGATCGACCTTCATCGCGTGAAAGCCGAGCGTGGCGAGCGCCTTCAGCTCGGCGACCGGGAACACGCCGGTGCGGTCGCGCTCGGCCGCGCCCGGCACCAACCACCGTGCGGCCGCCTCGCGCGCGGCCTCCGCGATCATCGCTTCCTCTTCGGCGAGGTCGAATCCGAACAACTGCATCCCTTGGTTATGCCCGTGGAGCGCGGCCTCCGGGAGCGCTCGTCGCGAGACCTTGACAGGTATCCTGTCAAGATCGAACGTGGGCCCATGAAGCGCAAGTTGCCGCCCCGGCGGCGCGCCCGGTCGCGCCGCGCGCACGGCGAGGTCCAGACCGTCGTCGACGAGACGATCGCGCTCTACCGCTGGCTCGCCTGGATCTCCGAGGAGCTCTACGGCAGCGACGCGCGCGGGGCCGCACGGCGCTGGACGCTGCGCCGCTTGCACACCGATGGCCCGCGCACCGTGCCCGCGCTCGCCCGGGTGCGTGCAGTTCGTCGCCAAACGCTACAGCCGATCATCGATCAGCTCGCAGCCGAGCGCCTCGTCACGGTCGCGCCGAACCCGGCGCACGCTCGGTCTCCGTTGATCGTCCTGACCGACCGGGGGACCACGATGGTCGAGCGGCTCGATCGCGTCGATATCGCCGTGTTGCGCGCCGTCGGCCGCGGCCTGACCGCGCGCGACCTCGCGGTCACCGCGACCACGCTACGGGCGCTGCGCGCCGGCTTCGAGAGCTCGGCGCGCTGGCACCCGGCCGCGCTCGGCGCGCGCTAGTCACGCATGACGCGGTTGCATGCGGTAGTGCGCGACCAGCCACTCCGAGCCGCCGCGAAAGCCGAACAGCTCGGCGCACGCGAGGAAGAACACCCGCCAGCGCTGGAGCTTCGCGCGACCGCCGAGCAAGGGCTCGAGCTCGGCGCGATGTTGCATGAGGTTCGCGTACCACGCCTCCGCGGTGCGCGCGTAGTGGGTGCCCTCGAGTTGCCATTGCTCCGCGATCACGAGGTCGCGATCGAAGTGCGAGAACAGCTCCACGCTCGGCATGATGCCGCCGGTGAAGAACTCGCGCGCCATCCAGTCCGCGCCACCGGCGTCCTCGAACGGATACGCGTAGCGCTGGTGCGCGAACACGTGGCAGAACAACGCACCGCCCGGGGCGAGCCAGCCCGCGAGCTTCGCGAACAGCGCCTCGTAGTTGCGCATGTGCTCGAACATCTCGATCGAGACGATGCGATCGAAGCGGTCGGCGAGCTCCAGCGTGCGGACATCCGCGGTGCGCACGGTGAGGTTGCCGAGGCCGCGCGCCGCGGCCTGCTGCTCGATATAGGCCCGTTGGGTCCGCGAGTTCGAGATCGCCGTGAACGTGCCGAGCGGATAGCGCGCGGCCGCCCACAGCGCGAACGAGCCCCAGCCGCACCCGAGATCGAGCACGCGCTGGCCATCGCGCAACCCCGCGCGCTCGGCGTAGAGCGCCAGCATCGCCACCTCGGCGCTGCCGAGGTCGTCGATGTGCGCCGGCCAGTAGCACGCCGAGTACTTGAGGTGCGGCCCGAGCACGCGCTCGAAGAACGCGGCCGGGACCTCGTAGTGCTGCGCGTTCGCCGCCTGGGTCTCGATCGCGACCTCGCCGGTGCGGAGCGAGGCGACGAACGCCGCGTGGTCGCGAGCGCGCTCTTCGCGCAACCGCAACCGGCACACCCCACGAATGGCGGCGCGCAGCAGGGGTTCGGGGACCACCCCCGAATCGACGAGCTTCTCGACGAGCACCTGCGAGACCATACCCGATCCGCGAGCGCGCGCCTGGCCGGCGCCAACCGCCTCGGCCATGGCCGTGATCGTCTCGGCGGTCGGGGAGCGTTCCGCCATCGACCGCTACAGGCCTTCCAGCGTCGCGAGATCTGCTTCGAGGTCCGCCGTTGCCACGCGTATCGACGGGCGACCGCTCGCCCGCGCCGGTTCGACCCGCGCCGCGACCTGCGTCGCGACCTGCTCGATCGCTTCACGCGACCATCGCTTCAACGCGGTCTCGAGCTTGTCGAACGCTGCCCGGATGTCCGCGCCCACGGCGCTCTCGATCCGAGACCGCAAACGACGCTCGGCGGCGGGCCAATGAGGGACGTCGAGCACGAGCTCGCGCACCGCCGCCGAAAGCTCGAGCGCGGGTTGCGAGACCAGATCGACGTGCAGGTTCGTATCGCTAACCCCCGGTGCCAAGCGGGCTAGCTCGGCGAAGATCTCCCGGAGCCGAGCGCGTGCACTGACGAGGCCGGTCTCGAACGAGCGCCGGATCTCGTTCGCGGTATCGGTCAGGCTGGTCACCAATAGCGCGGTCGCCTCGGAGGCTTCGGCGAGGTGAATGCGCCGCGTTGCGGTCTCGATCGCTTCGTCCGCGATGTGGGCGAACTTTTCGAGCAGCAGCGCCGCATGGTGATCCAGCTCGCGAAGCTGGCTCTCGGCATCGAGCGCGAGCCGCTCGACCTCGTCGCCGCTGGCGGGCTCGTCGGGACGCCCCGCGCGCCGTGCCACCGCGGTGCGCAGGATCGCGAGCATGCTGGCATGCAATGCGGTGAGCTTGCGCGCACCTGACTCGCGATGCGCTTGCGCGGCTCGCGTCGAGAGCGGCTCGATCCGGCTCGCGAGCCACTGCTTCGCGAGCCTGGTCTCGAGGGTCGCGCTGACGAGATCGACGGGGATCGCGCGCCCGAGCGCGCGCTCGAGCTCGGCAGCGAAGTAGGCCAGGACTCGCGGGTGCTCGCTCTCGGGCACGAGGTCCGCCTTGCTCAGCACGACTTGCGCCGGGATTCCCGACGCGTCCAGGCGACGGAGAAGATCGAGATCGTCTCGCCCCGGCGTGCTGGACGCGTCGATGAGCAACACGCCAAGGTCACAACGGGGGAGATAGTTATAGGTCTCGCGCGCGGCATGCGCAGCCAGCGAGCCGACCCCCGGGGTGTCGACCAACACGAGCCCCTCGAGCAGCACCCGCGCCGGAAGCTCCACGGTGGCCCGCAGGACCCCGCGCTTGTTGCCAGGATTTCCGGCCTCGGTGATGAGCCCGGCCAACTCGGCGATGGTCATCCGCTGATCGCGGTCTGCATACGAGACGATGCCTGCCAAGGTCTCGCCGTAGCGGAGTCGTGTCGGCAGCGCCGTCACCGGCGTGGCCCCGACCGGCAACACCTGCTGGCCGACCACCCAGTTCAGCAACGACGACTTGCCGCAGCTCACGCGACCGAACACCGCGACCTCGAAGGTCCGGACCTCGAACAGCTCGATCAATGCCGCGATCGCCGGACGCAGCTCGACGAGCATGTTTCGGCTCGCGATCCGTTCCAGCGCCGAGACCATCTCGAGCTGATCGGGGTCGGCGGTGAGGCGCGCGATCCGCTCGTGGAGATCATTGGGGGTCGGGCGCGCCAGGAACTCGGCGAACCGCTCGAGCGCGCGATCGAGATCCGAGGCGACCGAGGCCACGAGCTCGGCCTCGGTCGCGTCGAGCGGGCCGTATCCGCGCAGGCGGCGCGGCGACAGGTCTTCGAGCGTGATCTTCGCCGAGGTCACGATCGTGTGTAGGCTCCGACTGATGGGGATCCGCGCCGGCGCGCTCAGCTTCAGCGTGCGCGCGGCGATCGCGAGGCGCTCCCGGATCTGCTCGATATAGTCGACCGCGATGGTACGTTGTTCCGGCGCGAGATCGTCGACGTAACGGCTCAGCGTGGAGCCGCGTCCGAGCAGCGCGCGCTCGATGGTGGCGAACGATTCCTCGAGATGTGACAGGCCGGCCGCGAGGACGCGGACGTGATCGGGGTTGAGGCCGCCGCTCGACGCCGCGGCCTCGTGCGCGTCCGATTCGGGCTCGTCATCCATCATGCGGTCGTGGCGCACGTTGCGATGCATCGCGAGGCTTGTCAAACCCGAGGCACTCCGGGCCCGCGCCGGGGCGCGTTACGCGTTGCGCGACCTCGATCTTCAGGTCGTGATCGCTGCGAGGTCCTGACGCAGGCGCGCGAGCCGAGCCAACTCGGTCGCGATCGCAGCTTCGCCGCGTTCCCGAACCGTTGCCGCGGAGGTCGCGGCGCGCGTCGCGGCGGTCGCAGCCTGCTCGAAGGCCTCACGGATGGCACGTTCGATCCCGCGCCGGCTCTCGACGATCCGATCGATGTAGTCGCCCACGATGCCGCGGGCGTTGACGTCGAGCAGCCGCAGCAAGAACTGGTCGGCGTGCTCTCGGCTGGACCGGAGCGTGGACGCTTCGCCTCGCAAGCGGTCTGCGAGGCCGCGCCACATGCCAGGACTCGCCTCCACGTTGAGCGGCGTGAAGTGGTACCGGCTTCGCGCGTGGAGCGACGTGTCGAGCGAGAGCGCCTCGGGTAATCCCGAGTCGGGCGTTGCTGCACGAATCACGCGTGTCACGGCGCCTGCCGCGGTGACGAAGCGCTCGGCGGTCGCCGAGAACTCGAGCTCGACGCCGGAGCGTAGCTCGTCGCGCCACGCGCGCGTGCGTCGTTCGCATAGCTCTTGCGCGTGGGCGAGGAGCTCGGCGCGTGTGCCCTCGGCTCGCAGCTCCGCGGCGAGTGGCGGGTACGCGGTGGAGAGGAACGTGGTTCGCTCGCGTTCGAGCCGGCGCTCGATCTGCTTGTGGCCGGCGTCGAACAGGTGGCGGAGCTCGTGGGTCGCCCGCGCGGCCTCGTCCGAGCCGAGCCGGAGACTCGCGAGGCGCACCTCCGTCTCTGCGACGGGCCGGCGGAGCGCGCCCTCTGCCTCGTCGAGGTAACGAGTCAGGGCGCGGGTGAGTGCGTCGATCTCGCGCTGCCGCGCCGTTTCGACGAGCTGCGCGCCAGCGCCCTGCGCCAGCTCTCGCAGCGAAGCCTCGAGCCGTTCCCAATCGCGTGATGCGGCGCCGTCGTCGATCGTCTGCTTCGCGCTGACCTCGAACACCGGGAGCGTGCGCCCCGGGAGAGACTGTTCGAGCACGCGCTGCGTGAACGCGCGCGCATCCGCCATCTCCTCGGGGGAGACCCGGTCCGCCTTCGCGAGCACGATGAACAGATCGCGGACGCTCGCGCCGAGCTGCACGAGGAGCTGCGCCTCTTCGCCATTGATCGGTGGATCCGCGCCGACCACGAGCAACGCGGCATCCACGTGCGGCAAGAACTCTCGGGTCTCGTGACTGTTGGCCTCGTTCACCGAGCCAAGGCCCGGCGTGTCGACCAGACACAAGCCGTGCGCCAGCAACGCGGAAGGGACCTCGACCTCGACCGCGACGATGCCGCGCGTGTTTGCAGGGTTGCCTTGTTCGGCGACGATCGCGGCGAGGTCCTCGGGAGCCCACGGCTCCCAACCCGCGGCCCGCGATCGCACTCTCGCAGCGACCCGGGGGCCGTGCTTGACGATCGTGACCACCGACGTGACCGGCGCGACCCCGGTGGGGAGCAAGGGCTGGCCGGCGAGGGCGTTGATCAGCGTCGACTTGCCCCGTTTGAATTGCCCCAGCACCGCGACATAGAAGCGTCGCTCGTCGATCCGCTCCGCGACCGCACGCACGTCGTCCGCGAGGGTCGTGGCATCGAGCGCCAGCGCGATGCGCTCGAGCGCTCCGAGTGCGTCATCGCGAACGACTGCAGCAACCATGCAGAGTAGCCGTTCTACAGGATCTGCGGCGATTCGGCGACCGCAGCGACCACCAGCTCGACGGCTGGCAGCCCTGTCACCATCGCGTACGTTGGAAGTCTCGATCCGCGCACAACCACAACGGACGATCATCGGCGATCCGGTCGATACATCCGGGGCGTGCCTGGATGAAGCGAAGCGTCACGAGGGCAGGGATCCCGCGCGGAATTGCATCTCGCGCGACCCCATCAACGTCGACCTTGACGAGCACGACGAGGCCGTTCCCGACGACAAGTCTCGTCGCAGGATCTACCCACGCGTCCGGCATCCACCCGAGGCTTCGATCGGTCGCGACGGGCTCGATCGCGAACGTCAGGTCGCGTGGCTCGGACTGAGCGCTACTTCGGTTCGTGGAGCGCGCCTTCGTTGAACAGCATGTAACCGAACGCGCTGGCGAACGCCGCGCATGACTTGTGGGCGGCCTCGTTGACCGTCTTCACGCTGTGCTCCGAGGGCGCCTTGGTGTGCTCGAGCGACGCCTCGCAGTTCGTCTCGAAGCCGTGCTCGTTGTAGAGCTTGAGCAGGTCTTCTTTCATGATGCCGATCCAGTGGTCGCGCTCGACATCGTCGACGGCGAGTTTGGTGTTGGCGAAGTACATCGTCGAGAAGATCTGCCAGAACTCGGCGTCCTTGAAGCAGTCCATCATCTTGAAATAGGACTGCGCGCAGAACGTCACGAGCTTCGGATCGGGCGCGCCGGTCGCGGGCGCCGGTTGCGCTGCGACCGCCGGCTTCTGCTCGGGCGCCGGCTTCTGCTCGGGTGCTGGCTTCGGATCGGGCGACTTCGAACAGGCAACGACGAGCGCGAGTGGAATCAGCGTGCGGATCACGGGGGCGGCTCCTGCGAGAGATCGATCACCACAGATGTCTCCTTCGTGCCCTGGACCGAGATCGGCCGGCTCAGCCATTCCTCGCCCGGCTTGCTGTCCGCGCGGCGGACCCACAGGGCGTAGTCGCCCGCGGGAATGTTGTCGAGCGCGAACCGACCGCTGTCGAGCGCCGATGTGGAGCCTTCCGGCTTGAGGCCTTCACCTGGAAGACCGGAACCGCGAAGCGTCAACACGACGGGACGCTCGGCAATCGGATGCTCCGGATCGATGATCACGCCGTGCACGCTGCCGCGCGTCGGATCGGCCATGACGATATCCACCGTGGACACGCCCGGCGCGACGTTCACCCACTCCGACGTGTTGGACTCGGTGGAGGCGCGCACCTTCGCCGCAGTGCCGCGCGTCACGACGGGCATCGTGAAGTGGCCGTCCGCATCCGAGTCGGCATGGAGGTACAGATCGGGCTTGTCTGCGGTCGCCATCGTCACATCGGCGTTCGGCACGGGTGCGCCCGCGCGCGACAGCACGCGACCGGAGAGCTGCTGGCCTGCCTTGACCTCGATCGTGCCCAGATCGGTCACGCCGCCGGTCTTCACCTCGATGCTGGTCTTCGTGCGCCACTCGACGAACCCCGGGCCTGACACCGCGATCGCATAATGGTTCGCGGGCACGCTGTCGATCTTGAACGATCCATTGCCACTGATCACCGGGCGCCCCGGGGGCATCGCGGTCGTCTGCATCGCCGGCTCCCAGATCGCGAATGCGACCGTGAAGTCGGTCAGCGGCCGGCCGTCCTCGTCGACCACGTGGCCCGCGATCGCGCCGAGCCCCGGAAGCACCATCGTCACGTCCGAACCGAGCGCGACCTTGTAGCGCCACACTGCCGAATATGCGGGCGCCACCGACGTCGCGGCCGGTCGCTGCGCTCGTACCGCGTACACGCCCGGCGGCAATCCGGCGAACCGGAACTTGCCCGCGGCATCGCACAGCGCACCTCCGATCGACTTGGGCAGCGCGAGCCCGCGCGCATCCGCCTCGGCCTTCGCCCACACGATCTTGTCGGTGTCCGGAGCCACGAAGTAGGTGACCACCGCGAACGGCGCAGGGCCGCCATCCTCTTCGGTGACCGTGCCGGTGATCAGCCCATCGTTCGCGAGCACGATCTTGATGTTGGCTCGCTCGTTGACGCCGCGCAGGTCGAGCTCGACGAGATCACTCGACGCTTCGTCGGTCCACGCGGTGAGCGCGAGCGGCATGTGATCGACACCGTCAAACGCGAACCGCCCCTGCGCGTCGGTCGTCGTGCGCGACCGATAGCTATCACTGAGCCTCGGGATGTGCTCCCAGCTCGGATGCGTGACGATGACCTCGGCGCGTGGCGCAGGTTTGCCGTCGGCCGTGACGACCACGCCGCTGACGCGCGCGCCGGACTTCATCACGATCTGCACGTCGGTCCGCGGCTGGCCCATCGTCGTGCGCACGCCGCACGCCTGGGCCGTCAGGTGAGACGGATGCACGGCGACGAGACAGCCAAGTCCCGGCGGCACGGTCTTGTGAAACACCCCCGCGCTATCGGTGATGGCGGCGATGTAGTGGCCGCCATCGGCGAGCGGCGTCACGAACGTGTACGCGCCGTCGGGCTCGCCGGGCCCGGGCTCCCAGCCGACCTTGGCCCCGGGGATCGGGATCCCTCGCTCGTCGGTCACCCGGCCGCTGACGTTGGCGCCCGGCTGGAGTTGCAGCGTGGTCTCCCAGCTCGAGAGCAGATGCTCGGATGCGCGGATGTTGTCGAACGTGCCTGCGAAGCCATCCGCGAACGCGAACACCGGATGGTTCTCGATCGGCGCGACGCCATGAAAGTGCGCGATACCGGCCTCGTCGGTGCGTTCGAGCAAGTATGCGTCTGACGCGCCGAACAGGCCCAGGCCGATGCCGAGCTTGACCGTCGCGTCGGGAATCGGTTTGTGATCGACGGCACTCACGACATGCACGGCGAGCGTCGCGGCGGGAAACACCATCAACGTGACCGGCTCGGTGCCCGGCATCAGACGAGCGGGCGTCATCGGCGACACGGCGTCGTCGGTCTGCGCCTCGAGCATGTAATCGCCTTGCGCCTGCTTGGCGAACACGAACGCGCCGTCGGCATCACCGTGCGCGACGCGGCGGGGCATGCTCGCATGCGGCGCGCCGCTCGGCCGCGAGAGCAACCGCACCGCGGCACCCGGCGCCGCGCGGCCATCGGGATAGATGACGCGTCCGACGAGGGACAGCCCATCCGGCGCGGTGCCATCGTCGTCGGGTTCTTCCGACATCGAGGCGAAGCCGCGGTGGCCTGCGGCGTGTGAACCGGGGCGCTCGGGAGCGACCGCGGTCGGCGCGTGGGTCGCGTCTTGCGAGCCGGAAGGTCCGCACGCGAACCGCCGGCCGAGAGCCAGCATCCCGACGAGCAGCGCGAGCACGCACAGCAACCACCAGCGAGAGCGCTTCTTGGCCATGCAGTGTTGGCGGTGACGGTATCAGCCGCTAGATCACCAGGCGAGGCCGGAGAGCTTGTTCCACCCGGACCTCACGGCGCTCGTGACGCGCGAGAAGATGCTGGTCGTGGGCGTGGTGACGTAGCGGCCGGTCTCGCACGACGCCCACTTACGGAGCGCGGGCGGGAACTTGCTCATCGCCTGCGACGAGAACATGCCGTACGTGCGCGTCGCGAGGTCGTGCTCGTAGCACGCGCCGCCGGGACCATCGCCGTCGCAGTTGTAGCTGCAGCCCGGACCGCAAGCGCCCATGCAGCCGGTCGACGTCGAGTAGTCCTCCGACGTGTGGACGCTGTAGCTGCCCATGCACTCCGCATAGATCGAGCCGCCGTTGAGCGTGCAGGCATCCGCGCTGGACGCCTCGGCAGTCTTTGCACTGGGTGCGGCGACCGCGAAGAACGTGGCAGCGATCAGGAGGAGCGTGGTCCGGTTCAGCATGGTCGCGCATCCCTAAGCAATTCACATGCGCAGCTAACCTGCCGGCTTGACAGGATTTCCTTGAATCGTTTGTGGCTACCGGACACGCAACCTGACCAGCAACTGGTCAGTTCGACCAACCAGCGGTCTGCCGGCATCCACGATCGCTTACACTGGGCGTCGCCTTGTCTGACTTCGATGACCTCGAGACCGACGCGTCCCGCGTGGCGGCGCCGTCCGGCACTCGGCTCCACGCGATGATCACGGTCGAGGGCGCCATGGCGACGAAGCTGCTGCCGGCGTCCGGCCGGCTGGCGATCGGTCGAGCATCCGATTGCGAGCTGGCGATCCCGCACGCCTCGGTGTCGCGGCGCCACGCAGTGCTCATCCTCTCGCCGCTGGGGATCGTCGATGCCGGCAGCCGCAACGGCACGCGCGTCCATGGCAAGGCCGTCGCAAACGATGCGCCGACGGCGATCACGATCGGCGACGCGATCCAGGTCGGCGAGGTGACGATCGTGATCCAGCCGATCCCGCTGTCGTTCGACCGCAAGCCGATCATGTCCGAGCGCGACGGCCTGCTGCCGCCTGTCGATGCCGAGTGCGCCCGATCGGCACGCACGGGATCGCCGTTCGCGGTCGTGCAGCTCGCGACCGAAGGCGGCGGTTCGAAGCAGGTGCTCGGCCTGCTGCGCGGCCTGCTGCGCACGACCGACATCGTGATCGGCGATGGCGACGGCGGGTTCCAGATCGTGCTGGTGGAGACCGGAGGCAGCCACGTCTCGATCGCGACGACCCGCATCACGGAGCTGCTCGCGCGCCATGGCATCACGGCGCAGCTCGGTGTGGCGCAGTATCCGCAGGACGGCGTCATCGCCGAGCAGCTGATCGCGCACGCCTACGAGCAGATCACACGCGGTCCCGATCCGGAGGTGAACACGATG
This sequence comes from Kofleriaceae bacterium, assembly GCA_039922635.1. GTDB lineage: Bacteria > Myxococcota_A > Polyangia > Haliangiales > Haliangiaceae > JABFXX01. The sequence goes on along the minus strand of JBDTEH010000004.1, from coordinate 5,160 downwards.
GACGGCGTGCGCGACCTCGTGCGCCAGATCGCGACCGGCGACCTCTCGGTCTTGATCCTCGGCGAGACCGGCGTCGGCAAGGAGCTCTACGCCGAGATGATTCATCGGCTGTCGCCGCGCGCGGCAAGGCCCTTCGTCAAGCTCAACTGCTCGGCGCTGGTCGAGTCGCTGATCGAGAGCGAGCTATTCGGTCACGAGCGCGGCGCGTTCACCGGTGCGACGAGCGCGCATCCAGGTCTGCTCGAGACCGGCGATGGCGGGACGATCTTTCTCGACGAGATCGGCGAGCTCCCGCTCGGCGTGCAGGCCAAGCTGCTGCGCGTCCTCGAGGAGCGCGTGGTACGCCGCATCGGCGCGACGACCGGGCGCAAGGTCGACGCGCGCTTCGTGTTCGCGACCAATCGTCCGCTCGGCGAGGAGGTCGACGCCGGCCGATTCCGGCGCGATCTCTACTACCGCATCAACGGCGTCACGGTCGCGCTCCCACCGTTGCGCGAGCGCCGCAGCGAGATCGTGCCGCTGGCGCGTGCATTCGCGCGTGAGTCACGCCCTGGCCAAGCGATCGCGATCGGTGCAGAGCTGATCGCGGCGCTCGAGCACCATAGCTGGCCCGGCAACATCCGCGAGCTGCGCAACACGATCGGACGCGCGATGTTGCTGTCCAGCGGCGGCACGATCCGGCCGCGCCACCTCGTGCTCGACCCCGAACGCGACAGCCAGCCGGAGCTGCGCGTGCGCGACACTCGTCCCACGATGCCCGCGTTTGCTTCGGGGAGCGCCCCGCCGGTGCGCCCGAGCAATCAGTCCCTCGCGAGCGCGCTCGCCGATGTCGAACGCCTGCGCATCCTCGAGGTGCTCCAGCAGTGCGCGGGCAATCAGTCGCGCGCGGCGAGGATCCTCGGCATCTCGCGCACGACGTTGCAGGCGCGCCTCGATGCCTACGGCCTGCCCCGTCCGCGGAAAGCCTGATGCGTCCTGGCGCGGTTACCTGATCCGCACGCGCATGCACGAGCTGTGTGAACGACTTCGGTATCGCGATCGGCGCGCGGCGCGCGAGGATCGTGCTACGAGCCGTTGCACAATTGCCGAAGGACTCCCAACGAGCCGGTCCACGACTCGTGCTCGGCCGCGCTCGCGGGGAGAACGCTGCATGATCCGGCGCTCGACGATAACGAAATCGGGATCACCCGCGATCGAAGGCGCTCACTCGCTCCGCATCGGCTACAACCGCGCCGCGCGGCAGGGCGTCGGGTCGGCGCCGGACTACACGAACAAGCGCGAACTGTGAACTGCTAACTGCTCACGCCTGGCGCCCAGCTCCGCGGGAGCTGGCGGGTCGGTGCGTCATCGATCTCGCGCCACGGTTGTGCGCGCAGGAGGGCGTCCGCCGCGACTCGCGACCGCTGTGCGAGCTTGCCGGCGAACGCGGCTGCGAGCTCTTCGCCGAGATGGAGCACGCTCGCGTATCGATCGCCGCGCCGCTTTGCGAGTGCGAGCGCCAGGACGCGATCGACATCGCGATCGACGGCGGCGAGTGCGCTAGGTCGCGCCGGCATCGCGTGGACCATCGCGTACAGCACCGTGGCATGGTCGGCACCCGTGAATGGCGCGCGCCCGGTCAAGCAGCGGTAGACGACGGCGCCTACCGCGTAGACATCGGCTCGATGATCGACGGCCTCGCCTTTGGCCTGCTCGGGGGCCATGTATCCGGGCGTCCCGATGACTCCACCCTGCGTCAGGGTCCCGGAGCTATCGCCTAGCACCGCGACGCCGAAGTCGAGCAGCTTCCACACGCCGTCGCCGGTCCGGAACAGGTTCGGCGGCTTGATGTCGCGATGCACCACGCCGGCCAGCCGTGCCAGCTCGAGCACCGCGCCGAGCTGGGTAACGAGCTCGACCACCCGGTCGCGATCGAGGGTGCCCTGGCCGCGCAGCATGCTGCTCAGCGTGTCGCCGCGAAGCCGCTCCATCGCGAGGAACGCGATCGGCTCGTCGGGCAAAGACGCTTCGAGCACGCGCACGACGTGCGGCGAGTCGAGTGCACTCGCGGCTCGCACCTCGCGCACGAAGCGCTCGACATGCATGCGATCGATCATCAGCTCGCGGCGCAGCACCTTGACCGCGGCGGTCTCGCCGGTTTCGACGTGAGTTGCCTCGTAGACCTCCCCCATGCCGCCGCGGCCGACGAGGCTCGCGAGCTCCCAGCTCCCGATCACGGCGCCGGTGAACCGGCCCGGGCCACCCACCATGAGCGCGCGATCGAGATCGTCACGGGCCTCGTCGAGTTGTGCGAGTCGCATCGTCGCGATCCGGGTCGCCTGCTGGAGCTGCTCGATGGCGCGCAGCGAGGCCTTGCGCGTGCTCCGGGCGAGCCAGAACGCCGCCGCGTAGCCGAACTGCGCGAGCGAATGGCCCGCGAACGCGATGACGGGGTCGATACGCGCGGGAAGTGGCGCGAAGCCAGGGTCGCGAACCACACCCGTCGTGATGAGGATAGCGAGCGCGAGGTGAGAGACCGCGATCAGCAAATAGATCGCGTAGGCTGCGGCCCGCGACTCGGTCCGGCAGAAGAAGTACACGCCCAGCGCGAGCACGAGCGGTGCGCTCGAGAAGTAGCCGCAATAGACGGTCGCGAGCATTCCGCACGCGACGCACGCGACCGCGAGCACGCTCATCGCGGGGGCGCGCAGGGCCGACGCATCGCGCAGCGTCCGATACACCATCATCGAGATCAGGCCGGTGATGGTGATCGCGGCGACCAGGACCCAGCGCAAGCGGGGGGCGCCCGGCAAGAGGAGCGTCGCGACGATCGCGGGCAGCGCGATCGGCCCGCCGAGCCGCACGAAGCCGCGCGTGCGATCGATCTCCTCGCCGCGCAGGGCGTCCGCTGCGGTGGTGAGCACGAGCGACCGCAGCACGGAGTCGGTCACTCGGACCTCTGCCACGGCGTCTGTCCGGTCACGCGATCGGCCGCCCCCCGGCTCGCCTCGTCGAGCTCACCGCGCAACGCCACCCCCAGCTGCGTCGCCATCGCGGTGCCGGTCGGCCAGCGCAGCGCCGGGTCCTTCGCCAGCGCGAGCGCGGTCCAGCGGTCGACATCCGGTCCGAGCGCGACGAGTGCTGTCGGCGCGACCGGCATCGTGTGGACGACCGAGTACAGGATCGCGGGCACGTCGGTGCCACCGAAAGGGTTGCGCCCGGTCAGCGCGCGGTAGGCGATCGCACCGAGCGCATAGAGATCGGTGCGCACGTCGACCTTGCTGCTGCGCGCCTGCTCGGGTGCCATGTAGTGCGGCGTGCCGACGAGGCCGCCGCGGGTAAGCGTGCCGCTTTGCGCCCCGAGCGACGCGACCCCGAAATCGAGCACTTTCCACGTGTCGCCCACGGCGAACAGGTTCTGCGGCTTGAGATCGCGGTGGGTGACCGATGCTGCGCTCGCCGCATCGATCGCAGCACCGACCTGGGTGACCAGGCGAAGCACGTCGGCGGGCGACATCACGGGCGTACGGCGTAGCTGGTCGGCGAGCGTCATGCCTTCGAGCCGCTCCATCGCGAGGTACGGGACCAGGGCGTCGGGCTCGCTCGTCGCGAGTGCGCGCACGATGTGAGGCGAGTCGAGCGCGGAGGTCGCGTGGACCTCGCGCAGGAACCGGGCGAGCGTCGTCGGGTCGGCGCGGTGCTCGATGTGGAGCACCTTGACGGCGGCCGGCTCGCCGGTCGTGACGTGGCGTGCGTCGTACACCTCCCCGTGAGCGCCGCGTCCGAGCACCATCAAGAGCTGGTACTCGCCGATCGTGTCGCCGGTATGACGGCCCGCGCTCGCGTGCTGCGCGCGCTCGAGATCCGCGCGAACCTCGTCGAGCAGGGCGGCGCGTTGTGACGCGACGCGGGTCGTGCGCTGGAGCTGCTCGATCGAGCTCAGTGAGATCCGGCGCTGGTGGCGGCCGGTCAGGTATGCCAGCACGTAGGTCGCCTCGACGTAGACTGCGGCGATCACATACGTGCTCGTCGCGAGCGGGCGATCCGTCGCGAACACGCCTGGATCCGGTAACCCGCCGATGATCAAGCTCAGCGCGATCACGCCGTAGCAGATGAGTGCCGTGATCAGCACCGCGCGCCGCGCGGGAATCTCGCTGCGCCCGATAAAGTGCAGCCCGACGACGACCAGCAGCGGCGCCACCGTGAAGGTGCCGTAGTACAGGATCGCGACGTGCGTGTTGATCACCGACATCACGCCGAGTACGAAGATCGCGCGGGAGGTGTAGCGTCTCGGATCACGGAATGCTTGGTGATAGCCGAAGCTCACGACCATCCCGAGCACGAGTGCGGCGGTGTAGGCGACGGTCACGGCCGGAACGCCGTCGAGGACCGGAAGCGCAGACATGCTGGCGAGGCTCGCCACCCAGCCGATGCGGATGAACACGCGCGTGCGATGAATCTCCTCGTCGCGCATCGCGTCGGCCGCCGTCGTGATCGCGCCGAGGGAGTGAGCTGCCGAGCCGGCCTGGCTGCACGGCGCCGGCTCGGCCAGCACGCTCGGATGCTGGCCCGGCCGATCGATGGCGGTCGGAAGCTCATCATCCATCCCCCTGATGGTACCTGCGTGCCCACCGTGACGAGGGCTATGTGGACGGGCATCGATGGGGTAGTGAGCGTGCGCGAGCACGACCCGCGCGTCGCGACCAGCTCGGAGTGACGAGGGTCCCTCGCGGCCGGCGATGGCGCCACCTGTGCCAGGTAACACGTATCGCAACGGCGAGGCCGTCCGCCTCGACGGCGCTTTCGCTGGAGCGGCCGGCGAGATCGTAGCGGACGACCTGGTCATCCTGGTTCGTGACCCAAAAATGATTGGCCGCACTGGATCGCATCGGGCGACACGAATCCAAGGATCGTGCCGCGTGCGCGTGTCAGAGAGCTGACCGTGTGCGCCGCCACTTCGTGCGCGTGTACGCGACGCGAAACCCGTTGCGTTCCGCGTTGCGCTGCGCTGCGACGTCGAGCCGAGAGGTAATGTGTCATCGCGTGATCCTTGACGCTCGCTTCCGCGATCGTGCGAATGAACGCGGCGACGGCGGGGTCCGCGGACCATCCGGCGATCGACGTCTCGATCCACACGCCGCCGTCGGCGGCGGGATCGATCCGCCGCACGCGGAGCCCGGC
>JBDTEH010000003.1:0-6079 GCA_039922635.1 Kofleriaceae bacterium | reverse complement strand
TCGTCGATGCTGAAGGCCCAGCCGGCGCGCGGGTGACTGTGGTCGACGAGCTCGGCATACGTCACGAACTCGACGCCGCGGAGATGCGCGTACATGAACAGCGGCAGGTACTCGTCGAGATCGAACGTCGGCGCGTGACCGTAGGTATGGAGGACGCTGTGCTCGGCGGCCGCACGGTCGATCGCCGCGCGGAGATCGTCGAGCGACCAGTGATGGGTCTTGTCGGCCCCCATGCTGCACAGCACGCGTCGGTCATCCCAGTGGCTGAAGTAGCGATCGGTGAACACCGTCTTGCGCGGGTGGTGCTTGCACCCGACGAGCGCGAGCAGCGTCGCGATCGCGGCCAGCCAGTGCTTGAAGCCTTCGCGCGGGCCTGGCGGCATCGCGTGAGTATAGCGGCAAGCCCGGCTGGCACGTCGCCACCAGGGAGCGGTTCACCGCCGGATCTGGCCGTGCGGCGTGCCTTCGCTGTAGCCGGCGACCGTCTGGACGCCCACCTCGGCCCGCTCGTGGAACTCCGTGATCGTGCGAGCGCCCACGTAGGTGAACGCGGACTGCACGCCCGTGATCATCTCGACGAGCAACGCCCCGACACTCTCCTGGCCCTCGCGCATGTAGATCCGCGAGCTCGAGATGCCCTCGCGAAAGAACCCTTTCTTCGCGCGCTCGAACGCATCCTGGTCGGTGTGGCGCTCGCTGACCGCGCGGCCGCTCGCCATCCCGTAGTTCTCCTTGTACAGCAGCCCTTCTCGGTCTTCCTTGACGTCGCCCGGGCTCTCGTAGGTGCCGGCGAGCGCGGTGCCGATCATCACGCGCGCGGCGCCGGCGGCGAGGTAGAGCGCGATATCGCGCGGGTGCTTCACGCCGCCATCGGCCCACACGTGCTTGCCCCGGGCGCGCGCCTCTCGCGCGCACACCAGCACGGACGTGAACGTCGGCCGCCCGACGCCGGTCTGCATCCGTGTCGTGCACATCGCGCCCGGTCCGACGTTCACCTTCACGACATCTGCGCCCGCCTCGAGCAAGGCCCTGGTCCCGGCCGCGGTGCAGACGTTGCCGGCGACCACCGGGACGCGGCCGCGCACCACGGCCGTGACCGCGGCGATCGCCTCGAGCATGCGGCGCTGGTGGCCGTGCGCGGTATCGAGCACGATCGCGGAGACACCGATCTCGAGCAGTTGCGCCGCGAGCGCCGGCGCCTGCGACGAGATGCCCACCGCCGCTGCCACCATCAACTTCCCGGTCGCGCCGAGCGCGGGACGCAGGAGCTCGAGCCGCACCGCATCGTTGCGCGTGATCACGCCCGCGAGCCGCCCCTCGCCGTCGAGGACCGGAGCGGCCTTGACGCGCGCCTCCTCCATCTGAAGAAACGCATCGCGGTTCGCGATCCCGACCGGGAACGAGATCAGGCGCGGCGACATCAGCAGCGATGCCTCGGTGTACTGGTCCCGATCGCGCAGGTCCGAATGCGTGACGATGCCGAGCGGCCGTCGTTCGTCATCGACGACCACCACGAGATCGTGAGACCGCTTCCGGATGATGCCCTGGACATCGCGAAGCGTCGCGCGCGGCGAGACCTCGAGCGGCGTGTCGTAGCGCGCATCGGCACGGTGGATGTGCTTGACGATCCGCTCGACCGTGTCGGGGTGCATGTCCTGCGGCAACACGCCGAGGCCGCCGAACCGCGCCATCGTCTCGGCCATCCGCTTGCCCGTGACCGCGTTCATGTTCGCCGACACGATCGGATGCGACCCTCCCGGAAAGTCGGGGGGCGAAAGATCGGTCTCGAGACGGGACTCGCCGGCGAAGAAGCCCGGATTCAGGAAGACGTCGTCGGTCGAGAGCTCGAGTGCTTCGTCGTGATCGGGATGGAGGTAGCGCAAGTCGGAGACCGTATCCCAAGCAGGACAGCGACGCGATATCGGCTAGTGAGCGAGTGGCTCGTCGAGCTTCGTTTGCACGGGCTCCGCGCCGGTCGCCCGGGGCGCGTCGTGCAACAGCTTCGCCTCGAGCGCGCGTCCTGCATCCGCGCTTCGGACCACCCACTCGTCGCGCGAGAAGTACTGGAACGTGCCGCGCGGCGCCGTGACCTCGAGACACAGGGTGAACTGCCCGACGCTGCAGCGACTGACCTTCGTGTGCCAGGTCGCCTTCCAGCTATTCTGCGGGAACTCGACCGCGAGGTCGCCGCCCGTGCGGTCGAACCGGAAGCCATTGAACTCGGCGTGCCAGCGCGAACCGAACTGGAGGAAGCCGACGTTGTCGTCATCGCGATCGTGGGTGAGCGCGACGAACATGTGCGTGAGGTCGCGCTCGTGCTTCGGCATGTGATCGATCCAGAACCGATCGGTGACCTGGACCGTATCGCCATCGACCTGATGACGATGCGCGAGCTTCCAACCACCCACCACCAATCCGGCAGCGCCGGCCACGACGAGGAGCTTGATCATGGCCCGATGCTACCACCGGGCTCGTAGCTAGAACGCCCCGATGATCGCGAGGCCGTTGCCGGTCGGCACGACCGTGGTCTCGCGGCGCTCCATCCAGCGCGGCACGATCAGCGCCGCGGCCACGCCCACGAGGCTGCCTCCGACGACGTCGGTGAGGTAGTGCTTGTCCGCCGCGATCCGGAGGTAGCCGGTCGCGGCCGCGAGGGTCATGCCACCGGCCCAGATGTACGGCTCGGTCCAGTAGTGCTGGCGGTGAGCGATCAAGCCCGCGCTGGTCGCGAGCGCGAACGTGAGCTCGGCGTGGCCCGACATGAACGACAGGTTGTCCTCGGGATCGGTGGCGTGGCCTCCGTAGTAGACGAACGGGCGCGCACGCTCGACCGCGAACTTCGCCACCACCAGCGCGAGCTCGCTCGCCACCACCGTCTCGAGGATCGGCACGACATCGTCCATTACCTGGCCCCACTCGAGCGAGCCGCGCGCCGACCCCTGGCCGATCAGCACGAGCCCCAGGCTCAGGATCGGGGCCGCGACGTAGCCGGTGAGGTTGCTGAGCGTGTTGGCCGTGCCGACGTCGTGCCACACCAGCGCGTTGCGGGCGCTCGCGTCGAGCCGATCCGGAACGCACCACCGGCAGTCCAGGCCCCCGAGGTACTTCTTGCCGAAGGTCTCCGACGAGAAATACAGGATCGCGCCGGCCGTGGTGATCGAGAGATGGATCACGCGGTTGCGGCCGTAGCGTCCGCGATACCAGGGCTCGGCGCGCGCGGTGCCCGCCAGCGCGAGCAGGACCACCGCGGCCACCGTGACGAGCCCCGTCGGGCGTCGAGCATCCATGCGTCGAGCATAAACCGCTCGGCGGCGATCGCGATCGGCAGGCTCGGGCAAGCGACCTTGTCATCTTCACGACCCGGGAACGGGGCGCCGGTGCGCTATGATCGAGTGTGGTGATGCGGTCGCTCGAGCTGCTCGTCGTGGGCGCGGCACTTTGTGCGTGCGGCTTTCCACGGCCGGACCGGGTCGGCCCGGGTAACGGGGATGGCGGTGTCGATGTGCCCCTGCCTCCTGGCCAGCTGGTCTCGTTCGGTTTCTCGACCACCCAGAACACCGGGCTCGTGCACGACCTTCACGGCGCGTTCAGCCCCGACCGCGGCACGATCCACTCGATCGGCTTTCAACTCGATCGGACGGCGATGACGCCGATGTTCGCGACGTCGGATCCGGGCGACGTGGTCGAGGTCGGTGGCGAGGTCCAGCTCAGCGCGCGCAACGCCCACGACTTCACCGGGCCGGTCCTGTACCAGGTCACCTCCACGACCGGCGACGTCAACAGGTACGCGGTCACCGTCGAGTCTCGTGGCCTTCCTCAGCCGACCACGATCCAGCGCAACCAGATCAGCGACCTCGCCGTGGCGGACGTCGACGGTGATGGCAAGCCGGACATCGTGCTTGCCGGCACCGACGCCGGCGACCTCGAGGTCTATCTCGACACCACGGACCCGGGCTCGCCGACCCCGGGCTTCGCGCTTCCCTCGGGGGTGCTCTCGGGCCTGACTCCGTCCCGCGTCGTGTTGGCCGATCTGAACGGCGATGGCAAACCCGAGATGATCGCGGGCGAGTCGGGGACCACGCTGTCGATCGTCGTCAACACGACCACCCAGCCAGGGCAGGTGGCGTTCGCGGCAGGGCGCCCTCAGCCGATGTTCGGCACCGACGTGCAGGCCATCGCGGCTGGAGATCTGAACGGTGATGGAAAGCTCGATCTCGCCACGTCCGACACCAGTCAGAACCTCGTGCACGAAGCGCTGAACCAGACGACCGTCGACGATCCCACGATGATCGCGTTCTCCGCCGTATCGACGACCGCGTCGGGTGCGCTGCCTGCGGATCTCGCGCTCGCCGATTGCGACGGCGACGGCGTGCTCGACACGGTCGTCGCGGATCAAAACGAGGCCCAGGTCCAGGTGATCTTGGGGGCCACGCAATCGAGCGATACGATGCCCTACTTCGGCAGCCGCCGGTCGGCGGCTCTCCAGGGCCCGTATCGTCTCGCGATCACCGACCTCGATCACGATGGTGACCCCGACGTGCTCGTCACGACGAAGAGCAAGCCGCTGGTCGCGGTCCTCACCAATGACGGCCATGGTCAAATGGGCGTCGCGACCCCCGCGACGACGTATCCGACCGTCGCGGTCGCGGTGCTCGATCTCGATGGTGATGGCTTTATGGATTTCGTCGTCGCGTCCACGAACAGCTCGAACGGCGGCGCGGTCGAGGCCTTCATCAACCCAGCGAACGGAACGACGATCTTTCACGACCAGACCTCGGTCAGCTTGACGTCCGAGCCCATCGCCGCCGCGGTCGGTGACTTCAACGGCGACGGCATCGAGGACCTCGTGATCGCGACTTCGTCCGGGTTCAGCGTCTACCTGATGGGCGGTCCGTGATCGCAGGCACCGAGATCGGCGCGTACCGCTTGCTCGAGAAGATCGGCGAGGGCGGGATGGGCGCGGTCTGGAGAGCCGAGCACACCAAGCTCGGTCGCCTCGCCGCGATCAAGGTGCTGCATCCGAGCTTCTCGATGCGGCCCGAGATCGTGACGCGGTTCTTCAACGAAGCCAAGGCGGCGACCGCGATCTCCGATCCGGGCATCGTTCAGATCTTCGATTTCGGCAACCACACCGATGGCAGCGCGTACCTCGTGATGGAGTTGCTCGAAGGCGAGACGTTGCGGGATCGCCTCGATCATGCCGGGCCGATGTCGGCGACCGAGGCGCTGCGGGTCTTGCGCCAGGTCTCGACCACGATCGGCGCGGCGCATACGCGCGGCATCGTCCACCGTGATCTCAAGCCGGAGAACATCTTCCTGGTTCGGGATCCAGAGGTCGCCGGCGGTGAACGTGCGAAGGTCCTCGATTTCGGGATCGCGAAGCTGATCGGCGATCCGACGCAGACGCAACAGACGAATGCATCGCTCGTGCTCGGCACGCCAGCCTATATGTCGCCGGAGCAGTGCCGGGGAGCTGGGCAGGTCGATCAGCGCAGCGACGTGTACGCGCTCGGCTGCGTGTTCTTCGCGCTGCTCACGAAGCGACCGCCGTTCGTCGCCGCGGGTGGTGGCGAGCTGATCGCGATGCACCTCGTCAACGATCCGCCACGGCCTTCGGAGTTTGTGGCGAATGTTCCGGCGTCGATCGAAGCCGTGATCATGAAGTGCCTCGAGAAGGAGCCTCGCGATCGCTACCTGCATGCGAGCGAGCTCGCGGGGGTGCTCGCGACGCTCGACGGTACCGGACCTGCGCTTCGTCACCCCGTCGCCCCCGTGTCCCACGCGCACGATTCGCCGGCCGTCGCCACCGTGGGTAGCGTGACGACGCTCGCGGCCGCGACCGGCATGACCGCCGTGACGCGCCAAGGTCCATCGCGTTCGCGGAGGAACCTGTGGCTGCTGATCGGCGGGGGGCTGTGCATCGCCGGCGTTGCCGGTGGGCTCGCGTCGCTGGTGATGACGAGCGGCTCGAACGAGCTCGCGCCGCCACCGCCGAGCCCCTCCGTCGAACCGATCTCGATGACCGTGACGGCCATCGATGCGCACGGTGCGCACGGTGCGAACGGTGCAAACGGTGCGA
>JBDTEH010000002.1:0-14726 GCA_039922635.1 Kofleriaceae bacterium | reverse complement strand
GACCGGCGCGCGTCGATGCGCTCGGCGATCACGACCCAGAACGCGAGGTCGGTCGCCGCCGCGAGCTGCTTGCCGCCGATGTAGGTCAGCCAGGCCGCCGCGGCCGGCGCGATCACGACGAACGCCGCAAGCGCCGCGAGCACGACCGCCGACGTCATCGCGAGCGTGCCGAGCACGCGGCGGCGCTCGAGCCGGTCCGCGAGCCCACCGGCGACCGCGAGCACGACCGCGAGCAGCGCGCTGGACAGTGCGAGCGCGATGCCGAGCGCGTCGCGGCCGATCTCGGCGAGGAACATGCCATCGGCGGCGGTTTGCGCCATCGCCGCGCCGGCGCTCGCGAGCGCGAACACCCCACCGGCCGTGGTCACGAGCGTGCGCTCGTCGGCACGCAGCAGCGCGCCGGCTCGCGATACCCCGAGCGGCCGCACCGCGGCTTGCCCCATGACGCCAGTATACGGCTCTGCGCTACCGGGACGCCGCCGCCGTGTCATCATCGACGCATGCGATCACGCGCCTTCGCACTCGGCCTGTGCACCGTGCTCGGCACGGCCGGGCTCGTGGTCGCGCAAGCGCCACACGCGGCCGCGCCGATCCTCCACGAGCCGATTCCGGATCTCGACCCGGAGCGCCCGGCACCGACGATCGGCGGCGGCCACGACAAGGGCGGCACCCCGACCGCGTTCGCCGCCGGCGACAAGGTGCTGCCGCGGCCCTCGCTCGACAAGGCGATGCCGGCGCACGCGGGCGCCAACCGCGAGCCGGTGCTCGGCACGCGCGATTTCGGCGCGGATCGCGACACCACCATGAAGTCGGACGAGAACACCGGCTCGGACGGCACGCTCCACTATGTCAGCGTGTTCAACCCCGCCGTGCTGCCGTTCAAGCGGATGAGCGTGTTCGATGCGGTCGACCCGGCGTTCACGCTTCACATCGATCGTGCCGCGTTGACCGAGGTGCCGGTCGGCGGCACGACCGATCCGAAGACGCGCGACCGGTTCTGGGGCGACGTGCTGGTCAAGCTCGAGCCCGGCCAGGATGTCCCACTGCCCTCGGTCGCACCCGATATGCGGATCCTGTCGTACGAGGCGAAGCCGCGGGTCCGGCTCCAGTTCTCGAAGGATGGCTCCGACAACTTCTACGTCCGCTCCGACGAGGCCAGCGCGTCCGGTACCTATCGGCTCGTGTTCTATGCAGACGCCGATGCCGGCTACTTCGCGCCTTCCCTGCCGGCCCGGCGCTACAAGGTCCGCGATGTCGCGAATCGCGCGCCGCCGGAGCTCAAGCCTGCGATCCCCGCGAACGTGCTCGCCGATGCGCGCATCACGATGGAGAAGCTCGGCGTCGATCCGAACATGGATCTCGGCGTGGCGTTCAACGTGCTCGTCGAATACTTCCGCGACTTCAAGGCCGGCGACATCGTCCACCCGACCGGCGATACCTATCGCGACCTGTGCGACTCGAAGACCGGCGTGTGCCGCCACCGGTCGTTCGCGTTCATGATCACGGCGAACGCGCTCGGGATCCCGACCCGGCTCGTGACCAACGAGGCGCACGCGTTCGTCGAGGTGTGGTTCCCCGAGCGCAGCTGGCAACGCATCGATCTCGGCGGCGCCGCGCTCCACATGGACGTCGCCGGAGCGAACCACAAGACACTGCATCGCCCGCGCAGCGAAGACCCGTTCGTCAAGCCACCGGCCTATCGCCAGAACTACACCCAGCTCGAGGGCGATATCCGCGGGCTCTCGGATCAACAGATCGCCGAGAAGAAGCAGCCGCTCGACGAAGCACCGCCGAGCGGTGCGACCGGTGCGAACGGCGGTGCGACGACGGCCGCGGCCGCGCAGGCCAAGGCGAACGACTCGGGTGGGTCGCTGACGCCGGATCGAATCACGCCCGACCCCACGCTTCCCGCCGTGACCCAGGACCCGAAGAAGCCGACGCCGCGGTTACTCGTCACGCAGGCGTCGACCAGCGCCTATCGCGGTGATGTCATCCACATCGAGGGCATGGCGCGCGTCGATGGCAAGCCGCTCCCCGATCGCATCGTGTACGTGTTCCTGTCTCCCGCCGGCGCCAATGGCGCGCACCCGATCCAGATCGGCTCGCCAAAGACCGGCGCCGATGGGACGTTCAAGGTCGAGCTGCCGCTGCCGCCCCAGCTCGATCTATCGACGTACGAGATCTATCTGTCCAGCCTCGAGGACGCGCACTTCAACGCCGCCCTCTCGGACTGACGCCGCTACGTCAGGTTGATCGGCATCGTCACGAGCGTCGAGGCGCCGGTCGCCGGGAACTTCATGCGGCCGACCTCGCGCTGCACGCACGCGAGCAGGCCGTGCTCGAACATGTAGTGAAAGGCCTCCACCTTCGACTTGGTGACGTGGCCGTTACCGTCGACGATCAGCTTGACGGTGACCGTGCCGGTCAGGTTGGTGTTCGTCGCCCCCTGCACGACGCAGTGCTGCGCGCCGGCAGACTGGGCGTCGATCGTCGAGCGGATCTCGCCGTCGTCGAGCGACCGCGCCTCGGCACCGCCGGTCATGTCGATGTGCTGCGGCGGCCGCGAGGTGTTGTCGCCGCGCCACTCGAGCGCGCGATCCGCCGCGGTGAGCTGGACGAGCTGCGGCTCGGTCTCCTCGACGTAGTCACCGCTGCCCCAGCCCTGCTCGTCGCCGCTGGTGGTCCCCCCCGCGTTGTGCGAGGGCCGGTGGTGGTGGCTCCGCTTCTTGGGCTTGCCCGCGCCGGCATCGGGCGTCACCACGGCGATACCCCCGGCGTCGGACGGTGGAGTTGTGCCGCCGTGTCCCCACGGTGGACGGAGCGCGAGATACATTGCTCCAGACCCGACCACGAGGCCGATGACGAGCCCGATCCCGAGCGAGCCACGCACGCAGTCAGAAGTGTATCACGCGCCTCCGCCCGTGCCCGTCGCCGTGTGGATCACCGTCGGCGCGATCCTCACGATCTACGCGATCCAGCTCGGGCTCGGGCCGGTGATCGGAGGGCTCGCGGCGGCCGCGCTCGGGTTCGTCGTCGCAGCGCTCGAGGTCGTCGCGGCCGCGCGGCTCGGTCGGTTCTCGCTCGGCGTGCGGATCCCGGCGGCGCGCCACCTGATCGCCGCCGTGTCGATCGGCCTCGCGTGCTGGTACCTCGAGATCCAGCTCGTGGTGCACGTCCACCCGCCCGTCGAGACCTCGAAGATCGCGGAGGTGGTCGAGCACACCGCCCTGCCGGTATCGCTGATCGTGCTCGGGCTCCTGCCGGCGATCGGCGAGGAGCTGGTGTTTCGCGGGGTGTTCGCGCGCTCGCTCGCGCGGCTACCGCTGGTGGCGATCGTCGGGTCGGCCGCGCTGTTCTCGATCTACCACACGGTGCCCGCGCAGATGCTCGGAACGTTCCCGCTCGGCCTCGCGCTCGGCCTGCTCGCGGTACGCTCGCGGTCGATCGTGCCGGGGATGATCGCGCATTTTCTCAACAACGCGACCGTGCTGGTCGTCGAACGCCTGAACGTCACCGGCCTCGATCACCATCCGAACCTCGCGTTCGCGGGCGCCAGCGTGCTCGTGCTCGGCGGGGTGGCGCTCGCCGCGACCGGGGCGCCGCGATGAGCACCGACCGCCTGCGGCTCGCGACGCTCGCGCTGCGCCGTGCGCTGGCCTCGGGATACTACGAGCTCGCCCCGGTCGCCGCGTCGCAGGTGACGACCTACGGCGAAGAGGATCGGACCCGCGCCGAGCTCGAGCTCGCGCTCTCGGAGCTCGCCGACGAGCACAAGCCACCGACGGTCGCGCGCCTCCAGCTGCCCGCCGGCGTCCGCCTCGAGCGCGTCGAGGTCGAGCTCGAGCGCAGCGGCATGCCCGATCGCCTCGCCCGCGCGATCACGATCACGATCGCGGTCGTGGTCGTGCCGGAGTGGCGGATCGAACAGCTCGGTGGGGGCCCAGGTGTCGTCACGGGCGAGCCGAGCGGTGCCTGGGTGTTCATCCCGGTGCTCGATCACGCGTGTTACGTCGATCGCAAGCAGGACCTCGTCGCCCGCGTGCGCGAGGAAGTCGCGGTGTTGCCGGCCGCGCTCGCGCTCGACCTCGATGGCTGGAAGCGGCTCGCGACGTGGGCCGAGCCCAGTCTCGAGGAGCTCGAGCTCGAGCTCTCCACCACCCCGCTCGCGCAGGCCAAGGGCCGCAAGGCGCTCGCCGACGCCGAGCGCAAGCGTCAGGCCTACGCGACGCTCGATGCCGCCGGACGCCGGTTGGTCGCGGCCTCACCGCCGCACCCGCTCGTCGCGCGCGACGGGCTGCTCGCCGAGCTCGCGCGTGCGCTCGTCAATACCGGTGCGGCCGCGCGCAGGCGCCGCAGCGTGCTGTTGGTCGGCGACGAGGCCGCCGGCAAGTCCGCGCTCGTCGAGGCCTGGCTGGCCAGCCATCATGGCCGCGAGGTCTGGGCGACCTCCGCGAGCGAGCTGATCGCCGGGGCCAGCGGACTCGGCGAGTGGCAGGAACGCGTCGCCGCCGTGCTCGACGCCGCCGAGACGCTCGACGCGATCCTGTACTTCGACGACTTCGGCGCGCTGTTCGCGGATCGCCCCGCCGAAGGTGGCGTCGAGCTCGGCGCCGCGCTGCGCCGCCACGTCGCCGATCACCGCGTCCGCGTGATCGGCGAGCTCACCGCGGTCGCGCTCGACCGCGCCGAACGCCACGATGCCTCCTTGATCGGCGCGATGTTGCGGGTCCACGTGCCACCGACCGACCCGACCGCGACGATCGCCGCGGGCAAGGCCTGGGCGGCGTACTGGGCCGCGAACCAGCAAGGCCGTCCGCAGATCGCGCCGGAGCTGGTCGCGACCGCCGTCGATCTCGCGCGCCGCTACCTGCCCTACCGCGCATTCCCGGGCAAGGTGATCCGTCTGCTCGAGGAGCTCCGCGTCGCCCATGATAGCGAGCGCGACGCGGAGGGCCGCGGCAGGCTCCTCGCCGACCGCGAACTATTCGGCTCGTTCGCGTGGGCCACCGGCATCCCGCTCGCGCTCATCGACGATAGCCGCGCGCTATCACGCGACGACGTGATCGAGCAGCTCCGCCGCCGGATGATCGGCCAGGACGCCGCGGTGCGACGCGTCGCCGAGGCGATCTGCATCGCGAAGGCGCGGCTCCAACCCGCCGACAAGCCGCTCGCGAGCCTGTTGTTCGTGGGGCCCACCGGCACCGGCAAGACCGAGCTCGCGCGCTCGGTCGCCGCGTACCTGTTCGGCGCGCCCGAGAAGATGGTGCGCCTCGACATGAGCGAATACACCGATCCGTGGGCGGCCGAGCGCCTGTTCGGTGGCCCGGCCGCGGGTGGCGACGAAGGCCGCCTGACCTCGGCGGTGCGCAGCCAGCCGTTCGGCGTCGTGTTGCTCGACGAGATCGAGAAGGCGCACCCGTCGGTGTTCGACCTGCTGCTCCAGGTGCTCGGCGAAGCCCGGCTCACCGACGGTCGCGGCCGCACGACGTACTTTCACAACGCGATCATCGTGCTGACCTCGAACCTCGGCACGCGCAGCGCGAAGGGCACGCTCGGCCTCGCGCCGGCGATCGACGAGCACGAGCGCGAGGAGCGCCGCTACCGCGACGCCGTGCTGGCGGCGTTCCGGCCCGAGCTCGTCAACCGGCTCGATCAGATCGTCGTGTTCCATCCGCTCGTGCCGGCGGAGATCGCGCGGATCGCGGAGATCGCGATCGGCCGGCTCGCCGAACGCCGCGGGCTCACCCAGAGCGGCGTGTTGCTCGAGATCTCGAAGCCCGCGAGCGCGCGCCTCGCCGAAGGTGGGTTCTCGGCCGAGCTCGGCGCGCGCGCGTTGCGCCGCTACCTCGATACGCAGCTGCTGGCGCCCGCCGCGCGCCTGCTCGCGAAGGCCGGCGCGGACGGGCACGGCGGCACGCTGACGGTACGCGCGCCGGAGGAACCGCCGCTGACCAGGCCCGCCGGTTCGCGGCTCGGCGAGGCCGCCGGGGCGGTCCGGGTCGAGTTGTGGCGGCGCGCCGCGGCGACCGGGCGCCGCATGGTCCGCAGCGCGCTCGCCCTCGGCGAGCTCCGCCGCGAGACCGATCGCGAGCTCGCCCTCGCGGCCGCGGCCGCGGTCCGCGACAAGATCACCGAGCTCGAAGGCACGATCGCGACGGCCGCGCGCAAGCACGACAACGGCCGCACCGCCCTGCCGGGCGCCGAGATCGCGCGCCTCACCACCGAGCACGCGCGGCTGACCGGGTTGTGGGTCACCGCCGCTGCTGCGCGAGGCGAGCTGCGCACCGCCGAAGAGCTCTGTCTCGAAGCGCTCGCGAAGGACATCGACGCCGTCGACCTGATCGACGCCGCGATCGCGCAGCGCCACAAGTTCCGCCGCGACCTGTTCTGGCTGCTGGTCGGGTTGCGGCCGCGACGGCCCGGCATCACGCTGCTCGTGCACTCGCCCGACGCGCGCGCCGCCGTCACCGCGTGGACGCGGCTCGTGCTCCACGCGGCGGCGCACCTGGGCTATCGCGCGAGCGTCCACGTCTTTGGCGAAGCCGGCGCGGGGTGGAAGCATCCGTGGGGCCCGCCGCACGATCGGGCGTGGGCCGACGACCGCATGGCCTCGGTCGGCGCGAGCGCGGCGCTCGTGCGGATCGCGGGGACCGGCAGCGACCTGTTGTTCGGGCTCGAGGCCGGGCTGCACAGGTTCATCGGGCTCGCCGGCGAGCCGTGCCACGCGTGGGTCGAGCTGCTCGAGCCCAAGGCCGAGCTCACGGACTTCGAGTGGTCGGTGCTGCCGACACCGCCGGCGCCGCGCGCCGCGCGCGGCCACGTGGTCCGCGAGGTCACCGTGACGGCCGATCGCGTGACCGTCGACGGCGACGAGCTCGAACCACCGTGGTCCGAGCTCGCGCCCCGCCTCGCCGAGGCCGCGTGTGCGCGGCTCCTCACCGCGCTCGAGCACGCCGGCCACAAATGCGCCTACGACCTCGAGCTGCTGTGGCGCTACGCCAATCCGCTCGCGGCGATCACCGCGGGGCAAGGCACGGCGCCATGAGGATCCACTTCACGGTCGGCGTGTTCTGCGACAGGCGCGACGGCGAGGACGAGTGGACCGCGCTCGTGCCCGCTCGCTACGGCGCGTTCGTGTCGGGGACCGGCAGCGAGGCGCGGCTCCGCGAGCGCATGATCGACCGCCTCCGCGACGTCGTGAAGCGCGCGCGCCCCGTCGATCAGGAGTTGTTGCAGTTCCCGCTCGGGAGCGAGCTCGTGCGCATCCAGATCGAGCTTCGCGCCGAGGCCGGCAAGGTCCACGGTCAGGTCCCGCTCGTGATCGAACCACGGTGGACCAGTGACCATGGCCAGCACTACTTCTGCTACCACCCGCTGCGCCGCGATCAGTGGTTCATCACGACCGATCGCGACGACATCCCCCAGCTCGCGCAGGCGCTCGTCCGTCACCACTGGGCCGAGATCGCCGACGAGGACACGATCGAGGCGCTGCTCGCGAACGGCCAGGAGCGGCTGGTCACGCTCGCGTTCTCGGCGGAGCCGCAATCGCTGCTCGACCTGCTGCCGTCGCGCAAGAAGGACCAGCGCGCCGGCGCGTCGACACCGCGCCCCGATCGGATCCTGCAGACGCTCGGCGCCGACGAGACCGTCCGCGCGAGCTCCGGCCAGCTCCGGCTCGGCGTGCCGCGCTCGCCCTTTCGCGAACGCCTCGCGTATCTCCTCGGCGGCAAGCGCCCGCGCTCCGCGATGGTGGTCGGCCCACCCGGCAGCGGCAAGACGCTGTTGATCCATCAGTGGATCGCGGACCGCCTCGCCGAGGACGGCTACCCGATCCACAAGAATCTCGACCGCTGCTTCCACGTGTGGCGGCTATCGGGCAAGCGGCTGATCGCAGGCATGTCACACCTCGGCGAATGGGAGGAGCGCTGCCTCGCCGTGCTCGACGACGCGCGCAAGCGACGCGGCATCTTGTGGCTCGAGGATCTGCACCTGTTCGGCCGGCTCGGCCAGTCGCGCCAGAGCGAGCGCAGCTTCGCCGATTTCTTCCGCGGTCCGGTACGGCGCGGCGACCTCGCGATCATCGCCGAGGTCACCGTCGAACAGCGCGCGCGGCTCGAGCGCGATGCCCCCGGGCTCGCCGAGGCGCTCGCGCTGGTCGCGGTGCCCGCCGCTTCGCCGAACGAGACCGCCCAGCTCATGCTCCACGAGATCCGCGCGCTCGAGGTCGAGTACAAGCAGGTCGCGCTGCACCCGTTCGTGCCGCGCACCGCGCTCGAGCTCGGGACCGCGCTGTTCCCGTGGCGAGCGCGCCCCGGCGTCGCGATCGAGATCGTACGCCGCGTCACCGTCGACGCATCCGCGCGCGGGATCGAGGTGGTGACACCGAACCACGTACTCGATTACCTGGCGCGCACGACCGGCCTCGCCGCGAACCTCCTCACGCTCGATCAGCCGCTCGAGGCGAGCGACGTCGAGGCACGGTTCGCCGAGCGCGTGATCGGCCAACCCGCGGCGACCCGCGCCGCCGCCGACGTGATCTTGAAGGTCCGGGCCGGCCTCTCCGATCCCGGTCGGCCGGTGTCCGTGATGCTGTTCACCGGCCCGACCGGCACCGGCAAGACCGAGCTCGCGACCGCGATCGCGGAGTACCTGTACGGCGACCAGGCCCGGCTCGTCCGCATCGACATGGGCGAGATGTCGGGGCCCGACGCGGTCGCGCGCCTGATCGGCGATCCGGTCGATCAAGCCTCGGCCCCGGAGGGCCTGCTGACCTCGCGCGTCCGCAGCCAGCCGTTCTGCGTGGTCCTACTCGACGAGATCGAGAAGGCACATCCCCGCGCGCTCCACTTGCTGTTGCAGCTGTTCGACGAGGGCCGCCTGACCGACGCCGCCGGCGAGGTCGCCAGCTTCGCGAGCGCCGTCGTGATCATGACGTCGAACCTCGGCTCGCGGAACGCGCAACCGATCGGCTTCGGCGAGGTCCGAGACCGCATCCTCGCCGATGTCGCGAAGGCGGTGCGCGAGTTCTTCCCGGTCGAGCTGTTCAACCGGATCGATCAGGTCGTGCCGTTCGAGCCCCTCACTCCCGAGGTGGCGGCGAAGGTGGTCGACAAAGAGCTCGGCAAGTTGCTCGCGCGCCGTGGGCTGCGCGAGCGCAACACGTTCGTCTACGCCGGCAACGCGGTGCGCCGCCGTGCGGTCGACGACGCGTTCGATCCGCGATACGGCGCGCGCACCGTCAAGCGCTGGCTCGAGGACAAGATCGGTGGCTGCTTGACCGATCTGCTCGCCAGCGCGGCGCCGGCGCGGCTCCGGATCGTGCGACTCGCCGAGCACGCCGGAGCGATCGAGGCCACGCTCGAGCCGATGCTCGAACGTGCTCCCCTCCCCGGCCCGTTCGCGCTCGAAGGCGCGCTCGACCTGGCGACCTCGGCGCTCGAACCCTCGATCCACGATGCGGCCGCCGCGGTCGCGCGGGTGCGCGACTCCGATCACCTGGCGCACGCGCGCCGCGAGGCCACCGGCGAGCTGCGCTACTACGTCGACGAGCTCGGAGCTCGTCTCGAGGCGCTCGATCAGTTGTTCGGCATCGTGCCGAAGCGTGAGCTGGCCGCGCACGACGACGACGACGATGACGATGTGCGGCGGATCCCGATCCGGCGGGCCAAGCCGAAGCTCGTGCGAACCCCCGCAGCCCGCGAGGCCTTGATCGCCGGCATCGCCGAGGCGCTCCTGATCGAGCGGGCGCTCCCGGGGCTGCTCGATCCCGACGCGCATGGCGCGACCGCGATCGTCTCGCGGATCGGCACCTCGACCGCGGCCGGCGGGATCTTCGCGGTCGTGCACACGCTCGCCCAGCCGGCCTGGCTCGACGAGACCGCGTTCGTCGATGGCCCCGCCGGCCAGGTCAAGGCGATGGCGAACGGGATGCCCGAGCTGACTCCGGAGCTGCGCGATGTCGTGGTCGTGTTGCGCGGCCTGTTCGTGCGCGAGGCGCTCGGATCCGAACACGGCACGTGGATGCTGCGCGCGTCCGCGGCCGAGCCCGACATCGTGCGCGTCGAGATCCGCTCCGGTGCGATCGACGCCGTCGCGACCCTGCGGGCGCACCTCGCCGCGCGCGACGAGCTCGAGCGTGTGCTCGAGGCGGGCGGCGCGATGCCGCCGAACCCCGACGTGCTGCTGCCGGTGACGCGTACGATCAACTACCGCGCCCCGCTGCGTCCGGGCGATACCTTCCACATCGAGCTCGAGGACTTCACGACCGGCTGGGTCGACCGCGGCCACGTCAAGGATATCCCGCACGCGGTGCGTCGCGCGTGGCACCTGGCCTGGAGCCGCCGAGCAGGCCCTCCATGACGAAGCGCTCGTTCCGCGTGTTCGTCACCCAACACCACGGTGGCCTGACCTCTGCGGTGTTGCTGCGGCGGTTTCGCATGCTGTTCGACGGGCCGCCGCCCGCCGCGATGGCGACCGACGAGGCGACCGCGCTCGCGCGCCTCGCCCCGCAGGCCGCGTTTCTCGTCGACGAAGACGAGGCCGAACGTTACCTGTGGACCGAGGAGCTCCTGCTGCGTCGGATCGAGGTCGAGATCCATCCCGGCCGACCGGACCCCAGGGGCTACGTGATCGCGAAGGCGATGGTGCCGCTCCGGCTCGGCTACGCGGCCGCCAAGCTCGATGGAACGCCGCTCTATCGCGTGCTCGTGCCCCGCTTCGACTGGTCGTTCGTCGTCGAGGATCTGGCCGCGGTGCCCGAGACCGTGCGCGCGCTCGTGTTCACGGCCCTGATCGGCGATGCCGCCGCGTCGCTCTACGATCTGCGCCGCGAGATCGACGAGAAGATCGTCGAATGGAGCCCGATCGAGGCTCCGGTGACCGCGGCGAAGAAGTCCGGCGAGGACCCCGACCCGGCCCCGACGCTCGAGGCGGTCGGGGAAGACTGGGTCGCGGCCGCCCGCGCGAATCGCCTGCCGCCGACGGTCGGCAACGATCCGACCTTCGATCAGCTCGCGGCGTTGCTCGATCCAGGCGCAGCGGACAAGCGGATCCCGTCGCTGTTATTCGTCGGCCCGCGCGGATCTGGCAAGACCGCACTCGTGCGCCGGATCGCGCGCGGCCTGCTCGAGCGCGGTCGCGGCAGATCTGGCATCCGCCGCAGGCTGTGGGCGACGAGCGCGGATCGCATCGTCGCGGGCATGGTCTACCTCGGCATGTGGCAGCAGCGCTGCCTGCAGATCGTCCACGAGCTCGCCGATGGCGGCGACGTGCTGTACGTCGATCGGATCGCCGACGTGATGGCGGCGATGTCGGACGGCGCCTCGATCGCGGACCTCCTGTCACCGGCGATCATCGGCAATCAGCTCACGCTGTTCGCGGAGTGCGACGAGACCGAGCTCGTGCGCGCGCGCCAGCGCAACCCGGCGCTCGTCGAGGCGTTGCGCGTGATCCGGGTGCCGGAGGCGGTGCCAGCGCAGGTCATCGCGCTGCTCGAGCCCTATGGACAGCGCCTCGATCCGCCGGTCGTGCTCGCCGCCGACGCTGCGCGCCGGCTGGTCGAGCTGCTCGCCGCGTTCCGCCGCGACACCGCGTTCCCCGGCAAGGCGATCGCGTTCATCGACTACTGCTCGCTGCACGCGAAGTCGAAGCTGTCGCTGGCCGAGCTGACGCCGGCGTTCGCGGGCTGGTCCGGGCTTCCGGTCGACTTGCTCGCGCCCGAGCGCGCGCTCGATACCTCCACGATCGCCGCCGAGCTCCGGCACGGCGTGATCGGTCAGGACCAGGCGTGCGCGATCGCGGGCCGGGTGATCGCGCGGTGGAAGGCCGGGCTCGACGATCCGCAACGTCCCGTGGGTGCGCTGTTGTTCGCAGGGCCGACCGGCGTCGGCAAGACCGAGCTCGCGAAGCAGCTCGCGCGCTACCTGTTCGGGGACGCCGAACGGCTCGTCCGCGTCGACATGAGCGAGATCACGACCGGCGCCGCGATCGCGCGCTTGATCACGCCCTCGCCCGCCGGGACCTCGCTCGCGGACCGGATCCGCCGCCAGCCGCTGTCGGTGGTCCTGTTCGACGAGATCGAGAAGGCCGCGGACGCCGCCTTCGATCTCTTGCTCGGAGTGCTCGGCGATGGCCGCTTGACCGATGCGTTTGGCAGGCTCGTCGACTTCCGGATGTCGCTGATCGTGATGACGACGAACCTCGGCGCCGCCGATCCGCGCCCCGCCGGGTTCTCGTCGGATCCCGAGGCACCTCCCGATCCGTCGAACGCGATCAAGAGCTTCTTTCGGCCCGAGTTGCTCGGCCGCCTCGATGCGGTGATCCCGTTCCGTCCGCTACCGCCGCCCGCCCTCGAGGCGATCGTCGAGCTCGAGCTCGAGAAGCTGCGTGCGCGGCCGGGCTTCATCGCGCGCAACCTGCGCCTCGTGCTCTCGGCGCGTGCGCGCGCGCGCCTCGCCGAGCTCGGTCACGACGCCAAGCTCGGCGCACGCCCGCTGCGCCGCACGATCGAGGATCTGATCGTGGCCCCGCTTGCCGAACGGATGGCGCGTGACCCGGCGTGGCGCGACGTCGTCGTGCGGATCGGGGTGTCCGGTGAGCCAAGTGACATCGCGGTCTGAACCGTAGGAGCGATCTCAGTAATGGTCGTAACCAGTTGAATTTGCGCGGTGATATTACGGTAAGACGCACGACCAACGCCCATATTTTATTGAGCGTTGCTACACTTTAGAGGTGACCGACCCCAAGCGCGTGCTCTGGTATTTGCGCAAGGTTCCGCTGATCGCGGATCTAGGGCCAGACGCGATCGCTCGCATGTCCGAGCGCGTCGAGCTCCGCGAAGCACGCCGCCGCGATGTGATCTACCTGCCCGGCGACCCCGGGCGCTCGCTATTCCTCGTCCACGGCGGTCGCATCAAGGTCTCGAAGGTCACGCGCGACGGCAAGTCGTTGACGCTCGCCTATCACGGCCCCGGCGAGCTGTTCGGCGACAGCTGCCTGCTCGACGGCGGGCCGCGCACCGAGATGGCCGAGGCCGTCGAGAACGCCCTGCTCTCGGAGATCGATCGGATCCACTACGAAGAGCTGATGCACTCGCATCCTCAGCTCGGCCTCGCGATGACCCGCCTCATGATCGTGCGGCGCCGCGAGCTCGAGAACAAGGTCGAAGCGCTCGTGTTCCGCGACGTGTCGTCCAAGCTCGCCGAGCTCCTGGTCAAGCTCGCCGGCGAGTACGGGGTCGACGACGCGCGCGGCACGCTCGTCGCGCTCAAGATCACCCATCAGGAGCTCGCGAACCTGATCGGCTCGACCCGCGAGACCGTCTCGCTCACGCTGTCGCAGTTCAAGCGCCGCAATCTGATCGCGACCGAGGGCCGCAAGGTGATCATCAGCGACTCCGAAGCGCTGCGCGCGATGTACTAGCTCGCGTCGCTCAGCGCGCGTCGAGCATCTCGACCGCGAGCGCGAGCGCGCGCTGCATCGAGATCGAGCGCGCGATGCCCTTGCCGGCGATGTCGTAGGCAGTGCCGTGATCGGGCGACGTGCGGATGATCGGCAGCCCGAGCGTGACGTTGACCGATTCGTCGAAGTCGATCAGCTTGACCGGGATCAGCCCCTGGTCGTGATACATCGCGACGACCGCGTCGTACTTGCCGTGCAGGAGATCGCGAAACGCGGCATCGGGGACCAGCGGTCCCGACAGCACGGCCGCGCCACACGGCTCGACGAGCGCCGGCGCGATGATGTCGGCGTCCTCGTCGCCGAGCAGGCCGTCCTCGCCCGCGTGCGGGTTGAGCCCGACCACGCCGATCCTGGGCGCGGCGACCCGGAAGTCGCCCGCGAGCGATGCGGCGACGAGCTCGATCACGCGGCGCACGCGATCGGTCGTGAGCTCGAGCACGACCTCGACGAGCGGGCGGTGCACGGTCGCGAGCGCGATCTTGAGCTTGGGTCCGACGAAGAACATGGCGACATCGCGGGCGCCGAGCTGGTCGGCGAGCATCTCGGTGTGGCCGAGATACTGGAAGCCGCCCCGGCGCGCCCAGGTCTTCGAGATCGGTGCGGTGACCAGCGCCGCGTGTTCGCCGCGCTTGGCAGCGTCGACCGCGTCGCGCAGGTAGCCGACCTGGGCGGCGCCGCACGCTTCGTCGGGCTTGCCTGGAATCGCGCGATCGCCGGCCCCGGCACCGACGATCCGCAGGTCCGGGAGCGCGAGGCCGAGGCGCTGCGCGGCAGCCTCGAGCGGGGCGCGATCACCGTAGATGGTGCAGCGCGCCAGGCGAGCCGGCGCCGTCACCGCGAGCGTCGCCACCACGATCTCCGGACCGATCCCAGCCGGATCGCCGAGTGTGATGCCAACCGATGGCGTGACGCCCTTCACGGATCGAGGCTACCACTTGCTCGTTTCCCAGGTTCGTCCATCCTTGTAGGCATGAGGGTCCTCGCGATCGTCGGCGTGGCAGGGGCGCTGGCCGGCTGCGCCGGTGCCGAGGCGATGACCCTGCCGCCCCAACCCGCCGCGCCGGCATCTGGCAGCGCCGAGGCGCGCCACGAGCTCGGCCTGATCCCGGGCGAGGCGATGGTGTTCGACGTCCACCTCGACGGTGTCCTCGCGGGCGAAGCGCAGCTCGCGGTCGGCGAGATCGGCGAGCTCGACGGTCACCCGGCGATCGTCGTCAAGTCGCGCGCCGAGACCGCCGGGGTCGCGCGCCTGGTCAAGAACATCGTCG
>JBDTEH010000001.1:0-15971 GCA_039922635.1 Kofleriaceae bacterium | reverse complement strand
GCACGCACGGCAGGTCGCGCTCGGCGAGCTCCACGGCGTTCGTGATCGCGGTCGCCACCGGGGCACCGCCGTCGGTCCAGGTCGACAGCACGCGCGCGTCATCGACCGCGGCGTGCGCCGCGAGCAGCCTCACGTGCGCGAGCCCCGGTACCGGCGTCGGCGCGTGGGAGTTGCCGCTGGTCGTGACGTGGCCGCGGGCGTCGACATCTCCCCAGCACACCAGCGCGCCGGCCTTCGCGGTCGCGCACGCCGCGCCGCCGACGGCGAAGATCCGCGCGATCCCGCGCACCCCCGGCGCCGCCGCCGGCGCGAGCAAGCGGTGCTCCTTGCCGTAGCCGAGCTTGCCCCAGCACACCACCGACGAGTCGTCGAGCAGCGCGCACGCGAAGTCATCGCCCATCACGAGATCCTCGACGCCGCGCACGTTCGGCTGCATCGGCACGGTCGAACCGCGCGTCGAACCGTCGCCGAGCTGGCCCTCGAAGTTGCCGCCCCAGCAGCGCACCGTCGCGTCGGACAGGATCGCACACGCCGCGTGTGCACCGACGACGACCTTGGTCGCGGTCGGCGGCTCGCGCGGTGGAGGGGCATCGATCGCGATCGGGGCCGCATCGATCGCGATCGCCACGACCGCGCCATCCTGGAGCGGCGACCGCGGCGCGTCTCGATGCTTCGCGCAGCTCCACAGCGCGGCCCCGACCGCGACCGCGACCACCCCCGCCGCTAACCGCCCCATCGCCGGCCTTCGACCATGCGCAGATCGATCCGCGCCAGCAGCGCGCGCACGCGCTCGCCCATGTCGGCGAGCTCGCTCAGCTGCGAGGCCTCGCCCATCTTGTTCGCGAAGTTCATCACGCGCACGAGGTACGAGAACAGATTTCCCTCCTCGTGCTCGAGCCCGTGCTTCTCGACAAACTCGAGGAAGTTCGCGCCCGAGTCCTCGAGCTGCGCCCACGTCGACTTCGCCTTCTTGCCGCCGTGGAGCTCGGGGTGCGGCACCTTCGAGGAGAACTCCTGGTGGATCAGCTCGATCTTGGTCAGCACCCGCGGGTGCTCTTTGTCCCACGCGGCCTCGACGTCGTCCCAGGTGACGTGCGGGTTGTCCATGCGCAGCTCGCGCAGCTTGGTCCGCATCCACTCGCGCTTCTCGTCCTCGCCCTTGTGATCGAGCTTGCGCTGGATGATGTCGTGATCGATCAGATACTCGACCAGCTCGCGGAGCTCGATGTAGTCGAGCTGGTGGTTGTAGAGGATGAACCAGATCAGCAGCGCGTCCATGCCCTGGAGCTCGCGGATCATCTGGCCCGAGACCTGGTGGCCGTGCTCGTCGAGCACGCCGAGCGCGCGCATGTTCGCGATCAGCTGTGACAGCGTCTTCAACAGCTCCTTGCGGTCGTGATCGCCGAGCAGCAGGTTGTCGATCACCGTCACGATGTCGAGCCGCATCGACGGCGGCAGCGAGGCCTCGGCCGTGGCCATCCGCTGTTCGGCTTCGGTTTTGGGAGCAACGGCGGGCCCGTCGATGCCGAGCCCGGTCTTCTCGAGATCGGGCAACCCGATCGCGAGGACCTGCTCCGCGGTGATCTTGGTCTTGCTGCGCAGCTCGGCGGGCTCGCCCTGGACGAGCTCGGCGTGAACCTCGGGCGTCCAGATCACGTCGCCGTGCTTCTGCGCGTCCGCGCGTGCGCGGCCGTAGACGCTGCGCTTGACCTTGCCCTCGTCGTAGGCGGGGCGCTTCGCGGCGTCCTTGAGCTCCTTCTTGAGCTCGCTCACGACCTGCTCGGGCGCGAGCGTGATCGCGAGGCCCTTGTCGTCGAACTGCGGCCGGCCGGCGCGCCCTGCCATCTGGTGATACTCGGCCGCGGTGATGATCCGGGGCTCCTTCTTGATGAACTTGCGCAGCGCTGGAAACACGACCGTCTTCGCCGGCAGGTTGATGCCGGCCGAGATGGTCTCGGTCGACACCACGAACTTGATCAGGCGCTCGAGCGCGAGCTGCTCGACGAGCTGCTTGTAGCGCGGCAGGATGCCGGCGTGATGGATGCCGATGCCGTGCGTGAGCAGCGGCCGCAGCTGCTTCGCGGCGCCGGCCGGCAACAGTGCCTCGTCGCACAGCTTCTCGACCTGCGCCTTCTCTTCGTCGGTCGTGAACCGCCGGCACGACTTGATCAGCCGCGCGACCTCGAAGCACTGCTCGCGGCCGAACACGAACACGATCGCGGGCACGTCGCCGGAGAACGCGAGGCCCTTGACCGTCTCGATCAGCATCTCCTCGCGGAACTCGTGGACGAGCGGGACCTTGCGCTCGCGCGAATCGACGAGCTCCATCGGGATCCGCCGGGTGACCTCGGCCCACTGGCAAAACTTCTCGGGGTGGCCGACGGTCGCCGACAACATGACGAGCTGGACGCGCGGATCGAGCCCGATGATCGATTGCTCCCACACGTAGCCGCGCTCCGGATCGTTGAAGTAATGGCCCTCGTCCATCACCACGACGTCGGCCGGCGCGACCGCCTTGTCGGCCACGATCCGGTTCCACAGGATCTCGGCGACCTCGACCTGGATCGGCGCCTCGCGGTTGACCTTGTAATCGCCGGTCGCGAACCCGACGTTGCCCTCGCCGAAATCGGCGCCGAGCTCGCGGTACTTCTCCTCGGTGAGCGCGCGCAGCGGGGTGGTGTAGACCGCGCGTTCGTTGCGATGGAACGCCCGAAACAGCGCGGCCTTGGCCATCAGGGTCTTGCCGGTGCCGGTCGGCACCGTGACGAGCAGGCTCTTGCCCGCGAAGATCGCGCTGATCGCCTGCTCCTGCACGGGGTACGGCTCGAGGCCGCGGCTCCACAGGAACTGCTCGTAGAACTGGAGCTCGAGCTCGCCGTCGGTCGGCACGCTCCAGATTACCATTGTCTGATCGCCGCACCGCCGGTGCCGGGCGCTACTTCGGGCGGCGCTCGAGCGCCTGCGCCTGGTAGACGACGCCACTCCACACGTCGTGCCACGTCTGCGAGGTGATGTCGTGGAGCAGGCGCTCGCCGTCGTCGGCGCGACCGAGCGCGATCAACGCCTGTGCCTTGCGAAGGCGCGGCGTCGGGTTGGTCTGGTCGATCACGATCGCCTGCTGCCAGTACGGCAGCGAGTCGGCGACCTTGCCGCGGCGCTCGAACGTCTCGGCGACCGTCATGTAGCCCGTGCCCGACCAGGGATCGCGTTCGATCACCGTCGAGAGCTGCCGCCACGCGCCGGCCTCGTCACCGACCGCGAGCAGCAGGTCACCGAGCATGCGATCGATCTGCGGATTGCCGGGGTCGACCGCGCGCCAGCGCTCGCCCCAGTGCAGCGCGCGCTGCACTACCCGGTCGCGCTCGGCACCCAGGGTCTGTTGCGCGAGCTGCTGCGCGACGGTGAGGATCTGCGCGAGCTCGGCGCGCAGGGTCGCGAGGCCGACGCGGCCGCCGCCCCCGAGGTCCTGCGCGCGCTCGAGGTCGGTCAGCGCCTCGGCGAGATCGCCGGTGCTCTGCGCGATCTGCGCCGCGAGCTGATAGACCTCGCGGCTCGGCGACCTGGCGACGAGTGCCTGGACCCGCGCGCGCGCCCATCCGGTCTGACCGTAGGTCAGCGCCATCCGCGCGAGCTCGACCTGACGCTCCGTCGCGTCCCCGGCGAGCTCCGCGGCGCGCGCCAGCACCGGCAAGCTGTCCTGGTGTTGGTGCGCGGCCGGCAGCAGCGCCATCGCGTGGTCATACGACGAGCCCGCGAGCACCTTGGCGCGCCACTGCGCGTAGACCAGCTCCCAGCCGGCGGTGCCCCGCCGCGACTGGGTGAAGTAGTACTGCGCGTTCGCGAGCTGCGCCGGCGCGGCATCGAGATCGAGCTGCTCGACGAGCCGCGCGATGCGCTGTGCCGCGAGCTCGTAATCGCCGCGGCTGTACGCGAGCGCCGCCGCCTGCATGCGCACGACGTTCTGGGCCGGGCCGACAGCGACCGCGTCCCACATGTGAAGCAACGGCGCGAGCGGCAGGTCCCAGTGTTGCGCCGCGGCCGAGGCCGCCGCGAGCCGGAGCTCGGTCGCCGCCGCCGGCATCGCGTCGAGCGTCGCCGCCGCACCGTTCGCATCTCGGACCGCGAGCTGCGCATCGACGAGCCGGAGCTGCGCGAGCGCCCCGACCAGGCCGGTCCCCGTCGCGCCGTGGAGTGCGGACGGCACCGGGTGCTTGCTGTAGGCGCGCTGGGTCGCGATGTACGCGGCCACCGGCTGGTCCGGGAAGCTCGCGAGCAGCTTGGTCACGAGCTCGTCGTTCGCGCCCTGCACGAGCCCCGCGCTCGCGAGCACGAGGTCACCGAGCTCCACGCCGCCGTGATCGCGGAGCTGCACGAACGCGTCATACGCGCTCGCAGGGTCGTGCTGCGCGGCGGAGGCGACGATCGACTGGCGCTCCGCACGCCGCCAGGCCGGCGAGCCGACCTGCTGTGCCGCCACCTGCGTACGCCAGTAGTCCATCGTGTGACCGGGCAGCTCGACGGTGACACCCGCCGCGGTGCTGCCGTGCGCCCACGCGCCGGCATCCGCGATCGGCTCCGGCGTGAACCCGACGGTGATCGCTTCGCCGCCGAGCTTGGCCGCCATCGGCCCGCTGAGGCCCCACGCGATCTCGAGCAGCGTCGTGCCCGCGCCGTCGCGCACCGCCACCAGCCGCGCCTGCGCGTCGAACGCGAGCACGTAGACCGGCTTGCCGTGGGTCGCGAGCGTGACCTCGCGGCCGTTCGCGGTGACGTCGAAGTACCGCGCGTAGTGCATCGGGTCCGCGATCCAGATCGGCAAGTACGCGAGGCCGAGCGCGAGGTCGTCGGCCGCGATCGGGCGAACGACCTCGAGCCCGAGCTCGGCGTACCGCCGCATCCAGGTCGCACCGTCATACACGGCGGTCTCGGCGAGGTTATCGCCGGTGGTCCGCCTCCAGCCGAACCGGTGCGCGGCGTCGACCGCGAGCTCGCGGTCGCCCCAGCGATACACGCCACTCGGCAGCGCGCGCGCCTTGGTCAGCAGCGCGCGTGCCGCGTCGCTGAGCTGGCCACCCGCGCCGGGCAGCGGCTTGCCGAGGCCTCGGCGCAGGCGATCCGCGGCATCGTCGAACAACGCGGGCACGAACCCCGTCAGGTCGTGGAGCTGCGGCGCGCTCGGGCTCGCGAACAGCGTCGTGAACGACTGCGGGCCATACCAACCGGCGCTCCAGTCGCCGCCTCCGCGGCCCGAGCCGATGCCGAAGCCCTGGCCGGTCCCCGCGCCATGGCCGATACTGGCGACGAGCCCGCCCTCGAGCGCGGCGTCGTCGAGCTGCTTGAAGTCGAGGTCGTCCTTGCCGGCCTTGCCTTCGTCGAGCGCCATCGGGCCGGTCGTGACGGCGTCGAGCGGGGTCGCCTCGCCGCTCGGCTTGGCCTCCGCCATCGACGCGGTGTCGGCCGTCGTGCGCGTCGTGGTCTTGTCCTTGGCCTTGGCGAGCTCCCCACCCACGGTGCGGTCGAGCACGGCGCGATCGACGCCGCGCGTATCGAGCGTAGCGCCGATGCTCGGGACGGCGTCGTCGCCTTGCAGATCCCGCGCGAACATCTGGGTGGCGCGCTGCTGTTGGTCGTACAGGCCGCCGAAGTCATAGAACACCTGGAGCGGCGCCCGCACGAGCTCCGCGTCGTCGGCGATCGCGAGCGTCGGCGTCGGCGTCGGCGTGCGCACGACCGGGATCGTCGCCGGCAGCGCGTAGGGCGCCCAGGTGTCCCCGGCGCCCTTGGTCACGCCGTACTGCGCGTACATCGCGTCGTTCTCGAGCACGAGCAGCGAGGTGTGCCGCGACAGCAAGAAGTACTTCTTGCCGAGCGCGACGACCTCGCGGCGGATCTGTTCGTCGCGTGCTTCGCGCGCCTCCGCCTCGGTCGGGCACGGAGCGTTGCCGCGGGTCTGCATGCAGGGGGCGAGCACGACGGGCTCGTGCTTCGCGAGCAAGCGCGCGGCGATGTGGCGCTGCGCCCACAGCCGCGGCAAGTAGCCCGCGTGCGGTCGTGCGGCCCCGAGCTGGATCGTCTGCTGCCACGGCGCGCCAGCGAGCGTGCCGGTCAACTGGACCGCGCTCGCGGTCTTGTCACTCGCCAGCTTCGCGACGAGCTCGAGCTGTTCACCCTCGGCGAGCTGCGGCGAGCCGAGGTACGCGGTCGCCGGCACGAGCTCGCCCGTGGCGTCGACGAGCTTGGCCTCGAGCCCGGTGACGCGCGCGGTGTGCAACGCCGCGACCAGGTCGAACGCGCGCCAGCCGAGGTCGTCGGACAGATCGAACGTCGTCGCGTAGCCGCCGGTCGCGGCCGCGAGCGCGCCGAGCGTCTGGGTATCCGGACCATCGCCGACCCCGACGCCGATGAAGTGCGCCTTGTCGGCGAGCTCGGCGCGCAACCCGTCCAGCCCGGCCTGGGTGCCCGACGATGTACCGCTCGTGATCAGGCCGTCGCCGAGATAGACGATCATCGCGCTGTCCGGATCGACACCGGCGAGCTGTGCGGTCGCGGCCTGGAGCGCGACCCCGAAGTCGGTCGCGCCGACGCCGCCCTCGTGCGCGAGCGCCTGGCGGAGTGCCGCGTGGTCGACGTCCATCACCCGGGTCGGCGCGAGCTTGGTGCGCGCCGCGACATCGAACGCGATCACGCCGATCTTGTCGTTCTCGTCGAGCTCCTTCAGGAATGCCTCGATCAGGTCGCGCTGCGCGCGCAGCTCGGGCGTCCCGCGCGAGGCCGAGACGTCGTCGAGCACGATCCAGGTCCGCGGCTTGTACGGCGCGGGGTTCGCGTCGAGCGCGACCGGCGCGCGCACGAGCATGAACGTGTCGCCGCCATCGCGTGCGGTCGCGACGGTCGAGCGCTGGCGCGTGTCGCGCACGTGCAGCACGAACGAGTCGCCCATCGCGGCGTGCTCGCGGTGGACCTTCACGATCGCGTCGTCGCCCGAGCGCTCGGTCGTGATCGAATGGCTCGTCGAGGCGAGCTCGCAGTTGCCACAGCCCTTGAGGCGCACCGCCACGTCGAACGCGCCGACCGCCTCGTCGACCTCGGGGAGCGGCACGGTCAACGTGTAGTCGTCGTACAGCTTCGGCAGGCTCTGCGTGTACGCGAGCATCAGGCGCTTGTCCTCGTGCGCCTTCACCGGATAGACCCGCAGCGCCAGCCGCCCGGTCCCCGCCCACTCGAGCAGCGCGGGATCGACGCGCCGGTAGACCAGCTCCTCGTAGATCCGCCGCGCGCGCATGCGCTCGACGACCGCCGACTCGGTGAGCTTGCCGTCGACGTACATCGCGAGCCGCTGGAGCGCCGCGTCCGGTGGGATCGCGAAGCGATACACACCCTCGAGATCCTGTGCCGCGTTGTTGTGGAAGGTCTGATCGAGCGCGACGCGCGCGACCTGATCCTCGACCGTGACGTCGACCGTGAGCTGCTTGATCGGCAGCGGATACTCCTCGCCCCACGGCGGGTGCGAGCGCACGCCGGGATCGCGCGCGAACAGCGTGCCGTGATGCACCGGCAGCGCATGTTCCTCGGCGTGGCGGGCCTGCTGCGCCCACGACACGAGGTGGCTGAGCCGCGGCGCGGGACCGCGGATCGGGGCCTGGCCGGGGATCGCGATGCCCTGCTCGCCCGCGTGCAACACGACCTCGCCGCTCGCGCTCGCGAGCTTGACCTCGCCGCGCACGACGGCCGCGGAGGTCTGATCCGGCGCACCGTCGACGACGAATCGCGTGCCGAGCACCTCGATCCGGCCGCGCGCGGTGTCGACCACGAAGGTGCCCTTGCCGGGCACGACATCGAGCAACACCGCGCCGGTGACGCGGACCTCGCGGGGCCCGAGCACGGCGACGGTCGCACCGGGCCGGGCGATGTACGTCGTGCCATCGGCGAGCGTGTGCGCGCCGTCGCCGATCGCGGCGACGCCAGCACCGTGGCCACCGGCGAAGTGCAGCGCGATCGCGGCGACCGCGGCCGTCGCGACGAGGCCGGCCCCGAGCGCGAACCGCGGCACACGCGCCCGCCGAGCCTGCGCGGGCAGCGTGGAGCTGTCGGTGCGGTCCGCTACGGCCGGCGCCGCGAACTTCGCGACCAGCTGTTCGCGGATCCGTCCGCGCGCGGCGGCGGCCATGCGCGGTGATTCACCGCCCGATTCGATCAAGCCGCGAACGTTGTGCTCGAGGACGTCCTTGGATTCGGTCATAGAGCCTCCGAGAAGTGGACCGACAGCGCCGCGAACGTGTCGCGGAACGCACGCCGCGCCCGGGCGAGCAGGGATTTGGTGGCATCGACCGAGATGCCGAGGTCGTGGGCGAGCGTCTCGAGCGTCTCGCCGTCGACGTACTTGCGGGTCAGCGCGCTGCGGTATTGCTCGGGCAGGTTCGCGATCGCCATGTGGACGAGGTCGCGGGTCTCGGCGCGTTCGAGCACCTCGCCCGGCAACGGCCGCTCGGCCATCGCGGCGAACGTCTGCGCGAGGGTCGCGTCGATCCGATCCCAGACCTCGAGCAACTGGTCGGCGCGGCGATGCTCGCGCAGGTGGTCGCGGATCACGTTGCGCGACAGCACCGCGAGCCAGCTACCGACCGAGCCGCGCCCCGGATCGTAGTCGGCGGTGCGCGCGAGCGCCTTCGCGAACGTCTCCTGGACGACGTCCTCCGCGAGCGTCACGTCGCGGCCGACACGAAAGAACACGAACGCGTAGAGACCCTCGACGTGGGCGTCGTAGAACCGCTCGATCGCCGCCCGGTCGCCGACCCGCGCGGCGCGCAGGTCGCGATCGCCGGTAGTCCGGAACAGGCGTCGGAACAGGGCTCCAGAAGAGGGCATGTGCTTGCATGTGTCAACGCTCGTGACCGAGGTGTCGATCTTCTCGCGGGAGCCCGGCGCGGCAACGATCTCCGAGGGTTCGGAGTCGTAACGTCATGCGGATCGTGCCCGCTCGCATCGCTCGCATCGGTCGCATCGGTCGCATCGGTGCTGGCCTGCTGATCTCGCTGGCGCTCCACGGCACGGTCCTCGCGTGGGTAAAGCTCCACAAACCTCAGCCGTTGCGAGCAGTTGCTGCCGTGCCACCCCCGTTGGTCGCCGTCACCGAGGTCGAGGTCGAGCCGCTCGCGGTGGCGTTGCTCGACGACCACACCGTGGCGGCGATTCCCGCTGTCACCGACGCTGCGCATGCCGGCGCAGCCCGTGTTGGCGCACACCACATGTCGACTGGAGTGACCAGCGGTGCGACCACCGGCGCCGCGACCAGGACCGAGCCGACGACCCGACCGCAACGTCGACCGCAGAGCGCGCTGATGACGATGCGGCAGCCCGAGCCCAAAGGCATGTCGGACGACTTCATGGCGCGCTTCCTCGCGAATTCGAAGCCGCTCCAGCCCAAGGCGATCGAGGGCGAGCGCATCGAGGACGACATCGTGGCCTCCGCCGCGAACCTCGGCAACCCGCGGTGGATCGCGAACCACTCGCCCGACCAGGTCACCGCGGAGCGCATGCGCTACGTCAGCGCGATGGACGCGCGCGACGATCACGAGCTCCAGCACGACGGCGCCGGTTACGAAGCGGACCACGCGACCTTCACGGGGAAGGTCGATCCAGACGGTACGGCCCACCTCGTCGAGAAGCGCCGCTACGATCCGACCGAAATCCTGATGAAGAAGTTTGGCAACGATCCCTACGCCGCGAACAAGCTGCGCATGCTCGATGGGACGCGCGACGAGCGCTTCGAGATCGGCAAGACGTACCAGGCGCGCCAGCTCGCGCAGTCGGCGGTGATCGCCCAGCAAGACCTGACGTACCTGTGGGCGCGGACCACCGGCGTCGCCGAGCGCAAGCAGGCGCTGTTCGAGATGTGGGACGAATGCGCCGAGACCGGCAGCGACGAGCTGGTCGCCGGCGGGGCGGCCGCCCGCCGCATGATCGTCGGCTTCATCAAGGACCGGATGACCGGTGGCGCGGCCTACACGGTCGCGGAGCTCGCGGCGTTCAACGCGAACAAGAAGTCGAGCGCGGCGTTCGCTCCCTACGCCGACTAGGCTACGGTCGCGAGATGCCGACCTGGCGAGAGCTCAAGGACTACGCACGCGGCAAGTACACGCTCGACGATGACGGCGAGGATGACTTCTCGCTGGTCTTCGAGCTCGAGACCGGCCGGACCCAGAAGGTCGGCATCACCCGGTTCGCGGCGTTCGGCAAGGACTGGATCGAGATGCGCTCGTACGTGTGCAAGGGCGCGCAGCTCGACCCTGGAGTCGCGCTCCGCAAGAACGAGGAGATGGCGATCGGCGCGCTCGCGCTCGACCAGGAGGGTGACTACTGCCTGCTCTATTCGCTCGCACTCGAGAACATGGAGCCCGACCAGTTCGAGATCCCGCTGCACGCGCTCGCGCAGGTCGCCGACGAGCTCGAAGCGCACTACGCGAAGAGCGACGACTTCTGAAGGCTTTCGACGGGGCCACCATGCTAAACAGCAGCGCATGGCGCCAGATCCACAGCGGGCCACAGGACCGCTGATCGGCGGCCGCTACCGGCTCGGCGCGCAAGTCGGCAAGGGCTCGCAAGGCGAGCTGTTCCTCGCGCAAGACGTCAAAGCGAAAGGCGCCGAGGATCGCGAAGTTGTCGTGAAGCGCATCACCCCGCGCGGCACCTGGAAGTCGTTCGAGCTGTTCGAGCGCGAGGCGAAGGTCCTGTCGCAGCTGCGCCACGCGGGCGTGCCCCGCCACTACGCGACCCTCGAGGAGCCGCCGGGCACGTTCAACCTCGTCATGCAGCGCGTGCCGGGCGAGAACCTGCGCGAGCTCGCGAAGCGGCACCGGCTGTCCGAGGTCGAGCTGCGCGACATCTTGATCCGCGTGCTCGAGATCCTCGACTACCTGCACACGCGCTCGCCACCGGTGATCCACCGCGATATCAAGCCGTCGAACATCGTCCGCGCGCCCGACGGCCGGTGCGCGCTCGTCGATTTCGGCGGCGTGCTCGAGGCCGCGCGCGAAGGCGGTGGCTCGACGATCGTCGGCACGTACGGCTACATGGCGCCGGAGCAGCTGCACGGCCAGGTCATACCGGCGACGGATCTGTACGCGCTCGGCGCGACGATGGTCGCGCTCGCCAGCGGCATCGAGCCCGAGGACGTGCCGCGCAAGGGGCTCCGCATGGATCTCGCGAAGCACCTGCCGGCGCTCGAGCCGAGCTTCCGCGCCGTGCTCGAAGCGATGACCGAGCCCGATCCGGACAAGCGCCCGCAGCGCGCACGAGAGGTCGTCGCGATGCTCGCGCGCGCGCGGCCGGCGCGCACGTCGCGCGAACAAGCGCGCGCGCTGACCACGCAGCCGCCGCCGGTGCTCGCGCCGCGCCAGCTGTTCGGTGATATCCAGGAGCCGCTCGGCACGCTGTTGCGCATCGCCGTGCTCGGGTTCGGCGCCGGCGGGTGGCTCGGCATGGCCGGGATCCGATTGTCGCTCGTGATCACGATGGGTATCTTCTCGGTGCTCGCGTTCCCCGCGCGCAAGAAGCTGACCGGCGTGGGCCGCGAGCTCGATGCGATGCTCGCCGAGGGTCAGGGTGGCTTCACGGACATGATGCGCGGCGCGATGGCGCGCAGGACCCGATGACCCCGACCCTCGTCACGATCTCGTTCTCGCACTACTGCGAGAAGGCGCGCTGGGCGCTCGACCGCTGCGGCATCGCGTTCGATGAGCGCGCACACCTCCCGCTGTTCTCGTACCTCGCGACGTTTCGCGCGTCGCGCACCAAGACCGTGCCGGTGCTGATCGCCGGCACCACCGTGCTCACCGATTCGACCGAGATCGTGGCGTGGTGTGACGCCCAGCGACCCGGTACGCTCGTGCCGGACGATCCCGCGCAGCGCGACGACGCGCTCGCGCTCGAAGACGACTTCGATCGCCAGCTCGGGCCGGCGACCCGGCGCTGGGGCTATGCCCAGCTGATCGCCGAGCCACGCGTCGTGCCGTACCTCGGAGCCCGCGTGCCGCGCTGGCAAGCGCTCGGCCTTCGCATCATGCGCCCGCTCGCGATGCGGACGATCGGGCGCGGCCTCAACGTGACGCCCGAGGGCGTGGCGCGCTCGCTCGTCAAGATCGAGGACACGTTCGCACGCGTCGCGGCGCGGCTCGCGGATGGCCGGCGCTACCTCGTCGGAGATCGCTTCACGGTCGCGGATCTGGCGTTCGCCTCCCTCGCGGCGCCGGTGCTCCTGCCCGAGCAGCTCGACGTAGGCCTGCCGCCGCGCGAGCTGTTCGGCGCCGCGACCACCCAGATCGACGCATGGCGCGCGACGCCGGCCGGTGCGTTCGCGTTACGCCTGTACGAACAAGAGCGCCGCGCGTCCGCCCGCCCGTGACGATCACGGACCGCCGCTGAAGCGTGCGTGTCCGCCACGGCGTGCGCCGGTCCCCGATGGCGACCGCTTCGCCGAGCCGCAGAGGTGTGGCACGAGAACTGCTTTACCAATCAGTCATGGGCGCACTTCGCTGGTTCTTGCTCGCCGGACTCGTCGCGCTCGCGACCGGGTGTCCGCGCTCGGTGGAGCGCTCCGCGACCGCTGCGCCCGCGTCGGTCGCAGTGCGAACAGCGCAACCGGTGCCGAACGATAGCGGCGTATTGAACGATGCTCTGATTCGTGACGCCGCCGTGCGTGATGCGACCACTGTGCGCCTCGACAGCGGCAACGGACGAGATGCCGCCGCGTGGTCGATCGAGCACGATCCGCAGCGATGAAGATCTACTCATGGCTAAACCCAGCATGAAGCTCGCGACGTATCGCGCGAAGCGGGACTTCGACCTCACCACCGAACCGAGCGGCGCTCGAGCCGCAGCCCATGGCCATCGCTACGTGATCCAGCAACACGCCGCGCGCCGGATGCACTACGATTTCCGGCTCGAGCTCGACGGCGTGTTGCTGTCGTGGGCGGTGCCGAAGGGCCCGTCGCTGGCGCCGAACCAGCGCCGGCTCGCCGCGCGCACCGAGGATCACCCGCTCGACTATCATGACTTCGAGGGCATCATCCCGGCGGGCGAGTACGGCGGCGGGGCGGTCTCGGTCTGGGATCGCGGCAGCTGGGCGCCCGATGGCGGCGACGAAGCCGCGCGCCGAGGCCTCGTGGCCGGCAAGCTGACGTTCGAGCTCCACGGCGAGAAGCTGCATGGCCGCTGGCATGATCACATCGCGGTGAACGACCAGCCCAGCCTCGTCGCGCTCGCGCAGCTCGGCACGCTCGAGGTCCACACCTGGGGCACGCACGTCGACCACGTCGAGCGCCCCGATATGATGGTATTCGATCTCGATCCCGATCTCGGCGTGGCGTGGGAGCGCGTCGCACTCGCCGCGATCGAGCTACGCGGGCTGTTGCACGAGCACGATCTCGAGAGCTTCGTGAAGACGACTGGAGGCAAGGGCCTGCACGTGTGCGTGCCGGTCGAGCGCGAGCTCGACTGGCACGACTTCAAGGCGTTCACCAAGGCTGTCTCGGAGGAGCTGGAGCGTCGCCAACCGACCGCCTTCACGACCAGGATCGCGAAGACCCACCGCAAGGGCCGCATCTTCATCGATTACCTGCGCAACGGCCGAGGCGCCACGTTCGT
Organism: Kofleriaceae bacterium; assembly: GCA_039922635.1. GTDB lineage: Bacteria > Myxococcota_A > Polyangia > Haliangiales > Haliangiaceae > JABFXX01. The sequence continues at coordinate 2,330 of JBDTEH010000001.1, read as the reverse complement.
CGCGCCGTATTCGCCGCGCGCGCGCCCCGGCGCTCCGATCGCCACCCCGATCACCTGGCAGGAGCTCGCCGCTGGTGTGACACCGGATCGCTTCACGATCAAGACGCTGCCCGCGCGGCTCGAGCAGCCCGATCCGTGGGCCACCTACGCGACCACCACGCAGCGCGTCGGGCGGGGACGCCGTGCACGTTGACGCGTTGACCTCGTAGCCATGAAGGGCTCGGGCTCCGCGGTCACAACGATCACTGGCGCAGCGTCAACACCGCGACCTCCGCCGCCGTACCCTCGCCGATCCGCTGGCGCACCCCGGAGAACCCGACGCCCGGCGTGACATACAACCGGCTGTCGCCGAGCTCGTACAGCCCGCGGCGAAAATGCAGCCCGACCTTCTTCATGATCCGGTCGGTGATGCCCTTGATATAGATCTGACCGCCGTGGGTATGGCCCGACAAGATCAGATCGGGTGCGCCGCGGCGCACGACGTACGGCGCGAGGTCGGGCGCGTGGCACAGCACGACCTTGGTCACCCCCACCGGTACGCCCTTGAACGCCCCGTCGAGATCGTCGTGCCGGGTCACCGGATCGTCGATGCCGATCAGCGCGAGCGGCGCGCCATTGATCTCGACCATCGTGTGCTGGTTGCGCAGCACGTCGTAGTGATTGCGCTCGAGCGCGCTCGCGACGCCGGTCCCCCACGTGAAGTAGTCGTGGTTGCCGAGCACGGCGACGACGCGCGGCGCGGCGAGATCGGCGAGCTGTTCGCCCGCGAGCCCGGCCTCGTGGCGGCGCCAGTTGACGTAGTCGCCGGTGAGCGCGATCACGTCGGGCCGGGCGGCGTTCGCGGCGGCGATCGCGGCGCGCACGTGCGAGACCGGTGTCATGTGACCGACGTGGATGTCGGAGAGTTGCGCGATCCGTACGCCGTCGTGGCGGGGGTCGAGATTCGGCACGTGAACCTCGATGTGGTTCACGCGCGGCGCGGCGGGCATTCGCTGCACTGTGGCCGGCCCACTCCAGGTTGTCACCTGGAATAGATGGGCAGCTCGCCACGGTTACCCTGACCTCGCCGGCACGATCGGATTGCAGCGAGATGCATCCAGTGACAGCATTAGCTCACATGGCCGGCCTCGACGACGGGCGCATTCCCTGTCCACTGTGCGGTGGTCTGGTCCACCCCGTCGCGGGTCGCTGCAAGCATTGCAAGCAGGACCTGTCGCCGCTGCGTACCGGACGGGCCGCGGCCGCGCTGCCGTTGCCGGCGTTGCACGGCAACGGTGCGGTCGCCGACGCGATGCCACGCCCGGTGCCACGGTCGATGCCATGGCCAATGCCAGGGCCAATGCCAGGGCCGATCGCGGCGGGCTACCCGCCGAACGCCGGGCCGGTGTTGCCACCGCGCGTGACCGGCCAGTCCGCCGCCGTGCGCGCGCCGAAGGCGTCGTGGAAGAGCTGGCCGATGGTGGTCATCGTGCTCGCCTCGATCGCGATCGTCGTCGCGGTCGTGTTGATGGTGTGGCCACCCAGCCGGGCCGATGCCGGTCGCAAGATGCTGTCGCAACCGCCCGCGCCCGAGCGGATGGATTCCGATCCGCTACCCCCGCCTGGCGCCGGCAACACCAACGGCGCCGACCCGTGGGGTGGCCATAGCCAGGCCGATCCTGCGCCGGTGCAGCCCCGCGTGACGCCCGATCCCCTGCCGCCCAAGCCCCCCGCCGTCGATCCGGTCCCGGATCCACCCGATCCGTCGGGTGGCGCGGTGTTCCAGGCGGTGCTCGCCCACGCGTGCACCAAGCTCGAGAGCTGCCCGAACCCCGACGATACCGTCACCGCGATGTGCGACGCGTTCGCGATGTTCCCGAAGGCACCGCCGCCGACCTGCGATGCCGCGACGCGCTGCTTCGAGGCGATCGACAAGCTCGACTGCGCAGCCGACCTCGACCAGATGAGCCCCGGCGACGTGATGATGAAGATGCAGGACTGCATGACGGCGGCGACGACCTGCTAGGCTCGCGGCGTGACGTTCGCGCGCCCACCGTTCGAGATCATCCGTGACCCTGCCGCGATGCGCGCGCGCGCCGAAGATCTCCGGCGCGACGGCCGGACGATCGCGGTCGTGCCGACGATGGGCGCGCTCCACGACGGTCACCTCGAGCTGCTGCGCGCCGCCCGTTCACGCGCCGACGTCGTGATCCTCACGATCTTCGTCAACCCGACGCAGTTCGGGCCGAACGAGGACCTCGCGAAGTATCCGCGCGACGAGGTCGGCGACATCGCGAAGGCGCGGACCTGCGAGATCGATCTCGCGTTCTGTCCCGACGCGAGTGTGATGT